>DATABY010000134.1:0-10784 GCA_036259355.1 Nocardioidaceae bacterium
CCTCGGCGGGTCCCAGCGTCAGTGGCATGTTGTCGAGCAGTCGGGTCGTGCCGACCCGTCCGGCCACGAGGATCCGGGCCGGGCCGTCGGTGGGTGCGGGCCCCAGGTCGGGTGCCCGCAGGGCGAGGTAGTCCAGGTCCAGGCCACCGGCATGGTCGAGTACGCCGTGCGCGGCGGCCAGCACCGCGTCGTGGCCACGCCCGGCGGCGTCCACCCCGGCGCGCAGGGCTCGCGAGAGCGCCAGCGCGGTCGCGCGGTCGTCGGCCGACAGGTACGCGTTGCGCGAGGACAGCGCGAGCCCGTCGGCCTCGCGGACCGTCTCCCCGCCGACCACGGCCACGTTCATGCACAGGTCGAGCACCATCTGGCGGATCAGCACCAGCTGCTGGTAGTCCTTCTGACCGAGCACCGCCGCGTGCGGCCGGACCAGTCCGAGCATCTTGGCCACCACGGTCAGGACCCCGCGGAAGTGGCCGGGGCGCACCGCGCCCTCCAGCTCGTCGGCCAGCGGCCCGGGGTCGACCGTGACCGTCACGTCGCCGCCGGGGTACACGTCCTCGACCACGGGGGCGAACACCACGTCGACGCCCGCGCGGGCACAGACCTCCAGGTCGGCGTCGAAGGTGCGCGGGTAGCGGTCGAAGTCCTCGCCCGGGCCGAACTGGGTCGGGTTGACGAAGACCGACGCGACCAGCGTCTCGCCGTGCGCCCGCCCGGTGCGCAGCAGCGAGGCGTGCCCCTCGTGCAGCGCCCCCATGGTCGGCACCAGCGCGATCCGGCCGTCGGCGGCGCGGACGTCCTTCAGCGCGTCGTCCAGCTCGGCGCGGGTGCGGGTCACGACCGGGATCACTGCGTGGCCCTCACCCAGGCGTCGTTGAGCGCCTCGACCACCGCGGCCGCGCGCTGCGGCTGCAGGCGGCCGTCGAGTACGGCGTGGTTGGCGGTGGCGCGGCCCATCGCGACGTACGACTCCAGCGTCTCCAGCGAGGTGGCGGCCAGGGTCTGCAGGTGGTCGCGGACGGTCTGCACGTCGCCGCGCACGATCGGCCCGGTCAGCGCGGCGTCGCCGTACGTCAGCGCGTTGTCCAGGGCCGCCTCGAGCAGCGGCCGGACGATCGCGGTCGGGTCGCTCACCCCGGTGGCGCGCAGCAGCTCGGTGGCCTGGTTGACCAGCGTGACCAGGTGGTTGGCGCCGTGCGCCAGCGCCGCGTGGTAGAGCACCCGGTGCTCCTCGGCGATCCAGGCCGCCCGGCCGCCGAGGTCGGTGACCAGCGACTCCACCACCGCGCGGACGTCGTCGTCGCCGGTGCAGCCGAACACGCTGCCGGGCACGCGGGAGAGGTCGAGGTCGGTGCCGGTGAAGGTCATCGCCGGGTGCATGGCGGCGACGTGCGCGCCCCGCCCGGTGGACGGCAGCAGTACCTCGGTGCCGTGCCGGCCGCTGGTGTGCACGACGTACTGGCCCGGGTGGATCGCCTGCGACGCCGACAGCATCGCGGCCACGTTGGCCAGCGCGTCGTCGGGGACGGTGAGCAGCAGGATGTCGGACCCGCGCGCGACCGCGGAGGGCTTGCGCACCGGCACCCCGGGCAGCAGCGTCTCGATCCGGGTGCGCGAGGCGTGGGACTCGCCGGCGACGGCGACGATCTCGTGTCCGGCGCCGCGGAGTGCGGCGGCCAGCACGGCGCCGACTCGACCGGCGCCGACAACCCCGATACGGGCCATGGTGCGTTGCCTTTCGTTCCAGTCCCCGCGCAGGAGGTACCGGACGGTGTGGTGGCTGTGCAGCGTTGCGGGCTCAGCGTAATCACCTCAACGCCGGGCCGATACGGGCTGTTCCCGTGTGCTGGGTCACACACCGCCGGCGGACGACCCTCGGGCGTTACGGCAAGACCCGGTGGCCGCGTCCCGCAGCGCTCAGTGGACGTCGAGGTCGGCGCGTTGGTTGAGCCGGCTGCCGGGCACCGCGGGCAGGTCGAGCAGGTCGGTGGCCAGGTTGGCGAGGTCGGCGTTGCGGACCGGCTGGCGCCCCCGGTACCCGGTGCGCCGCGGGCCCGGCCGGTGCCGGTCCGGGTTCAGCGCGTACAGGTCGGCGCCACGGGCCACCGTGGCACCCCACGCCAGGAACGGGATGCGGTAGTTCCCCGGGCGCCACGGGTCGCCGTGGGCGCGGCTGCCGTCGCCGCCGTGCCCGCCGTGGTCGGCGGTCAGCACCACCGCCGTGTGCCGGCGCAGCGAGCGCTCCCGGTTGACCGTGGCGAGCACCCGGCCGACCAGCGCGTCGGTACGCCGGACCGCGCGGAGGTAGGGGCGGCTGAGGTAGCCGTACCGGTGACCGGCGGAGTCGGGCAGCCGCAGGTGCAGGAAGGTGAAGGTGGCGGGGTCCTGTCGAAGCTGCCGCACCAGCAGGCTCACCAGCAGGCCCGTCCGTAGCCGCGGCAGGTAGCCGTCGATCTTGTCTGGACCGTGGTCGGGCTGGACGCCGTCGGGAGCGCCGTACGCGGTGTTCCAGGAGCGGTCGAGCAGGTCGAACTTGGTCTTGCCGGCGTAGAGGGCGGTCGTACCGCCGTGATCGTGCACCACGTCGAACACGCTGTGCACGTACTCACCGGCCGCGTCGTGCACCGTCGTGCCGTCGTCGTTGTTGACGACGACGCCGTGCCCGCCGGCGGAGGCCGACACCCGGCGGCCGGTGACCATGCCGGTGTGGTTGGGCAGTGTGGAGGTGGACTCCCGCAGTGTCCGGGCGTCCAGCGTCGAAGCGCCGCGGGCGATCATCCGGTGCAGCGAGGGCGTCCCGGCGCGACCCAGGCGGCGGATGGCGGTGGGGCTGAGGCCGTCGACGGATATCGCGACCACGCGCCGCACACGATCGTCCTGCGGGTCGGGCACCGTCGAGGCCGCCGTCGCGGCAACGGGCGGCAGCTTCGCCATGCCCGCCGGCGCGACGAGGACCCCGGCGGCGAGCGCGACGGCCGCCAGACGACGCCGCGCCACCACCGCGACGGCACTGCTGCCGGAGGGCCTCGGTCTCGGCGTCAACGAAATTCCCTGGAGAGTTGTCGGGCTGTGCCGGTACGGCTGCCAGCCAGGATACCGACGACGGCGCCGACCCCGGGCGGCTTCGAGCGACTCGGCTGCTCCGCCCGCGCGCCGGGACGTGCGCGTCTACCGTGGCCTCGTGAAGGCACGTGACCTGCCGACCTGGCGGGAGGCCTGGTCGGAGGCGCTGTACGGGCCGGAGGGGTTCTTCCGGCTGGAGCGGCCCGCGGACCACTTCCGCACCTCGGTACACGCCTCCAGCTTGTTCGCGGAGGCGATCCTCGAGCTCGCCGGTCGTACCGGCCTGACGGCCGTCACCGACATCGGCGCCGGCGGCGGCGAGCTGCTCGTGCGCCTGCACGAGCTCGCGCCCGGACGGCTCGACCTGGTGGGGATCGACGTCGGACCGCGCCCCGAGGGGCTCCCGGTGGAGATCGCGTGGCGCGACGACCTGCGCGGCGAGTTCGACGGCCTCGTGCTCGCCAACGAGTGGCTCGACAACATCCCCTGCGACGTCGTGGAGGTCGACCGTGCCGGGGTGCCCCGCTACGTGCACGTCCATCCCGGGACCGGTGAGGAGAAGCTCGGCGAGGAGTGCCACGAGCACTGGCTGAACCGGTGGTGGCCGCTGTCGGAGCCGGGGAGCCGAGCGGAGATCGGGTCGGCCCGCGACCGGGCGTGGAGCGACGTCCTGCGGCGGCTGCGGCACGGTCTCGCCGTCGCGATCGACTACGGCCACACCCGGGACACGCGTCCGCCGTTCGGCTCACTCGCGTCGTACCTGCGCGGACGCCAGGTGGAGGTGCTGCCCGACGGTCGCCGCGACATCACCGCCCACGTCGCCGTCGACTCGCTGCAGGGGCACCGCACCACGCAGCGGGAGGCACTGCACGCGCTCGGCGTCGACGCCGCGCGCCCCGCGCCCGCGCAGGCGCACGATGACCCCAGCGGCTACGTGGCGGGGCTGAGCCGGGCCTCCGAGGCCGCGGAGCTCACGGCGCGCGGTGGGCTCGGCGACTTCTGGTGGGTCTCCGTGCCCCACGGCGTCGACGGGGTCTGGGACAGCCGCTAGAGCAGCGCCAGCAACGCGTCCGCGACCCGGGCCCGGCCGAGCCCGTCGACCAGCCGCCATCCCGCCTCGCCGAGGCGGGTGCGCTCCCGCGCGTCGCTGAGCAAGCGCGCCATCCGCTCGGTGCCGGCCGCCGCGTCGGCTCTGAGCTCCTCCGCCGAGCCGAGGCCCACGACGACCCTTCTCACCATCAGCTGTCGGTACCTCTCGACTTGCTCCTCGGCGGTCCAGACGAGGCACAGGGAGGCGCCCATGCACAGCCACTCGTACGTCGAATGGCGGGCGGCGCCGATCACCACGTCGGACCGGGCGAGCCGCTCGTGGAGCCGCCAGCTCGGCGCCGCGACCTCGATCCGCTGGTGCGGAGCCGACCGTACCGCGGCGATGTCCCTGCCGGCCTGCTCGTCCGGCGTGACGAACGTCGCCTCGACCGACCGGCCGGTTGCCGCCAACGTCTGGGCCACCCGCGGACCGACTGCAGCCCAGTCCGCCTCGTCGAAGAGCGCCGTGACGCGCGGGACCTCGACGCTGCGGCGCTGTGGCGGGGAGATCGGCCGGTTGGCCAGCACGTCGTTGCGCACGAGCGCGTACTCGACACCGGCCAGCACCGTCGGGCCGTCCGCCGCGGTCCGCCGTTCGTGGCGCGCCTCGATGTTCGGATCGACAACCACGTGCGCGCCCGCGCTGCGCGCCGCCCCGTCGACGATCGCCAGGGTCGGTCGGCCGGTCGCCGGCACGGCCGTGTCGACGTCGGTGCCGGACGGAGGAGGATGCAGGACGACGGCGTCCACCTCGAGGCGGTCCAGCAGACTCGCGTAGCCGTCGGCCGCGCTGGGAGGCGGAACCAGGTCGAGTCCACGCGCCTCGATCTGCAGCCGGGCCCAGGGCAAGGGGGCCGTGTCGCAGATGAAGGTGGGCGACACGCCGCGCGCCGACAGCTCCTCGGCCAGCGCGAGGCACCGCACCAGCCGGTCGCCGCCGTGCGGTCCCTCGACGTCCGGGCAGATCGCCACGCGCGCCATCGTGCGTCACGCTCCCCGGCCGGGCTGGTTCTCAGCGGCACCTGCTCGCGGTCTGCGCCGTGCGGCGCGCTCGTGCTCGTGCAGGCGGTAGAGCTCCGGCGGAATTCCGGTGGAGGGGTCGGCCCAGTACGGCAGCTGGGCGATCATCTCCGTGTCGCGCTCGAGGACAGGCACGTCGATGGGCCGGTGCTGCGCGGCGTACGCGGCCACGGTCTCGGCCTCGGCCCTGCGGTCGTTCACCACGAGCCAGGCGATCAGCCGGTGTGCCACCGGGATGGTGGTGAGGGCGAAGGGCGGCCCGTCGCGCCACAGCTCCGCGAGCTCACGATGCAGCAGCGCCCACCACTCGTCGTCGCAGTCCGGGATCTGCCTGAAGTAGCCGGGGAGGTCCACCACGAGGCCGTCCCGGAAGAAGGTGTCCAGGAGGTGGGCGGACCCCAGTCGCCGTACCGTCTCCAGGGCGTCCCGCTTGGTGCTGAACCGGTCGCGCAGGTCGTCCAGCTGGCGCTTGCCCTGCGTGATGGAACTGGCATCGTCGCGTATCCGCCAGAGATAGACCGGGCGCTCGATCACGTCGAACGCCCGGGCCGACAGGTAGGCGCGGGTCAGCGGAGGTTGGTCCTCATACCGCACGCCCACCGGGAACGACAGCTGGGCGTTGTCCCAGAACTCACGCCGGAACATCTTGTTCCACGCGAACACGTCCGTGAGTATCTCGGGGAAATCCTCTGCGGTCATCGCCAGGCGACGCTCCCGATGGAGCATGCGCTGCCGAGGCGGGATCGCAACACCCTCGGGGAAGTTGCGCTGGAACGTGGCGACCACGAAGTCCGAGCCGGACTCGTCCAGCACGGAGACCATCGCGGCGTAGGCGTCGGGTAGGACCATGTCGTCGGAGTCGACGAAGGCGATGAGCTCGCCGCGCGCGTGTTCCACGCCGGTGTTGCGGGCTGCGCCGAGACCTCGGTTCTCGGTCGCGACGAGATGCACGTTCGGGAACCGGTCGACGTAGTCCTGGGCCAGGGCGCCGGAGCCGTCGGTCGAGCCATCGTCGACGACGACGACCTCCAGGTCGCGGAAGGACTGGCCGAGGACGCTGTCCAGGCACTCGACCAGGTAGTCACGGACGTTGTAGACGGGCACGACGACGCTGAGCCGCGGGGCCCGCTCCTGAGCGCGCCAAGCACGGGCCACCCGCTTGACCCGATCCCGCAGTGCCACGGGCACGGACACTACGACACTCGTGCCGCGACCAGTCCGCACCGGCAGGCTTTGAGACCGAGCCGTCCTCGGCCGGGGGGCCGTTGTGGCCCTTGTCACTCACCGCTCTCAGTCGACGCGGGGCACCGTGCCGACGGAGGCAAGACACGCGCCGGTACGCCGCCCATCCGGTGCCCTGGAGGCGCCCGCGGGGCGGCGCGGCGTTTGCTCCCAGCTTGTCCGCGACTGCTAGCATTGAGCGCCGGACCGTCGCAAATCATGGCAAGGGAGTCTCACCAGTGGACTACCGCGCTGCCCTCTCCGAGACGCTGACGGTACTCCGGAAGATCGCGTCCGACTACCAGCCCGCCGTGCTGGCGAATGCGTTCGGTCCCGAGAGCATGGTGATGACCGACCTGATCGTCAAGCACAACCTCGACATCGGCATCTTCAGCATCGACACCGGACGACTCCCCGAGGAGACGCACGCGCTGGCGCACAGTGTCCACCGGCGATATGGGCACGTCATCCAGATGGTCAGCCCCGACGCCGACGAGGTGGCGTCCTGGGTCGCCGAGCACGGGCAGAACGGCTTCTACGACGCCGTCGAGCTGCGCCACGGCTGCTGCAACGTACGCAAGGTCGACCCGCTACGCCGTGTCCTCGCCGGCAAGGCAGCGTGGCTGACGGGGCTGCGCCGGGAGCAGTCGGTGACCCGCCGCGACGCGAGCATGAGCGAGTGGGACGACAACCATGATCTGCAGAAGTTCAACCCCATGCTGGAGTGGACGACCGACCAGGTGTGGGCGTACATCCACGACCACAGAGTGCCGTACAACAAGCTGTACGACCGCGGCTACGCCAGCATCGGCTGCGCACCCTGCACCCGTGCGGTCTCGCCGGGTGAGGATCCGCGTGCGGGTCGCTGGTGGTGGGAGCTGGACTCCGTGAAGGAGTGTGGTGTGAACTTCGACCCCAAGACCGGCCAGATGCAGCGCACTGGCTCCGCAGCCATACAGACTCCGACGCAGTCCTCCGACGACATCGACCATGTCGGACTCGCCAAGACAGAGCCGCTCACCGCGGACTCGACGAACCACGAAGGGAAAGCCATGCGGGTACTCATTCTGGGCGGGGACGGCTTCTGTGGCTGGCCCACGGCCCTGCACCTGTCCGCGCAGGGGCACGAGGTGGCGATCGTGGACAACCTGTCCCGTCGCAAGATCGACATCGAGCTCGAGGTCTCTTCGCTGACCCCGATCCGGCCGATGGGTGAGCGGCTGCGCACCTGGAAGGAGGTGTCCGGCAAGGACATCGCCTTCTACGACATCGACGTGGCGGTCAACTACCAGCGGCTGCTCGACCTGATCGAGGACTGGAAGCCGAACGCGCTCGTCCACTTCGCCGAGCAGCGCGCCGCGCCGTACTCCATGAAGAGCAGCCGGCACAAGCGCTACACCGTCGACAACAACCTCAACGCCACCCACAACGTGCTGTCAGCGGTCGTGGAGAGCGGCCTGGACATCCATGTGGTCCACCTTGGCACCATGGGTGTCTACGGCTACGGCACGGCCGGGATGAAGATCCCCGAGGGCTACCTGCCGATCAAGGTGGAGACCGGCGAGGGCAAGCTGGTCGACCAGGAGATCCTGTACCCGGCCAACCCGGGCAGCATCTACCACATGACGAAGACCCAGGACCAGCTGCTCTTCTCCTACTACAACAAGAACGACCACGTCCGGGTCACCGATCTCCACCAGGGCATCGTGTGGGGCACGCAGACCAACGAAACCCGCCTCGACGAGCGGCTGATCAACCGGTTCGACTACGACGGCGACTACGGCACCGTCCTCAACCGGTTCCTGATGCAGGCCGCGATCGACTACCCGCTCACGGTGCACGGCACCGGCGGCCAGACCCGGGCGTTCATCCACATCCAGGACACCGTGAAGTGCATCCAGCTGGCGCTGGAGAACCCGCCCGGGCGCGAGGACCGGGTGCAGATCTTCAACCAGATGACCGAGACCCACCGGCTGCGCGACCTGGCGAAGATGATCTCGGACCGCACCGGCGTGCAGATCGCGAAGGTGCCGAACCCGCGCAACGAGGCCGACGAGAACGAGCTGCACGTCACCAACGACCGGTTCCTCCACCTCGGTCTCACCCCCATCACCCTGAGCGAGGGCCTGATGGAGGAGGTCACCGAGATCACCAAGAAGTACGCCGAGCGCTGCGACACGTCCAAGATCCCGTGCGTCTCGGTGTGGAGCAGCGACTCCGAAGCCGCCAAGGCTGGCACCGACGAGCCGGCCGCCGCAGAGGCCGCCGTCACCGAGCGCGCCTGACTACATCCACGCAGCAGGGCCTCACGTCGTACGACGTGAGACCCTGCTGTTGTCCGTAGCCGCTTGATACTCAGGGCTTTCTGACGGTCTTACTGTTCCTGCGTGCTGGGACATGGATCAGATCTTCGGACGTGCAACGGCGAGGACGGCATTGGTGATCAGTTCCCGCTCCGAGATGTCCGGCACCGCCTCACGAACCCGTTCGACGATCTCTGGCGTCAGCCGGGCAAGTGTTTGGTCTGTCGAAGGCACCTCGTCCCAGCGCACGATGTGAAAGTGCTTTGCGGTGACCTCGTATAGCTCGTCGAGTCGGATCCGGTTGAGGTTCGTCATGATGTAGTGGTCCTCTGGGAGATCGGCCACCAGATTGATATGGCGCCAGTCGTAGACCTGCTGGTGCCGGGAATTCTGCTCGTCCAGCTGGTTCGGCTGGTTGGGAGCGAGGTGGTGGCCGTTCCAGCAGTAGTAGTTGTGATGGTGGAACACCACGTTGGTGTCCGGCTTGCAGAACCGGGACAGCCCGTTGAGCACCTCCTCAAGCTGGAGAAGATGCTCCGTTACGTTGTGCAACGCGATGGTGTCGAAGGTCTCATCGAAGGCCTTGTCCTCCGAAGAGCTCTGGAAGAGCCGGATGGCCGGTATGGCGTCGGCGATCTCGCGCGGGGTGACTCCCATGTCGGCCCACTTACGGACGCGCTTGTTCTTGGCGCGGCTGCTGTCAAGCTCCATCGCAGGATCCAAGCCCACGTACGCCTTGGTGCCGGCGATCAGGAATCCCATGCCGAACCCGCCGAAGCCGCAGCCCACGTCGAGCACCGACTTGCCTCGGACGTACTCCTGGATGCGCTTGGGCCAGGAGATGTAATCGAACCGGCTTGAGATGTCGATCAGGTGTGGGTCGTAGTTGCGCAGCGCGGACTCGAGGTCCGTGGCGAAGTGAAAGTAGGCGATGGTCGCCTGCCGGCGATCGCGTGTCCAGTCGGACCCGGGCTTGCGGCCTTGCAGTGCTTGTGCTGCCTCGAGCATCTCCGGCGTGGTGCCCGTCGTCCGGGCAGCCTGGTACTGGCTGTCGATGACGCTGACGAACCTCTCCGCCTCGGCGACCTCCCGGGCGGCTGCGATCTTTCCCAACAGCCGAGGAACCGCAGGACTTTCCGGGTCGAGCTCCGTCGCCGTGCGGGCTTCGGCCTCGGCCTCGTCCAATTGCCCGTTCGCCAGATGTATCCGGGCGGCGAGCATGCGCGCGCCGACGTGCTTTGGACGCCAAGAGCGGAAGGCGACGATCAGGGGGGCGGCCATGTCGGGGCGGCCCAGCTCGAGCTCGGCTCGGGCCAGATGGAAGGCGCCGATCCCGTGGGGGTTCTCCGCCACCAGCGGAGCGAGCAGGCGCCTCGCGGTCGTCCAGTCCTTGTCCTGGATCGCCGTCTTCGCAGCTTCCATCGCATCCACGGTTGACTCGGCCATGTGCACCTCCTTCACGAAACCTTGAGGATGTTGCCGTTGGAGATCTGTCGCTCCGCCCGCTCCAGCCGGAACTGGTTCCCCCGAGGGTTGTCCAAATCGCCGAGAAGGTCTGCGTAAGACACGGACACCGTCCGCAGCGCATCCAGCGCGTCGTCCTTGCGCCCCTTGAGCGCCAAGAGGTACGCCCGGGACAGCGAGAGCAGGTACTCGTAGCGGCGTTCAATCCCTGGGTACTCGATCGCATCATGCAGCGCGAGGCACTCTGCATAGGTTCCCTCGAGAAAGGGATCGATGGCGGCCACATCCGGTGGCACGGCCTTGAGGTTGTGGTAGATCGAACTCGAAAAGACCTGTCCCTCCCAGCTGAAGTAGTCCTTGAGGTAGCCCATGGTGACCCTGATCCACGGGAGCCGGTCGAAGAAGAAATCCTGGTGGATCAGGGTGGACGATCCGCCGATCAGCGATGGGTAGAACTCCTTGGAGACGTGAGCATTGAGACGTGCGGTCTTGCACACGTCGATGAAGGCGATCTCGATGGGTGACCCGTCCCACGCCTCCTCGGTCAGGTCCCCGATGTGCAGCGCGACGAGATCTTGGTAGGGAGCGACCGTCCGCTCCAGGATCGGAACGAAGCTGTCGCCC
>DATABY010000135.1:0-1566 GCA_036259355.1 Nocardioidaceae bacterium
TGTGATCTCGGGCGCCGTCTTCAAGCAGGTCTGGAAGCGCGTGTCGAACGAGGACGACGCGCCCGACGCCCTGCAGAGCGAGTACCGGATGCGCGAGGTCGTGCTCGCCGCGGCCCTGCAGGGCGCGATCTTCGCCGCCACCAAGGCGGCCATCGACCGCGCCGGCGCGCGCGGCTTCACCAAGCTGACCGGCAGCTGGCCGGGCGACTGACGTGGCCGGCACCCGGAACCGTGAGAGCGCCGTCGACCGCATCCAGCAGCGGGTCGAGGAGAAGGCGGCGCGGCGGGCTGCGGCCAAGGCAGCGGAGGCCCGCGGCCCGCACCCGCAGGCCGACCGGCTGCCACCGGGGGCACCCAGCGAGGAGCAGCTGCCCGGCGTCACCGCGGACAAGCCGACCGAGATCCCCTGGCGGGGCTGGAAGCAGATCGTCCAGCGCGCCTGGGCGGAGAACAACGCCGACAACATGCCGATCATCGGCGGCGGCGTGGCGTTCTTCGGCTTCCTGGCGATCTTCCCGGCGCTGATCGCGATGATGAACATCTACGGGTTGGTCGCCTCCCCGGAGACCGTCGCGCGTCAGGTCGAGGACCTCTCGGCACAGCTGCCGGAGAGCGCCGCCGACCTGATCGGGGACCAGCTCAACGCCATCGTCACCAACAGCGGCGGAGCGCTCAGCTTCGGGCTGGCCGCCTCCGTGCTCGGCGCGCTGTGGAGCGCCTCCGGCGGCGTCGGCAACCTGGTGACCGCGGTGAACCTCGCCTACGACGAGGTGGAGACGCGGGGCTTCGTCAAGCGCAAGGCGATCTCCCTGGGGCTCACGCTCGGCGCGATCGTCTTCGTGCTGATCACCTTCACGCTCGTCGCGGTGGTCCCGAACGTCCTGGACGCGCTCCCGCTGGGCCCGTTCGCCACGGTCCTCGCGCAGGTGGTCCGGTGGGTCGTGCTGCTCGGGATCTTCGCCGGGTCGCTGGCGGTGCTGTACCGGGTCGCCCCCGACCGGGACGCCCCACGGCTGCGCTGGGTCAGTCTCGGCGCCATCGTGGTCACGGTGATCTGGGCCGTCGTCAGCCTCGGCTTCAGCATCTACGTCGACAACTTCGGGTCCTACGACAAGACCTACGGGGCCATCGCCGGCGTCATCGTGCTGATGCTGTGGCTGTACCTGACCTGCTACCTGATCCTGCTCGGCGCCGAGATCAACTCCGAGGCCGAGCACCAGACGGCGGAGGACACCACGCAGGGTCCGCCCCAGCCGATGGGCCAGCGCGACGCCACGATGGCCGACGAGCTGCCCGACCCGCCGGTGCCGACCAAGGAGTCACACCGCAGCGCCTGAGAGGACCCCTGCCCCACCGGGGAAGGGCCCCGCGGCGGGACCCTGCAGGGGGCCTCAGCGCACGTGCGAGGGCACGAAGGGCGGCCGCACGACCTGCACGGTCTGCGGCCTCCCGCGCACGTCCACGGCCAGCTCGCTGCCCTCCGCCACACCGGACGCGGTGTCGAGCAGGGCCAGGGCGATGCCGGTGCGCAGGGACGGCGAGAAGGTGCCGCTGGTGACCTCGCCG
>DATABY010000136.1:0-6842 GCA_036259355.1 Nocardioidaceae bacterium
TGTCCTGAAGGCACCTGGTCCTGTCAGCTCCGATGCACGCACCGCGCAGAACCACATTGCCTCGAAGATGTTCTGCTGTTCGAGCTCGAACATGTTCGGGTCGGAGTAGTAGCCACCGGGCAACGTCGGCAGCAGGCTGGACTCGGTGTGCTCCGTGGTCGTCATGCGGAGGCTCCTTGCATGCTCCGGGTCGCCGCTTCGTGACCGGAGACGAGGGTGCGGCGGATGGCGGTGAAAGGCTTCGTGTGGTTCATCGCGAGCGCGGCCACGGCGACGCCTTCTCGGCGGTAGACCGCGAGGAACGACCGATCGTCGATCGAGCCGGACTCCAGGGTGACGCTGTCGGCCAGCTCCGGGTGGCCGGCGAACTGGAGGCGGACGTCGTAGAGATCGGACCAGAAGTACGGCGCACGCAGCCGTGGGAGCGGTGCCGTGCCGCCGGACAGCAACGTCGTGGCGGCGATGGCGGCACGCTCACGGGCGCCGGTCCAGTGCTCGACACGGGAGTAGTGGCCAACGACAGGGTCGAACCAGGCCGCGCAGTCGCCCACGGCGACGACGCCTGGCACGGAGGTTGAGCCGTTCATGCCGCACACCACGCCGTCGTCGACCTCGACGTCCGAGCCCAGAAGGAAGTCGGTGTTCGGCACGGCACCGATCCCCAGCACCACTCTGTCGGCCTGGAGCCGGCGTCCGTCGTCGAGCACGACGCCGTCGACTCGTCCAGCCCCGGTGAAGCCGTTAACCATAGCGTCCGAGATCACGCGGACGCCGTGGTCGGCGTGCAGGTCGGACACCACGGAGGCGAAGGATCCGAGCTGCGCGCGCAGCGGCTCTCGCCCTCCGCTGACCAGGGTGACCTCGAGACCGAGCGCACGGGCAGTCGAGGCGATCTCGCTGCCGATGAAGCCGCCACCCACGACGACCAGCGACGGCCGGCCGGTGAGGTCGTCCCGCAGCGAGAGAGCATCGTCGAGGGTGCGCAGCACATGCAGACCGTCCAACCCGTGGCCGGCCGCCAGGGTTCGCGCGGTGGATCCCGTGGCGATGACGAGGCCGTCGGCGTGTACCGACTCGCCGCTGTCGAGCAGGACGGCACGGCTGGTCGAGTCCAGCCCGATGGCCCTGACGCCGAGCCGCCAGTCCAGGCCGAGGTCCTCGTCCTCGCACTCCAGCGACAGGTCGGCCACGTCGAGCTTCCCGGCCAGGAAGGCCTTCGAGAGTGGTGGCCGGTCGTAGGGACGGTGATGCTCCTCCCCCACCAGGACGAGCCTTCCGTCGTACCCCTGGTTGCGCAGCGCTCGGGCGGTAGACAGCCCAGCGAGCGAGCCTCCGACGATGCACAGAGTCGTCATGATTCACCTCCGAGTTGGCCGGCCATGGCGCCGGGAGGGAGATTGGGGGTGGCTTCGGACACCTGCACGTAGATGGTGTCCTCGATGACGTGCACCTCGTGGGTGCGCACCGGCAGCTTGGCCGGCGGCGCGTCCACGCGTCCGGTTCGCAGGTTGAACCGGGAGGCGTGCAGCGGGCACTCCACCTCGCATCCCTCGAGCCAGCCGTCGGCCAGGGAGGCGTCCTGGTGGGTGCAGGTGTCGTCGATGGCGTAGATCTCGCCCTCCTCGGTGTGGAAGACGGTGATCGGTGGGTTGACATCGAGCCGGTGTGCCTCACCCGGAGGAAGTTCGGACAGCGTGCACACTGCGATCATCAGGACACCTCCAGGTGGTGGGCGGCCGCACCAGCGGCGCGCTCAGCGGTCTCGACGACGTTGGCGAGCAGCATGGCTCGGGTCATGGGGCCGACGCCGCCGGGCATGGGAGCGACCCACGAGGCGACGCCGCTCACGCTGGGGTGGACGTCACCGACCACGCCCTGGTCGGTACGGGTGATGCCCACGTCGAGCACCACAGCCCCGGGCTTGACCATGTCGGCGGTGACGAGGTGCGGCGAGCCGGCTGCTGCGACGACGATGTCGGCCTGCGACACCTCGGAGTCAAGCTCCTTGGTGCCGGTGTGGCAGAGCGTGACGGTGGCGTTCTCCGTCCGACGCGTGAGCAGCAGACCGAGCGGTCGGCCCACGGTGACCCCGCGGCCGAGCACGCACACCCGCGCGGATCCGAGGGGTACGCCGTACTCACGCAGCAGGCTCACGATCCCGCGCGGAGTGCAGGGCAGTGCGCTCTCCACCCCGAGGACGAGTCGACCAAGGTTGACCGGATGCAGACCGTCGGCGTCCTTGTCCGGGTCGACCAGCTCGAGTACCCGTGCGGCATCCAGCCCCCGCGGCAACGGAAGCTGCACGATGTAGGCGGTGCAGCCCGGATCGGCGTTGAGCTCCTCGATGGTGGCCTCGACCTGCTCCTGGGTCGCGTCGGCGGGCAAGTCGCGTCGGATCGAGGCGATACCGACCTCCGCGCAGTCGCGGTGCTTGCCCGCGACGTAGGTCATGCTGCCCGGGTCGTCGCCGACGACGATGGTGCCCAGGCCTGGCACCCGTCCGCGCGCGCTGAGCGCGTGCACCCGTCCGCGTAGCTGCTCACGGATCGCCGCCGCGGTACGACGACCGTCAAGGATCTGTGCGTCCAACACGCTGCCTTTCACTGGGACTCGGTCGCCTCAGCTGCGCATCCGGTCCATCGCCGGGTCGAAGAGAGGCTCGTTCGTGACCACCGCCGGGACTCGCTGGTCGAAGTAGCCGATCTGCACGTGCTGTCCCGGCTCGGTGAACTCGACCGGCAACCAGGCGTAGGCGATGCCCTTCCCGATGCGGTAGCCGTAGCCGGCGCTGGTGACATAGCCGACACACGTGTCGCCTGCGAACACCGGCTCCTTGCCCAGCACGACCGCCGACGGGTCGTCGATGGTGAGGCAGGTGAGCCGCCGACGCACCGACTCGGCACGTCGGATCACGGCGTCGCGGCCGAGGAAGTCGCCCTTGTCGAGCCTCACGGCGAAGCCGACGCCGGCCTCGTAGGGGTCGTGCTCGAAGGTCATGTCGGCACCGAACGACCGGTAGCCCTTCTCCAGGCGGAGGCTGTTGAAGGCGCCACGGCCCGCGGCGACGACCCCGAGGTCAAGCCCTGCCTCCCACAGGGTTTCCCAGAGCTTCAGTCCCATGTCCGCGGTGGTGTACAGCTCCCAGCCCAGCTCGCCCACGTAGGACAGGCGCAGGGCGGTCACTGGCACGTGTCCGACGTGCGCGTGTTTGCCGCGGAAGAAGCGGAAACCCTCGTGGGAGAAGTCGACGTCCACCAAGGGCGTGATCAGGTCACGGGCCCGCGGACCCCACAGGCCGATGCAGCACGTGCCGGCGGTGATGTCGCGCACCTGGACCGAGCCGTCGTTTGGCAGGTGCCGGTTCAGCCAGTCGACGTCGAGGTGCCCGTTCGCGCCCACCTGGAAGTGCTGCTCGCCGAGCCGTGCGACGGTCACGTCGCTGCGCACTCCGCCGTCGTGGTCGAGCAGCAGGGTGTAGGTGACCGACCCGACCGACTTGGCCACGTTGCCGGTGGTGAGGTACTGCAGGAACTCGGCCGCTCCGGGTCCGGTGACCTCGATCCGCTTCAGTGCGGTCATGTCGTACATCGCGACGGCCTCGCTGGTGGCCTGGGCCTCGGCGCCGACAATGGGCGACCAGTAGCGCGCGGCCCAGGCGTTGGGCTGCGGGATGTCCCGGCCCTCGAGCAGTCCGGCGTTGGCCTCGTACCAGTGCGGGCGCTCCCAGCCGGTGGCCTCGAGGAAGTAGGCCCCGAGCTGCTGCTGACGCGGGTGGAACGGGGAGGTGCGCAGCTGCCGTGGAGACTCCATCGGCTGCAGCGGATGCAGGATGTCGTAGACCTCGGCGAAGTTCTGGCAGTCGCGTTCGAGCAGGTACGACGGGCCGAGCTGGAAGGACTCGAACCGGTTCACGTCGCACTCGTGCAGGTCGAAGCTGCTGCAGTGGCCGTCCACGAGCCACTCGGCCATCGCCCGGCCGACACCGGCGGAGTGCGTGACCCAGACCGCCTCGGCGACCCAGAAGCCGGGAAGCTGCGCCGACTCGCCCAGCAGCGGCATACCGTCGGGAGTGAAGGAGAAGACCCCGTTGATGCCCTCCTCCACCTTGGTGTCCTGGGTCGCCGGCAGCAGCGACTGGGTCTCGGCCCAGGCGGGAGCGAAGTCGTCGGGGGTGAAGCGCTGCACCGACGGCATCACCTCCGCCTCGTCGACGTCCTTCAGCTCCTCCGCCGTGGTCGGCATCGGCCGATGGCCGTAGTAGCCGATGCCGAGGGTGTCGTGGTGCTCCCGGAAGTACAGGTCGGCGTCCTGGTGGCGCAGGATCGGCCGGGTGGCCTCGCCCTCGAGGCCCTCCAGCCCCGGCACCGCGCCGGTCCAGGCGAGCTGGTGTGCGACCGGGGTCAGC
This sequence comes from Nocardioidaceae bacterium, assembly GCA_036259355.1. Lineage (GTDB taxonomy): Bacteria > Actinomycetota > Actinomycetes > Propionibacteriales > Nocardioidaceae > JALZDI01. Next base: position 4,406 of record DATABY010000136.1, read on the forward strand.
GGCAGCGTCATCCCGGCCATCCCGGCCACCTTCTGCCCCCAGATTCCCGCACAGCACACGACGATGTCGGCGGGCAGCTCGCCGTGGTCGGTGACCACACCTGCGACCCTGTCGTCCTCGGCGCGCACGTCCAGGACCTCGTGTCGCTCCAGGAATCGGACTCCGCGCTCACGCGCGCGGCGGATCTGCGCCTCGACCGCGAGCACGGCCTTGGCCAGCCCGTCGGTGGGGATGAGCAGGCCTCCGAACACCCGGTCGCGGTTGAGCATCGGCCACAGGCGCAGGCACTCCTCGGTATCCACCACGCGTGACTCCACACCCCACGAGGTGAGCCAGCCGTGACGGCGCCACACCTCGTCCAGGCGTTCGGGGGTGCTGGCCACCTCCAGTCCGCCGACCGGAAGGAAGCACCGCTGACCGTCGACCTCCAGCGACTCGAGCTTCTCGACCGTGTACCGGGCCATCTCGGTCATCGCCTTCGAGCCGTTGGCCTGGAACACCAGGCCGGGGGCGTGTGACGAGGAGCCCCCAGTGGCCGGTAGCGGCCCCTGGTCGACCACGGTCACGTCGGTCCAGCCCCGCGCGGAGAGCTCGTCCGCAAGCGCGGCGCCCACCACGCCGGCGCCGACAACGACGACTCGCGGTCCGGCCATGGGTCCTCCTTGTTGCGTAGTTTGAAACTAATTCGTTTGACGCAACAAGGCTCTCCTGAGCGAAAGTGCCACGTCAAGAGGGCTCGCGAGGAATTTTTTATCCGCCTATGCCCTTGACTGAGCGGCACCCTGGGCCCAATCTGTTGCGCAGCACAGTATTAGTTGCGCTATACGGCACTTGCCGGTTGGGAGAGGTCCATGCCGCGCCCCTCGGACGTCACCGCCCGCTCGCACGAGTTCGTCATCACCCTGTCCTGCATGGAGCAGCCGGGCATCGTGCACGCGGTCAGCTCGTTCCTGCTCGAGCACTCCGGCAACATCTGCGAGAGCCAGCAGTTCGACGACCGCCGCGACCACCGCTTCTTCATGCGGGTGCAGTTCGACGTGCGCGACCCCGATGTCCGCGTCGAGGACCTGCGGGCAGGCTTCGCCCGGGTGGCGGACGCCTTCCGCATGTCATGGAACCTGCAGGTCGCCGGCGCTCCGACCCGGACGCTGCTGATGGTGTCCCGGTTCGGCCACTGCCTGAACGACCTGTTGTTCCGGCATCGCATCGGCGCCCTCAACATCGAGATCCCGGCGATCGTGTCCAACCACCGGGAGTACGAGGCGCTGGCGACGTCGTACGACATCCCGTTCCACCACGTCCCCGTGACGGCGGACACCAAGCCCGAGGCCGAGGAGGCGCTCATGGACCTGGTGGACGCCTACGAGATCGACCTGGTCGTGCTGGCGCGCTACATGCAGGTCCTGTCCAATGACCTCTGCAAGAAGCTCGAGGGTCGGGCCATCAACATCCACCACTCGTTCCTCCCCAGCTTCAAGGGCGCGCGTCCGCACCGGCAGGCGCATGACCGGGGGGTCAAGCTGATCGGCGCTACCGCGCACTACGTGACCGCGGACCTCGACGAGGGCCCGATCATCGAGCAGGATGTCGCTCGCGTCGACCACGCCATGGCCCCGGACGACCTCGTCGCCGTCGGTCGGGACGTGGAGGCCCAGGTGCTGGCCCGGGCCGTCTCCTGGCACAGCCAGCACCGGGTGCTGCTCAACGGCGCCCGCACGGTCGTCTTCCGCTGACGCACCGCGGCGTTACTACCCATGGGTTAACCTGGGCCCATGCATTCCATGCTTAGTGTCCCACGATGAGCAACAAGACCACCGGATCAACCACGTCGCGCGAGACCGCTCCCACCGGGGTGCAGTCGGTCGACCGGGCCATCAGCGTCCTGGAGTACCTCGCCCGCCACGGCGAGTCGGGGGTGAGCGAAGTGGCCACCGCCCTCGAGGTCCACAAGTCCACGGCCTTCCGGCTGCTGGGGGCACTCGAGGCCCGCGGCTTCGTGGAGCAGCCCACGGAGCGGGGCAAGTACAGCCTCGGCTTCGGCGTCGTCCGGCTCGCCAGCGCGGTCTCGGGACAGCTGGACGTGACCCGACAGGCAGGACCGGTGTGCGACCGGCTGGCCACCGAGATCGGCGAGACCGTGAACATCGCCGTGCTCGAGGAGCAGTACGCCGTTCACGTCAGCCAGCGCTTCGGCCCTTCTGCCGTCACCACACACAACTGGGTGGGCCAGCTCACCCCGCTGCACGCGACCGCGAGCGGCAAGGTCCTGCTGGCCCACGTCAGCGGCAAGCGACGGACCGAGCTGCTGCGCCAGTCCGGGCTGGCCGCCTTCACGCCACACACGCTCACCAGCCAGACCGAGATCGAGAAGCAGCTGTCCCGGTGCCTCGAGCGTGGGTACGCCGTGGTACGCGAGGAGTACGAGATCGGGCTGAAC
>DATABY010000137.1:0-2349 GCA_036259355.1 Nocardioidaceae bacterium
CGGCGGTCTGCGTCGCGCCCTGGGTGGCCTCACCACCGGTACGCCGGTCGCCACGGTCACCCCGGTCACCCCGGTCGCCCCGGTCGCCACGGTCGCTGCGCCGACGGCTGCTCGGCCGGGCCCGTCCGCCGGCGGCGGCCCGGGCGGCGGCCTGCGCCTCCCGCTCGGCGCGGGAGCCGGCGACCTCGCCCTTGTAGATCCAGACCTTCACGCCGATGCGGCCGAAGGTCGTGCGGGCCTCGTAGAACCCGTAGTCGATGTCGGCGCGCAGCGTGTGCAGCGGCACCCGGCCCTCGCGGTAGAACTCCGTGCGCGACATCTCCGCGCCGTTGAGCCGTCCCGACACCTGCACCCGGATGCCCTGCGCGCCGGACCGCATGGCGGTCTGCAGCGCCTTGCGCATCGCGCGACGGAACGCCACGCGACCGGCGAGCTGGTCGGCCACACCCTGCGCCACCAGCTGCGCGTCGATCTCGGGGTTCTTCACCTCGAGGATGTTCAGCTGCACCTGCTTGCCGGTGAGCTTCTCGAGGTTGCCCCGGATGCGGTCGGCCTCGGCGCCGCGGCGACCGATGACGATGCCCGGGCGCGCGGTGTGGATGTCGACCCGCACCCGGTCACGGGTGCGCTCGATCTCGACGCGCGAGATGCCGGCGCGGTCCATGCCCTTGCTGAGCAGGCGGCGGATCTTGACGTCCTCGCCGACGTAGTCCTTGTACAGCTTGTCGGCGTACCACCGGCTCTTGTGGTCGGTGGAGATGCCGAGGCGGAAGCCGTTGGGGTTGATCTTCTGACCCATCAGCGCTTCTCCTTCTTCCAGGCCCGCGGGCCGGCCTCCGTGCGCGGCTGCACCACGACGGTGATGTGGCTGGTCCGCTTGTTGATGCGTGCCGCCCGGCCCTGGGCGCGGGGCCGCCAACGCTTCATCGTCGGCCCCTCGTCGACCATGACCTTCGACACGACGAGGGTGGCGCGGTCGAGGTCCTCGCCGGTCTCGGCGTTGGCCACCGCGCTCTCCAGCACCTTGTGCAGGGGCTCGCTGGCCGCCTGCGGCGCGAACCGCAGCAGCGACATGGCCTCGTCGACGTCGAGACCGCGCACCAGGTCGGCGACCCGGCGAGCCTTCGTCGGCGACACGCGGACGAAGCGCGCGACGGCGAAGGCACCGGGCTCGTCACCCAGCAGGCTCTCGCGCCGAGCGCTCACGCGCTTACGCTCCACAACGCTCATCTCTCGAACTCTCTCGTCTCGTCTCGACGTCGCCTCAGCGGCGGCGGCTCTTGCGGTCGTCCTTCTCGTGGCCACGGAAGGTCCGCGTGGGCGCGAACTCCCCGAGCTTGTGGCCGACCATGGCGTCCTGGATGAACACCGGGACGTGCTTGCGGCCGTCGTGCACCGCGATCGTGTGACCGATCATGGCCGGCACGATCATCGAGCGCCGCGACCACGTCTTGATGACGGTCTTGGTGCCCTTCTCGTTCTGCTCGTCGACCTTCTTCATCAGGTGGTCGTCGACGAACGGGCCCTTCTTCAGGCTGCGTGGCATCTGCTAACGACCCCTTACTTGCGCTTGCCGGTCTTGCGGCGACGGACGATGAGCGAGTCGCTGGCCTTGCGCTTGCGCGTACGGCCCTCGGGCTTGCCCCACGGCGTGACCGGGTGCCGGCCGCCGGAGCTCTTGCCCTCGCCACCACCGTGCGGGTGGTCGACGGGGTTCATCACGACGCCGCGGACGCTCGGGCGCTTGCCCTTCCAGCGCATCCGTCCGGCCTTGCCCCAGCTGATGTTGGCCTGCTCGGCGTTGCCCACCTCGCCGACGGTGGCGCGGCAGCGCACGTCGACGTACCGCATCTCGCCGGAGGGCAGGCGCAGCTGCGCGCGGTTGCCCTCCCGGGCGACCAGCTGCGCGCTGTTGCCGGCGGACCGGGCCAGCTTGGCGCCGCCGCCGGGACGCATCTCCAACGCGTGGATCGTGGTGCCCACCGGGATGTTGCGCAACGGCAGGTTGTTGCCGGGCTTGATGTCGGCGCGCGGACCCGCCTCGACGGTCATGCCCTGCCGGAGCTCACGCGGGGCGATGATGTAGCGCTTCTCCCCGTCGGCGTAGTGCAGCAGCGCGATCCGGGCCGTGCGGTTGGGGTCGTACTCGATGTGCGCGACCTTCGCCGGCACGCCGTCCTTGTCGTAGAGACGGAAGTCGATGACCCGATACGCGCGCTTGTGGCCGCCGCCCTGGTGCCGGGTGGTGATCCGGCCGTGGACGTTGCGACCGCCCTTCCTCGGCAGCGGGCGCAACAGCGACTTCTCCGGTGTGGACCGGGTGACCTCGGCGAAGTCGGAGACGCTCGC
>DATABY010000138.1:0-2521 GCA_036259355.1 Nocardioidaceae bacterium
CCCCGAGCACAAATCGGGAGCGGGCCGCCGTACGTTCGCTGGGTCGGGTCAGCTGCGAGGCTTCGGCGCCGAGCCGCCCATCTGGCCCATCATCTGCTCGATGTCGGTCGTCTGGTTCGCCGGCGGAGCGGTGATCTCGACCGGCTCCCCCCACTGCGACAGGGTCATGTCCACGCTGTTGCCCTGGACGTTCATCACGAGCTTGCGCACCAGGTTGTCGGCGTCCACCCAGACGTCGTACTTGATCGTCTTCGGCATCTGCCCGGACGGGACCTGCTGGTCCATGCCCTGCGCCTTGAGCGCCTTGCGCGTGTCGACGGTGACGGCGTAGCGGGTCGTCTCGACCCCGTCGATCTCCTGGGTGCCGCGCTCCTGCACCTGGGTCGCCGCCTTGAAGCCCTGGAAGGTCTTGGACGGGTCGAACTGGCTCATCATCTGCTGGAACATCTGCGCCGCCGGGTTGTCGCCCTCGGCCATGTCCACCTTGATGTACTTGTCGCCCTGGCTCAGCCCCGGCATCTTGGCGTAGACCACCTGGTCCACCAGGATGAAGCGGGCCTCGCCGCCCATGGCGCCGCCGGTCATGGCGAGGTCGAACGCGAGGTCCTGCTTGCGCATCCTCATGTCACCCGACATGGACATCTGCTGCCCGGAGGCGCCGACCTTGGCCTCGAGATGTGCCGTCTCCGCGGCGCTTTGTGCCTTGGTCACCTCTGAGGCGAAGTTCGCCTTGGTGAGGTCACCGCTGTCCGCCGTGGCGGAGCCGGAGCCGCTCCCACCCCCGCATCCCGCGGTGAGCGCGAGGGCGAGCGCGGCCGTGGCCACGCCGAATCGCTTGAGCTTCAAAGGAAGACCCCTAGTGGAATCGGATACTGTCGCCTCCAGCGTACGGGACCGGCGAAGCCCGCGGGTCAGGATTCGGAGTCGTCCTCTGTGATCTTGCGCGTGCGGTTGGGGTCGACCGGGACGCCCGGGCCCATGGTGGTGGACACCGTCACCTTGCGGAGGTAGCGGCCCTTGGCGCTGGCGGGCTTCAGCCGCATGATCTCGTCCAGCGCGGCAGCGTAGTTCTCGACCAGCGCGGTCTCGCTGAACGACGCCTTGCCGACGATGAAGTGCAGGTTGGCGTGGCGGTCGACCCGGAACTCGATCTTGCCGCCCTTGATGTCGCCCACGGCCTTGGTCACGTCGGGCGTGACCGTGCCGGTCTTGGGGTTGGGCATGAGCCCGCGGGGCCCGAGCACGCGGCCGAGACGGCCCACCTTGCCCATCATGTCCGGTGTCGCGACGACCGCGTCGAAGTCGAGCCAGCCGCCGTTGATCCGCTCGATCAGGTCGTCGCCGCCGACGTGGTCGGCTCCGGCGGCACGGGCCTCCTCGGCCTTGTCGCCGCTGGCGAAGACGAGCACACGCGCGGTCTTGCCGGTGCCGTGCGGCAGGTTCACCGTGCCGCGGACCATCTGGTCGGCCTTGCGGGGGTCGACGCCCAGCCGCATGGCGACGTCGACGGTCTGGTCGAACTTCGTCGAGCCCGCGCCGGCCTTGGCCAGCCTGATCGCCTCGAGCGGCGCGTAGACCCGGGCGCGGTCGATCTTGGTTGCGGTGGCCTCGTAGGCCTTGCTGCGCTGCATCGTCTGTCTCTCCTCGCAGATTGTGGTGCGGGCGCTGCAGCTGCCCTCCCACGGGTTCCTTCGGTTCCTCCGTAGCGTTCGGCGGAGCGTGCGCTACAGCGCACGGTACGCCGGACGCTGCGGGTCAGTCGGTGGTGATGCCCATCGAGCGGGCGGTGCCCTCGACGATCTTCATCGCGGTGTCGATGTCGTTGGCGTTGAGGTCGGGCAGCTTGGTCTCGGCGATCTCGCGCACCTGGTCGCTGGTCAGCTTGCCGACCTTTTCCTTGTGCGGGACCGACGAGCCCTTCGACAGCCCGGCAGCCTTCTTGATCAGCTCGGCGGCCGGCGGCGTCTTGGTGACGAACGAGAACGAGCGGTCCTCGTAGATGGTGATCTCGACCGGCACCACGTTGCCGCGCATGGGCTCGGTCTCGGCGTTGTACGCCTTGCAGAACTCCATGATGTTGACACCATGGGGGCCAAGTGCCGTACCGACCGGTGGGGCCGGGGTGGCGGCGCCGGCCTGCAGCTGCACCTTGACGAGGGCGGCGATCTTCTTCTTCTTCGGAGGCATGTGTGTCCGGGTCCTTCGTTTTCCTGGGGTTGTCGGCCTGGGAGGGGTGCGTCAGACCCGCTGGATCTGGTTGAAGCTGAGCTCGACCGGCGTCTCCCGACCGAAGATCTCGACGAGCGCCTTCACCCGCTGCGCGTCGGTGTTCATCTCGGTGATCGTCGCGTGCAGAGTCGCGAACGGGCCGTCCACGACCATGACCGAGTCGGAGACGTCGAAGTCGGCGACCTCGACCTTCTTCTTCGCCGGCGTGGCCGCGGCGGTGCCGCCCTCGGCGCTCGCCGCGGCGGTGGCCTCGGCGGTCGCGACGATGGCAGGGGCCAGCATCTTCTCGACC
>DATABY010000139.1:0-12329 GCA_036259355.1 Nocardioidaceae bacterium
GGGGAGTTCCGGCGGACGCGCTGCTGTGCGCCGGTGCGACCCTCGGCCAGACTGACGCCCGTGGACAGCGAGGAGTACGTCGAGGCGGTGCTCCGCGTCGTCGAGCGCATCCCCCCGGGACGGGTGATGAGCTACGGAGCGATCGCCGACTGCGTCGGCCGCGGCGGGCCGCGCCAGGTCGGCGCGGTGATGGCCTCGTACGGCGGGACCGTGGCCTGGTGGCGGGTCGTGCGTGCCGACGGCACGCCTCCCCTGTGCGACACCGGCGAGGCCCGGGAGCACTACCTGGCCGAGGGCACCCCGCTGCGGGGGCGCCTCGACGACGGCGTCACGCGGATCGACATGGCCGCCGCCTCCTGGCATGGCGCGCCGGGAAACGGACCGTGACCGCGTGTTCTCCCTCCTCCCCGACCGGAATTCCCCTCGGGAACGGGGGAAACGGACCGTGACCGCGTGTTCTCCCTCCTCCCCGACCGGAATTCCCCTCGGGAACGGGGGAATCGGCGTGGGGAGCGTGCCGGCGCGAGCCGCCCTCCCCTGAGATGTCGGAGCCGTCTGATGGGATGTCCGGCATGTCCAGGAGCACACGCCGCGCCGCCTCGCCGGTGACCTACCGGCTGGTGCTGTCCCGCCGCCAGCCGGTCGAGGCACCGGCCCTCGACGCCTCCCAGCGGCAGGTCGTCGACCATGCCGGTGGACCGCTGCTGGTGCTGGCCGGCCCGGGCACAGGCAAGACGACCACGCTGGTGGAGGCCGTCGTCGACCGCATCGTGCGGCGCGGCGTCGAGCCCCACCAGGTCCTGGCGCTGACGTTCAGCCGCAAGGCGGCAGAAGAGCTGCGCGACCGCATCACCGGCCGGCTGCACCGGACGGTGACCACGCCGCTGAGCTCGACGTTCCACTCGTTCTGCTACGCGCTGGTGCGGCGCTTTCAGCCCGCCGAGGCCTTCCTCCACCCCCTGCAGCTGCTGTCGGCTCCGGAGCAGGACGTCCGCGTCCGCGAGCTGCTCGCCGGCAGCCGCGAGTCCGGCAAGGTCAGCTGGCCGCCCAACCTCGACGCGGCGCTGCGCACCCGCGGCTTCGCGCAGGAGGTCGGCGGCGTGCTGGCGCGTGCCCGTGAGCTCTCGCTGGATCCCGACGACCTGCGGCACGTGTCCGCGATGGCCGGGCGTCCGGAGTGGGCGGCGGTCGGTGAGTTCTTCGAGGAGTACCTCGACGTCCTCGACGCGCAGAATCTCATCGACTACTCCGAGCTCGTGCACCGCGCGATGCTGCTGGCCGAGACGCCAGAGGTGCAACGCGTCCTGCGCGAGGAGCTGCGGGTCGTCTTCGTCGACGAGTACCAAGACACCGACCCGGCCCAGGTCCGGCTCCTGCGGGCGCTCGCCGGCGACGGTCGCGACCTGGTGGTGGTCGGCGACCCCGACCAGTCGGTCTACGGTTTCCGCGGCGCCGACGTACGAGGGATCCTGCGTTTCCCGCACGAGTTCCGCTCCTCCGACGGCGCACCGGCTCCCGTCGTCGCCCTCGGCACGACCCGCCGGTTCGGCTCCCGACTGCTGCTGGCCTCCCGGCGCGTCGCCGCGGGGCTCGGCATCCCCGGCAGCCTCGAGCAGGAGGTGTTCGAGCGGTTCCGCAACCCGCACGCGGCCGACAACCCCTACGGCGACGGTCGGGCCGAGGTCTGCACCTACTCCTCCTCCGCCGCCGAGCTCGAGCACATCGCCGAGCGGTTACGCCGGGCGCACCTCGAGGACGGCGTCCCCTGGGAGGCGATGGCCGTGCTCGTCCGCTCCGGCCGGCGCTCCATCGCGCCGCTGCGCCGTGCGCTGGTCGCGGCCGGGGTGCCGGTGGAGGTGAGCAGCGACGAGGTGCCGCTCCGGCACGAACCCGCCGTGCAGCCGCTGCTGCTGGCGCTGCGGGTGGCCGCGGCCCAGCCCCCCACGCCTGCTGAGGTGCTGACGCCCGACTGCGCCCGGGTGCTGCTGATGTCGCCGCTGGGCGACATGGACGCCACCCGCGTACGCCGCCTGGCCCGGCTGCTGCGCGACGAGGACCGCCTCGAGTCCGGTCCCGATCGGTCGCCGCGGCCGTCCGGGGAGCTGCTCGCCGAGGCCCTCGCCGACCCGCGGGTGCTCGCGGCCTTCGGCGAGCATCCCGATCCCGCCGTGCGGCAGGCGCACCGGCTCTCCACCCTGCTCGAGCGGGCCCGGGCCCTGATCGCCGACGGTGAGCCGCCCGAGCAGGCGCTGTGGGCGCTCTGGTCGGGCACCACCTGGCCGCGCCGGCTGCGCGCGGCGGTCGACCGCGGGGGCGCCGCCGCCCGCGCGGCGCACCGCGATCTCGACGCCGTCTGCGCGCTGTTCGAGACCGCCGGCCGGGCGGAGGACCGCAGCCGGCACCGCGGCGTGCAGGTCTTCCTCGACGAGATCGACAGCCAGCGGATCCCGGGCGACACGCTCGCCGAGCGGGGGTCGCGCGGCGGCGCCGTCCGGCTCCTGACCGCCCACCGGTCCAAGGGCCTGGAGTGGCGGATGGTCGTTGTCGCCGGCGTGCAGGAGGGAGCGTGGCCCGACCTGCGCCGGCGCGGGTCGCTGCTGCAGGCAGACCGGATGGCCGCCGACGGGCTGCAGCCGCCGGTCGCGACCGGCACGCTGCTGGCGGAGGAGCGTCGGCTGTTCTACGTGGCGGTCACGCGGGCGCGCCAGCGGCTGCTGGTCACGGCCGTGCAGTCACCGGACGCCGACGGCGAGCAGCCGTCGCGGCTGGTCGACGAGCTCGGCGTGACGGTCGAGCACGTGCCCGGCCGGCCGCGGCGACCGATGTCGCTGTCCGGGCTGGTCGGCGAGCTGCGGCGGGTGGCGGCCGACCCCGACGAGTCCGAGACCCTGCGCGCGGCCGCCGCCGCCCGGCTGGCCCGGCTGGCCGACGCGACCGACGGTCACGAGGCGCTCGCCCCGCACGCCGATCCCGACGCCTGGTGGGGGCTGCGGCCGCTCACCCACGCGGACATCGGCCTACGCCCCGACTCCGACCCGGTCGCGCTGTCCGGAAGCGCCGTCTCGGCGCTGCAGGACTGCCCGCTGCGGTGGTTCCTGTCCCGGGAGGCCGGCGGAGAGTCGGCCGGCTCGACGTCGCAGGGCTTCGGCCGGCTCGTGCATGTGCTGGCCGAGGGTGTCGCCGCGGGGCAGGTCCCGGCCGAAGCCGGAGCCCTGCGCGACTGCCTCGACCAGGTCTGGCACCAGCTCCAGTTCGCGGCACCCTGGATCGCCCGTCGCGAGCGCACCGAGGCCGAGCTGGCGCTCGAGCGGTTCGTTGTCTGGCACCACGGACGCTCCGGACGTGAGCTGCTGGCCGCCGAGCACGGCTTCGAGGTGACCGTGCCCGTCACGCTGCCCGACGGGCGCGTCGACCAGGCGGTCGTCCGCGGGTCGATGGACCGGGTCGAGGTCGACGAGCAGGGCAGGGTCGTGGTGGTGGACCTCAAGACCGGCAAGACGCCGGTGACCGGACCGCAAGTGCGCGAGCACCCGCAGCTCGGCATCTACCAGCTCGTGGTCGAGCACGGTGCCGTCGCCGACCTGCTCGGCGGCGAGGACGTCCCGGCGACGGGGGCAGTCGCCGGGGGAGCCGAGCTGGTGCAGCTGCGCCAGGACGACAACGGCATGCCGAAGGTGCAGCACCAGCACGCTCCGGAGGCCGACGAGTCGGGCGCGACGACGGCGTCGCGGCACCTGAGCGCCGCGGTGCAGGCGGTGCGAGGGGAGCGGTTCGCGGCGCAGAAGAACACCTACTGCAACCGGTGCGACTTCCGCCGGCTGTGCCCTGCCCAGCCGGGTGGCCTGACCGTGCTGTCACCGATGTCTCCGGATCAGGACGGGGCAGCAGCCGATGGGTGACCAGACGGATGCCGTGGTCCACACGCCCCGCGAGCTGTGCGAGCTGATGGGCGTCGACCTGAGCGACCAGCAGCTCGACGCCGTCGTGGCGCCGCTGGAGCCCGGCGTGATCGTCGCCGGCGCCGGCTCGGGCAAGACGACGGTCATGGCGGCGCGAGTGGTGTGGCTGGTGCTGCGCGCAGAAGTACGCCGCGACCAGGTGCTGGGTCTGACGTTCACCAACAAGGCCGCGGCCGAGCTCGGCGCCCGGGTCCGGCAGGCGCTGGCCGGCGCGTTGGCGCGGGCGGGCGCCGCCGTCGCGCCGGACGATGCCGACGAGCCGACGGTGGCCACCTACCACGCCTTCGCCGGCCGGCTGATCACCGAGCACGGCCTGCGGCTGGGCATCGAGCCCGACACCCGGGTGATGGCCGATGCCACGCGGTTCCAGCTGGCCGCCTCGGTGATCCGCGGCCACCGCGGCGACCTGCGGCAGCTCAACACCTACCTGCCCAACCTGGTGACCGACCTGCTCAACCTCGACGCGCAGATGTCCGAGCACCTGGTCTCGGCCGCCGACGTGCTGCAGCTCGACGCGGTCGTGCGCAAGCAGCTCGCCGACGCCAAGCAGATCCAGGACATCGTCAAGGCGGCCGACGCCACGCGCCGGCGCGACGAGCTGCTCGAGCTCGTCGCGGCCTACCGCGACGCCAAGCGCCACCGCGGCGTGATGGACTTCTCCGACCAGATGGCGCTCGGCGCCACGATCGCCGAGGAGTGCCCCGAGGTCGGTGCGCTGGAGCGCGACCGGTTCCGGGTGGTGCTGCTCGACGAGTACCAGGACACGTCGGTGGCGCAGCGACGCATGCTGTGCGGCCTCTTCTCCGGGACGAGCGCGGCCACCGGCCGCGGCCACCCGGTCACCGCGGTCGGAGACCCGTGCCAGGCGATCTACGGATGGCGCGGCGCCTCGGTCGCCAACCTCGACGAGTTCCCGCGCCACTTCCTGCGCGGCGACGGCGCCCCCGCGCAGCGGCACGCGCTCAGCGTCAACCGCCGCTGCGACGTGTCGGTCCTCGCCGCCGCCAACAGCCTCGCCCGGCCGCTGTACGCCGAGCATGCGGGCGTCGAGGCGCTCTCTGCGCGGCCGCAGGCGGCACCCGGGCGGGTCGACGTCGGCCTGCTGGCCACCCACGCCGACGAGATGGGCTGGGTGGCCGCCCGGGTGCACCAGGTTCGGGACAGCATGGGGATCCGGTGGAGCGACATCGGGGTGCTCGTGCACGACAACGCCGACGCCCGCCATCTGCAGGTGCAGCTACGCCGCCTCGGCGTGCCCGTCGAGGTGGTCGGCCTCGGAGGACTGCTGACGCGCCCGGAGGTGGCCGACGTGGTCGCCACGCTGGAGGTGATCCACGACCTCACCGCCAACGCCGCGATGCTGCGGCTGCTGACCGGCCCGCGCTGGCGGGTCGGGCCGCGCGACCTCGCGCTGCTGGGCCGCCGTGCCCGGCGCCTGGCCCGGCCCGACGGTGACGGCGACCGCGGTGGTCTCGCCGACGCGCTTGCCGACGCCGTGGGCGGCACCGACCCCACCGAGGTCGTCTCGCTCGCCGACGCGCTGGAGGACCCCGGCGACCTCGGATACTCCGCCGAGGCGCGGGAGCGGTTCGCGCTGCTGGCCGAGGAGATCGGTGGCCTGCGCCGGCACGCCGGGGAGCCGCTGGTCGACCTCGTCCGGCGCGTGGTCGACACCACCGGCCTCGACGTCGAGCTCAGCGCGAGCGCCTCGGCGGTGGCCGCCCAGGGCCGCGACAACCTCGCATCGTTCGTGGACGCGGTGGCGTCCTACGCCGGCGTGGACGCCGACGCGTCGCTGCCGGGGCTCCTGGCCTACCTGGAGGCGGAGGACGAGTTCGGCACCGGGCTGGCGGTGGCCGCACCGTCCGAGGCCGACTCGGTCAAGCTCATGACCGTGCACAAGGCCAAGGGCCTGGAGTGGGACGTCGTCTTCCTGCCGGCGCTCGTGCGCGACGTGTTCCCCAGCAGCCGCGGACGGCCGCGGTGGACCAGCACGCACAAGGAGCTGCCGTGGCCGCTGCGCGGTGACGTCGACAGCCTGCCCGACGTGCCGGACTGGTCGGGGAAGGGCCTCAAGGCGTTCGCCGCGGCGGCCAAGGAGCAGGACCTGCTGGAGGAGCGCCGGCTGGCCTACGTCGCGCTCACCCGCGCCCGTCACCTGCTCGTGGGCAGCGGCCACTGGTGGGGTCGCACCCAGAAGCGGCCGCGCGGCCCGTCCGACTACCTCGAGCACCTCCGGTCCTGTGTCGGTGACGACGGCAGGCAGCCGCTGACGTGGGCCGAGCCGCCGGCCGACGGCGACGCCAACCCCATGCTGGAGGAGGCGCGATCGGTGGTGTGGCCGGCAGAGCTGGACACCGCCGAGATCGAGAGCCGGCGCCGGGCCGCCGACCTCGTACGCCGCGCCCGCGACGCCGGCCTGGCCACCGACGAGGACGACCTGCGCCTCGACGAGCAGGCCCAGGTCGCCGAGTGGGACCGCGAGCTCGACCGGCTGCTGGCCGAGGCCCGCGCGTCCCGCGACCCCGAACGCACGGTGGAGCTGCCCTCGACGCTGTCGGCGACCGCGCTGATGCGGCTCTCGGTCGACCCGGAGGGGCTGGCGCGCGAGCTGGTGCGTCCGATGCCCCGGCGCCCGTCGACGGCCGCCCGGTTCGGCACCCGCTTCCACGCCTGGGTGGAGGCCTACGTCGGCCAGCAGCAGCTGCTCGACCCGGCCGACATCCCCGGCGCGGCCGACGAGGGCATCGACAGCGACGCGGAGCTGGCCGCGCTCACCGAGGCGTTCAGGGCCGGACCGTTCGGGTCCCGCGTACCGCACCGGGTCGAGGCGCCGTTCGCACTCGCGCTCGCCGGACGCGTGGTGCGCGGCCGCATCGACGCCGTCTACGCCACCGAGCGGGGGTTCGAGGTCGTGGACTGGAAGACCAACCAGGAGCAGAGCGCCGACCCGCTGCAGCTGGGGATCTACCGGCTGGCGTGGTCAGAGCTCACCGGCACCCCCCTGGAGCAGGTGACCGCATCGTTCTACTACGTGCGCACCGGCGACCTCGTCACGCCCGCCGACCTGCCGACCCGCGACGAGCTCGAGTCGCTGGTCGAACTTTGAGGTCGCGGCTCCTCTCAGTCGGCAGCCGGCAGCGGCACGTCGAGCATGGCCTCGAGCGCGACCTCGACCATCTGCGCGAAGGTCTGCTCCCGCTCCAGCGCGGTGGCCGCCTCCCCGGTGTGCAGGTGGTCGGACACCGTGCACACGGCGAGCGCGCGGCGACCGTGCTTGGCGGCCAGCGTGTACAGCGCGTTGGCCTCCATCTCGGCCGCGACCACGCCGTACTCGGTCAGCCGCGCCGCCAGCTCGGGGCGGTCGGAGTAGAACCAGTCGGTGGACAGCACCTGCCCGACCGTGACCGGGGTGCCGCGGCCGGTCGCGACGTCGTAGGCGGCGGACAGCACAGCGAAGTCGGCGGCGGCGGCGTAGTCCAGCCGCTCGAACCTGATCCGGTTCGTCGCCGAGTCGGTGGAGGCGCTGATCGCGAGCACGAGGTCGCGCATGCCCAGCTGCGGTACGAGCGCGCCGCAGGATCCGACCCGGACGACCTGCTGCACGGCGTAGTCGGTGAACAGCTCGTGGGCGTAGATCGCCAGTGACGGCTGCCCATACCCGAGCCCTGTACCGACACCTGCCGGCCGCCGAACGTGCCGGTGAAGCCGAGCATGTTGCGCACGCTGGAGTAGCCGACCGGCTCGTCGAGGAACGTCTCGGCGATCCACCGGGCGCGCAGCGGGTCTCCCGGCATCAGGACCCGCGGGGCGATCTCTCCGGCCTCCGCGGCCAGGTGGGTGCTCATGGGCGCCGCTCCTGCCAGAGCCGGGCCCGGGTGCCCGCCCGTAGAGTCGGCGAGGTGACGATGTCTGACGAGCTGGCCCTGTCTCGGCACGCCCACGACCGTCTCGGCAACCAGCGGGTCGACGCGGACTGGGTCGACGCCGCCTGGGCCGACCCGGGGACCCGGGTGATGCTGCTGCACAAGAGCGCCGTCGCGGTCGAGGAGTCCGGCCAGGCTCTGGCCCCGGTGTTCGTGTCGCCGGGCGAGGCGGGCGAGGGTGACCGCGTCCTGCTCGGCTGGGAGGACGGCACGACGTACTTCGCCCTGCTGCTGGCCGAGCCGCCGGCGGGCGGGCGCATGGCGACGCTGCGGGAGATCGGGGTGGCGCTCGACGACCGCGACGCCGGGCTGGTCACGCACGCGATCGCGATGGCGAACTGGCACCGCGTCTACCGGCACTGCCCGCGCTGCGCAGGACACCTCCGTTCGGAGCAGGCCGGCCACGTCCGGCGCTGCGAGCACTGCGAGCGCCCGCAGTTCCCGCGGACCGACCCGGCGGTGATCATGCTGGTGACCGACGGCGACGAGCGGTGCCTGCTGGCGCACAACGCCGCGTCACACCGCGACCGCGGCTTCTCCACCCTGGCCGGCTTCGTCGAGCCGGGCGAGTCGCTGGAGCACGCCGTACGCCGCGAGATCGCCGAGGAGGTCGGCGTCGAGGTCGGCGCGGTGACCTATGCGGGCAGCCAGCCGTGGCCGCTGCCGGGAAGCCTGATGGTGGGTTTCTACGCCGCCGCCGACACGACCGCGATCACGGTCGACGGGGAGGAGATCTCCGAGGCGCGGTGGTTCAGCCGCGACGGTCTGCTGGCGGCCGCCGAGTCGGGCGAGATCGTGCTGCCGGGCCGCATCTCCATCGCGCGCCGTCTCGTCGAGAGCTGGTACGGCGGTGAGCTGCCGGGCAGCTGGTGAGCATCAGCTCGCGAGCCCCTCGAGCTCCTCGACCTTGTCGCGGACCTGCGCCACGGACGGGTTGGTCATGGCCGTGCCGTCCTCGAACACCAGCGTCGGCACGGTCTGGTTGCCGCCGTTGGCCCGCTCGACGATCTCGGCGGCCTGCGGCTGCCGCGCGATGTCGACGGCCTCGAACCCGATCCCCTCCCGCTCCAGCTGCTTCTTCAACCGGTGGCAGTAGCCGCACCACGGAGTGGAGTACATCGTGAACCGTGCCGTCATGGAGTGTCCTTCCGCCCAACTATCGTGTCCGCAGACCATGCGAAGACCGGTCAGGAGACCGGTCACCCAGTGTCAACACAGGACCTGTCCGACATCTTCCCCGCTCTCGCGGTGCGGCAACCTCCCGGAGGGGACGACGAGGTGCACATGACCCAGGGCGAGCGGCTGCTGGAGGGGCTCGACCCGGAGCAGCGCGAGGTCGCGACCTCGCTGGGCGGGCCGGTGTGCGTGCTGGCCGGCGCGGGCACCGGCAAGACCCGCGCGATCACGCACCGCATCGCCTACGCCGCGCACACCGGGGCTGTCGACCCCACGCGTGTGCTCGCGGTCACGTTCACCACCCGGGCGGCGGGGGAGATGCGCGGGCGGCTCGGCGCTCTGGGCGTCCCCAACGTGCAGGCACGCACCTTCCACTCCGCCGCCCTGCGGCAGGCCCGGTACTTCTGGCCCAAGGTCTACGGCGGTCCGCTGCCCGAGGTGGTCAAGTCCAAGTTCGGGCTGATGGGGGAGGCCGCGGCGCGCTGCCGGCTGCGCGACGCCCGCACCGAGGACCTCAAGGACTTCGCCGCCGAGGTGGAGTGGGCCAAGGTCAGCAACGTGCGTCCCGACGACTACGCCGTGCTCGCCGGCAAGGCGGGCCGCCGGCTCGCGGCGCACGACCCGGAGACGGTGGCCCGGGTCTTCGCGGCGTACGAGGAGGTCAAGCGCCTGCGCGACCGCATCGACATGGAGGACGTGCTGCTGTGCGCGGCGGCTCTGCTGGCCGAGGACGACCGGGTGGCCGCGGCGGTGCGCCGGCAGTACGCCTGGTTCGTCGTCGACGAGTTCCAGGACGTCAACGCCATCCAGCGGGCCCTGCTCGACCTGTGGCTCGGCGACCGTGACCAGGTGTGTGTCGTGGGCGACCCTGCACAGACGATCTACTCGTTCACCGGCGCCTCCCCCGATCACCTGCTCGGGTTCACGAGGCACTATCCCGACGCCACGGTGGTGCGGTTGACGCGCAACTACCGCTCCACCCCGCAGATCATCGAGACGGCGAACCGGCTGCTGCACGGCTCGCAGGACAGGGTCGTCCTGCAGGCCCAGCGCCCCGGTGGCGCCGACGTGCTGCTCTCCGAACGCGCCGACGAGGTCGACGAGGCCGAGTGGGTCGCCGACCAGGTCGTCCAGGCCCGTGCTCGCGGCACCGCGCTGAGCGACATGGCCGTCCTGTTCCGCATCAACGCGCAGTCGCAGCCGTTCGAGGAGGCACTGGCCGCCCGGTCCGTCCCGTACGCCGTCCGGGGCGCCGAGCGTTTCTTCGAGCGCCCGGAGGTCCGGCAGGCCGTGACGCTGCTGCGGGGCGCGGCCCGCTCCGGCGACACCTCGGGCGACGGGCTGGTCGACGACGTGACCGCGGTGCTGGGCGGACAGGGGTGGACCCCCGACCGGCCCACCGGAGGCGGCGCCCGGGCGGCACGCTGGGAGTCGCTGGATGCCCTGCGCGCGCTGGGCGCGGCGTTCGCGCGAGACCGGCCCGACGCCGACCTCAACGCGTTCGTGGACGACCTCGACCACCGCGCGGCGCGCCAGCACGCCCCCGTCGCCGACGGCGTGACGCTCGCCTCCATGCACTCGGCGAAGGGTCTGGAGTGGCCGGTCCTCTTCGTCACCGGCGCACACGAGGGAAGCGTGCCGTTCGTCCGCGCGAGCACGCCGGCGCAGGTGGAGGAGGAGCGCCGACTGCTCTACGTCGCGGCCACCCGCGCCCGCGACCGGCTGGCCGTCTCCTGGTCGCTGGCCCGCAGCCCCGGTGGCAGGGCCACGCGCGACGCCTCCCGGTTCCTCGACGGTGTACGGCCCGGTGACGCCGCGGCGCGCTCCGCCGCAGGGGCGCGCCGGAGCCGACGCGGCAAGGCGGCGAAGGTGGCGAAGGTGGCGCACTGCCGGGTCTGCGAGCGCGCCCTGCACGATGCCGCCGAGCGCAAGACCGGCCGGTGTGCCGACTGCCCGCCGACCTATGACGAGGCGCTGTTCGCGCGGCTGCGCGAGTGGCGCACCGAGCAGGCGCAGCGCGAGAAGGTCCCGGCCTACGTGGTGTTCACCGACGCCACGCTGACCGCGATCGCCGAGACCCGTCCGACCGACGCTACCGCTCTGGTCAGGATCGCCGGCATCGGCCGGGTCAAGATCGACAAGTACGCCGATGCCGTCCTGCGCATCTGCGAGGAGCCCTGAGAATCACCGAGCGCTCCCGGGCGGACACCGCAAGAAATTCTCCAAAAAAGGGTTTGCGGCTTCAGGACTGCCGCGAGTACTCTGCTTCGCGTGGTCGACAGCACATCGTCGGCCTGACCTTAAGACCCGGACGACGGCCCGCGAGACATGTGGTGAGGAGGTGCCCTCGATGATCAGCAACGTGACCATGACGTCGCAGCAGACGCAGGATGCGGCGCGTCTCCGCATGCCCGTGGGCACCATCGCCCGCGCCGCGATGATTTGCGCCGATGCCGAGGTCTACACCAAGGGGACCACTGTGTTCGCCGACGGTGCCTCGGCCGCCGCCCGTCCGCACGTCCTCCGCACCCCGGGTGCCCGCTGCTGGAGTCCACCGGTCTAGCGATCCCTAGACCGGCGCCTCCAGGCCGCGGAACCCGAACCCCGGGATCCGCGGCCTTTTTGATTCCCCGTCCGATCGACGAGTCTCACAAGGAGGTGACACAGATGAGTTCCAGCGTCCTCGACACCTACACCGTCGTCGCGGGCGGGGAGGTCGGCCAGGAGCTGCCGTGCCTGGCGAACGACCCGGAGCTGTTCTTCGCCGATTCCCCGGCCGACGTCGAGCTAGCCAAGCAGTTGTGCCAGACCTGCCCCGTGCGGACGAGCTGCCTCGAGGCCGCCCTCGAGCGCCGCGAGCCCTGGGGGGTGTGGGGTGGAGAGCTGTTCCAGCAGGGCGCCGTCATCCCGCGCAAGCGGCCCCGGGGCCGTCCGCGCAAGTCCGAGGCGGCCTGAGTCCTGCGACGCAGCGACTGCCGCGACTGCCACTACCGCGCGAGCACCGCGCGGTACCCGACCGAAAGCTGATCTCCACCGATGAAGCCACGAACCTTCCTGAACAGGAGCACGCAGATGTATCTCATGCACGAAGACCTGGCGCGTGCGCATATGAGCGCGCGCCTCGAGGAGGCGCGCGCAGAGCGTCGCGCACTGGTGCTGGCCCGCGCACAGCGGGCGGCAAAGCGCGCCGAGCGTAAGGCGCTGCAGGCCCGCCTCCTGCTCGCCCGCGTCGTCTAGGCGCCGGCTCGAGGAACCGAGGCCCCGGGGG
>DATABY010000140.1:0-8724 GCA_036259355.1 Nocardioidaceae bacterium
TTGCCTCGCCTCTCGGCCACTCCACCAGGACAAGGCCTGCTGGGACCCGATCCGAGCGGACGACGGGATTCGAACCCGCGACCCTCACCTTGGCAAGGTGATGCTCTACCAGCTGAGCCACGTCCGCGTGCGACCGCGAGACTACTCGCGGTGCGGTGGAAAACTCTAGCCGATCCGTGCCGCCCTTCAAAAACGGGGGAGCGCGGGGCGTGGCCTAGGGTGAACAGCGCAGAGACGGTTGGGCGTACGGAGGAGAGCGTATGCGGGCATGGGTCAACGGCGAGATGCTGACCGATCCGGTGGCTCCGGTCCTCACCGTGTTCGACCACGGCTTCACTGTGGGGGACGGCGTCTTCGAGACCGTGAAGGTCAGCGGCGGACGGCCGTTCGCCCTGACTCGGCATCTGCGGCGACTCCGGCGGTCGGCCGACGGTCTGGGGCTCGTGACCCCCGACGACGGCGACCTGCGCGGCGCGGTCGAAGCGGTGCTGCGGGGCCAGGACCTCCCCCTGGGGCGGGTGCGGATCACGGTCACCGGCGGCCCGTCCCCGCTGGGGTCCAGCCGCGGCGCGGAGGCACCGACGGTGGCGGTCGTGGCCGGCCCGATGGACCCCTGGCCGCCGACCACGGCGGTCACCACGGTCCCCTGGCCGCGCAACGAGCGCGGTGCCGTGGCCGGGCTCAAGACCACCTCGTACGCCGAGAACGTGGTCGCGCTGGCCTACGCCAGCGAGAGGGGTGGGAGCGAGGCGGTGTTCGCTAACACGGCCGGGAGGCTGTGCGAGGGCACCGGCTCCAACGTCTTCTACGTCGTCGACGGCCAGGTCCGCACGCCAAGCCTCGGCTCGGGATGCCTGGCCGGGATCACTCGTGAGCTGGTGCTGGAGTGGTACGGCGGCACGGAGTGCGAGGAGCCGGTCGAGGTCCTCGGCGAGGCCGACGAGATCTTCCTGGCCTCCACCACGCGCGACGTACAGCCGGTGCACCGCTGCGACGGGCGAGAACTAGCGGCGCCGGGTCCGGTCACGCGCGACGTGGTCGCCACGTGGGACAAGTACGCCGGCACGGACCTGGACCCGTAGCCGCAGCGTCAGGTCCGCTAGCTCGCGGCGGCCTTGCGCCGCTCGCGGTAGGCCGCCACGTGTAGCCGGTTGCCGCAGGTGCGCGCATCGCAGTACCGCTTGGACCGGTTCCTCGACAGGTCGACCAGGACCTGGTCACAGTCGGGCGCCTCGCAGGTGCGCAACCGGTCGCGCTCGCCGGCGGCGATCACGTGCCCGAGCGCGATCCCGCAGTCGATGGCCAGGTGCTCGGCCAGCCGGGCCCCCGGCGTGAAGTAGTGCATGTGCCAGTCGTAGCCGTCGTGGTCGGTCAGCCGCGGCGTGACCGGGCACTGCGCGATCACGCTGTTGACGGCCCGCGCGGCGTCGTCCTCGTCGGGCGCGGTGAAGATGCGGCGGACGCGCTCGCGCAGCCGGTGCACGGCCGAGACGTCGTCCTGGGTCAGGGCGTCGATCTCGCTGACCCGGTACCGCTCGACGAACCGCTGCAGCGCCTCGACGTCACCGAGCGTCTCGGGGCTACCGCCGCGTGGGGCGCTGTTGACCAGATCGACCACGCACAGCAGTGAGTGCTCGGTGTCGTGACTGAAGACCACGGGGCCAGACTAGCCCGGCGGTCCCGGCCGGCAGCCGCTACTCGACGCCGCGCGCGCCCTCTGCCAGCAGCTGGAGCACGGTGTGGTCGATGTCGAGTTCCATGTCCTCGGCGCCGCGGGGCACCGAGTCGAACGTCTTGTGCAGGAAGTCGCTCACGTCGCGAGCGGCCGCCTGCAGCAGTGCCTCGCCGTGCGGCGACGTCAGCTCGATCACCACGACCGCCTGACCCTCGCAGTCCAGGCTGGGCCACACGTGCACGTCGCCGTCGCCGGCCGGGCTGAACAACCCCTCGGCCAGCAGGTCCCGTGCGAACACCCAGCGGATCGGTATCGGACCGCTCCGGAACACCGCGACGACGGCGAACGGGTCAGCGGAGCTGTACTCGAGCTCACCGTCCAGCCGGGAGGCTTCCCCGGTCGGGTCGATCAGCTCGAGAGTCAGCCGGCGGCTGATCACCCAAGGCGTCGGTTCCATGGCGGGCCCTTTCTTGACGACCTGACCCCGAGGGCAGGTCGGACGGCTCGGAGCATGACGCGCGACACATACAACGACTGAGTACTACCCAGAGTTATGCGCTGTGTACCGTCAGTCCCCGAAACGATTCGTGGGGTGTTTCTCGTGTGACTCCCGGGTGCCGAGGCCCGTTGGGTGATGCGCTAGGGTTTTTCCCTCGCGTCCCACTCGTGGACCTGCGGGCGATTGGCTCAGCGGTAGAGCGCCTCGTTCACACCGAGGAGGTCACTGGTTCGAACCCAGTATCGCCCACTGCTGGTTACGCGATGTCACGTTTCGCTAAGTATGCTATACCCACGGTGAGCAATAACACACTGCAACCGGTCAGCCACAGCATCGGCGCCCACGTGACCGGCTCGGCCGGCACCAACGGCACATGGGTGTACGGCGACAGTTTCGTCACCCAATCGGGGATGTTGAGCACGGTGCCGAGCCATCCCGTGACGAAGCAGAACGCCAGCACGGCCCACACGGCCACCGCGGCGCGCGGCAACCAGCCGAGCAGAGCGATGGCGAGCCCGGCCAGTACGAGCGTCGCCGGCACGTAGGCGAGCGCGGCCAGCACCACCCGCGGGACCTGGCCGAAGTCGCCGCTGACGATGCCGTGGGCCCCGCCCACTCCGAGGCCCGCGGCGGCGGCCACGAGCAGCGTGCCGACCGTCGTCGTGGCGATGCTGCCGACGGCCCAGCGCACGCGGGTGAGCCCGGTGGCCAGCAGCGGCTCGACCCGCCCGGATGTCTCCTCGCTGCGCAGGCGCAGGACTGAGGACACCGTGAAGCCGGCCGCGACGAGCGCCAGGATCATCAGCATGGTGCCGAGGAAGCCGTCGACCAGGCTGGTGCCGGTGCCCGCGAACATCTCGGCGATCTCCGGGCTGAGCTCGACGAACTCCTCCACCTCGTTGCTGAGGGACCCGAACGCCACCCCGCCGAGGAACACGCCCACCAGCCAGCCGACGAGCATGCCGCGCTGCAGCCGCGTGGCCAACCCGACCGATGTGCCCAGCCGCGGTGAGGCGCCGGCCGGGCCTGCGCGCGGGGGCACCAACCCGGAACCGACGTCGCGGTGCGAGGTGAGCTCGGCGGCCAGGCCGAGCACTGCGGCGGCGAACCCCAGCAGCAGCAGGATCGGCCACCACCGTTCGTCGCCGAACGGCCGCACCGCGCCGACCCATCCCAGCGGGGAGAGCCAGCTGAGCACCTGGTTACCCGCGTCGCCGGCCGCGCGGAGCACGAAGGCAACCCCGAGGAAGGCGCTGGAGAGGCCGAGGGCGCCGCGCGCATGCGTCGTGACCTGAGCCGCGCAGGTGGCGACGGCAGTGAAGACGAGCCCCAGGCCCGCCATCGAGGCGCCGTACGCCAGCGAGCCCTCGGTGGGTAGCCCCGTCGCCAGCATGATCGCGGTGACGCCGGCGGCCACGACCACGGAAGCTCCGCCGACCACCACGAGCGCCGCCAAGGTCGGGGCGTGCCGGCCCAGCACCGTCGAGCGCAGCAGCTCGGTGCGACCGACCTCCTCCTCGGCGCGCGTGTGCCGGACCACGAGGAAGATCGCCATCAGCGTGAGCGCCACCATCAGCGTGGTGTTGATCTCGTACACCGTGATGCCACCGAGGGTGCGCAGGGCGGTGGGCGGTCCGCTCATCACGGTGACCGCCGGGCTCGAGCCCATCGTCGCGGCGTACGTGTCGCGCTCGGCCTGGGTGTCGTACAGCCCCTGTACGGCGGCGGCGGAGCTGTAGACCAGCGCCAGGATCGCCAGCACCCAGATCGGCAGGCGGACCCGGTCGCGGCGCAGCACGAGCCGGACCAGGTGCCAGGTGCCGGTGTAGGTGCCCTGCCGGCGCGGTGTGGCGGGCGGCGTGACGACCCGCTGACGTGCCTGCGTGGTCATAATCTCGTCCCTTCCTCAGCCGGCGGCGGACACGTCGTCGCCGTACTGGCGCAGGAACAGCTCCTCCAGCGTCGGCGGGTGGCTCACCAGGGAGCGCACGCCGAGCTGGGAGAGGTGCCGGATGGCCTCGTCGAGGTGGTCGGACTCGACCTGGAAGGAGACCCGCCCGTCGGAGAACTGCGGGTTCTGTACGCCCGCCACGGCGGTCAGGCTCTCGGCGTGCCGGGCGGTCTCGGCGATCACGGTCGTGTGGGTGAGGTGGCGCAGGTCGGCCAGCGTGCCGCTCTGCACGATGCGCCCGGACCGGATGATGCTGACGCGGTCACACAGCGCCTCCACCTCGGCGAGGATGTGGCTGGACAGCAGCACCGTGCGACCCTCGGCCTTGACCTCGCCGATGCACTCCTGGAAGACCGCCTCCATCAGCGGGTCCAGACCCGAGGTGGGCTCGTCGAGCAGCAGTAGCTCGACGTCGGAGGCCAGGCCGGCCACCAGCGCGACCTTCTGCCGGTTGCCCTTGGAGTAGGACCGGCCCTTCTTCCTCGGGTCGAGCTCGAAGCGTTCCAGCAGGTCCGCGCGACGGCGGGGGTTGAGCCCACCGCGCAGCCGGCCCAGCAGGTCGATCACCTCGCCCCCGGTGAGGTTGGGCCACAGCGCCACGTCACCGGGGACGTAGGCGAGCCGGCGGTGCAGCGTGGCCGCGTCGCGCCACGGGTCGCCGTCGAGGAGGCGCACTGTGCCGGCGTCGGCGCGCAGCAGGCCGAGCAGGACGCGGATCGTGGTGGACTTGCCGGCGCCGTTGGGGCCGAGGAAGCCGTGCACCTCGCCGGTGCGGACCTGGAGGTCCAGCCCGTCGAGAGCGTGGGTCGGGCCGAAGGACTTGTGCAGTCCGGCGATGTCGATCGGTGTGTTCACCCCACCAGAGTTACACAACTTTCAGTGACTTGTGAATGTTCTGATGACTATGATGTCGACATGGCTGACGACGACCTGCTGCGGGCGGTGGAGCGGTTCGCGCAGACGATGGAGATGTCGGGCATGCCCCGGATGGCCGCGCGCGTGTTCGCCTACGTGCTGGCCGAGGACTCCGACCGTTACACGGCCGCGCAGCTCGCCGACGGGCTGCGGGTCAGCCCCGCGGCGATCTCCGGCGCCGTCCGATACCTGCTCGACGCCCGGCTGCTGTTCCGCGAACGGGAGCCCGGCATGCGCAGCGACCTGTACCGGGTGTACGACGACGACGTCTGGAGCACGATCATGACCGCGCGCCTGCCGGTGCTCGACCACTTCGTCGCGGGCATCGACGACGCCATCGCGCTGATCGGCGAGAGCGGCAGGGGCGGCCACCGGCTGGTCGAGACGCGGGAGTTCTTCCGGTTCATGCAGCGCGAGATGGGCGGCATGATGAATCGCTGGCGGGCGGAACGGCAGCGACTGACATCGGCCGGCGGCTAATCGGTTCGGGGCCGAAGCGCTCGGCTGGATACGATCGCGCAATGACCGCCGGCAAGAAGATCTGGGAACTGTTCGCCGACGAGCCCGAGGTGATCGCGGCGCGGGTGCGCGGTGAGCTGTGCGACCTGTCCCGCGAGCTGGCTGACGACGACGAGGTCGAGGGCGTGCGCATCGACTCCACCGACGGCCGCGCCATCCTGCGGCACTCCACCGCGCACGTGATGGCACAGGCGGTGCAGCAGCTGTTCCCCGCTGCCAAGCTCGGCATCGGGCCGCCGGTCGAGAACGGCTTCTACTACGACTTCGACGTCCCCGAGCCGTTCCATCCCGACGACATCGATCGGATCGAGTCGCGGATGCGCAAGATCATCAAGGAGGGACAGCGGTTCTCCCGCCGGCCCGTGTCAGACGAGGACGCCCGCGCCGAGCTGGCCGACGAGCCGTACAAGCTGGAGCTGATCGGGCTCAAGGGCGGCGACGCGGCCGATGCTGCCGAGGGCGCCGGCGTGGAGGTCGGCGACGGGGAGCTGACGATCTACGACAACCTCAAGCGGGACGGGTCGCTGGCGTGGAAGGACCTGTGCCGGGGCCCGCACCTGCCCACCACCAAGCGCATCCCCGCCTTCAAGCTCATGCGGTCTGCGGCGGCGTACTGGCGCGGGAGCGAGGACAACCCGCAGCTGCAGCGGATCTACGGCACCGCCTGGGAGAGCAAGGAGGCCCTGGACGCCTACCTGCACCACCTGGAGGAGGCCGCGCGACGCGACCACCGCCGGCTCGGGAACGAGCTCGACCTGTTCAGCTTTCCCGACGAGATCGGCTCGGGACTCTCGGTCTTCCACCCGAAGGGCGGGGTGCTGCGCCGGACCATGGAGGACTACTCGCGGCGGCGGCATGAAGAGGCCGACTACGAGTTCGTGTACAGCCCCCACATCACCAAGAGCGCGCTGTTCGAGACCTCCGGGCACCTCGACTGGTACGCCGACGGGATGTACCCGCCGATGCACCTCGACGAGGAGCGGGACGCGGACGGCACCGTCCGCAAGCCCGGCCAGGACTACTACCTGAAGCCGATGAACTGCCCGTTCCACTGCCTGATCTTCAAGTCCCGTGGGCGGTCGTACCGCGAGCTGCCGTTGCGGATGTTCGAGTTCGGCTCGGTGTACCGCTACGAGAAGTCCGGCGTGGTGCACGGGCTCACGAGGGTGCGCGGCATGACCCAGGACGACGCGCACATCTACTGCACGCGCGACGACATGAAGGACGAGCTCAGGAAGCTGCTGACCTTCGTGCTCGACCTGCTCAAGGACTACGGGCTGGAGGACTTCTACCTCGAGCTGTCGACCAAGGACCCGGTCAAGTTCGTCGGGTCCGAGGAGATCTGGGACGAGGCGACGCGCACCCTCGACGAGGTCGGGAAGGAGTCGGGCCTGGAGCTGGTCCCCGACCCGGGGGGCGCGGCGTTCTACGGCCCGAAGATCTCCGTGCAGGCGCGCGACGCCATCGGCCGTACGTGGCAGATGTCGACCATCCAGCTCGACTTCAACATGCCCGAGCGGTTCGGGCTGGAGTACACCGCCTCCGACGGCAGCCGGCAGCGGCCGGTGATGATCCACCGGGCTCTGTTCGGCTCGGTCGAGCGCTTCATCGCCGTGCTCACCGAGCACTACGCCGGCGCGTTCCCGCCCTGGCTGGCCCCGGTGCAGGTCGTCGCGATCCCGATCGCGGAACGGCACGAGGACTACCTGCAGGACGTCGCCGCGCGGCTGCGAGCGCAGGGGGTGCGCGTCGACGTCGACTCCAGCGACGACCGCATGCAGAAGAAGATCCGCAACGCGCAGACGCAGAAGGTGCCGTTCATGCTGATCGCCGGCGACCGCGACGTGGAGGACGAGGCGGTGTCGTTCCGGTTCCGCAACGGCGACCAGGACAACGGTGTACCGGTGGCGGAGGCGGTCGGGCGCATCACCGAGGCGATCGAGCAGCGGACCCAGGTATGAGTTGCACCACCCGAAAGCGCTCGCTGCGCTCCCGCTTCCGCGGGGACCCCGCGTGACCGACGGGCCGGAGGAGGGCACCGAGCCGACGGAGCCGGAGCTGGTGCCGCAGGACGGCATCGCGGTCAGCGACCCGCTGGTGCGGCTGTGGACCCCGCACCGGATGGCCTACATCGTCAGTGCGGCCGAGGCCGGCGGGGAGGAGGCCGAGGGCTGCCCGTTCTGCCGGATCCCGTCGATGGGCGACGAGGTCGGTCTGCTGCTGGCGCGCGGGGAGCACACGTACGCCGTGCTCAACCTGCACCCCTACAACCCGGGCCACCTGATGGTGGTGCCCTACCGCCACGTTGCCGACCTCGAGGAGCTCACCGACGCGGAGGCCGTCGAGCTCACCGAGATGACGCGCGACGCGGTCCGCGCGATCAAGACCGCCTCCTCGCCGCACGGCTTCAACGTCGGTCTCAACCTCGGCGGTGTCGCCGGCGGCTCGTTGTCGGACCACCTGCACCAGCACGTCGTCCCCCGCTGGGGCGGCGACGCCAACTTCATCGCGGTGCTCGCGCAAACCAAGGTCATCCCGCAGCTGCTGGCCGAGACCCGCCGGCTGATCGCGGAGGCCTGGCCCGCCGGCTGACCGGACGCTACTCGGCGTACGCCGCGCACACGGCGAGGGCGAAGACGCGTCGGAGCTTCCGGAACACCGCGGGCGCGACGTCGGGGGTCGTCTGCCGGTTCACGGCGACCACGACCGAGCGGCGCCCGTCCCGGGAGGACGCCAGGAACTGGGTGTAGCCGGGAGTGTTCCCGGTGTGGCCGTACACGGTGCCGCACCCGGTGCGGTAGCGGAACACCGCCAGACCGGCGTCGTTGGCGCCCGGCCCGGGTGGCTCCGACGTGGCGTCGGACCGCCAGGCGAACTGCGCCGTCTGCGTCCGGCGGTCGAACAGCGACCCTCCGACGTAGCCCCGGATGAACCGGTTCTGGTCTGCCGGTGTGGACACGACGCCGCCCGAGGCCCAGGCGTACCCGGCGGCGATGAGCTCGGTGACGTCGACCGGCGCGCCGTCCGGCTCCCGGTCGTAGCCGCTCATCCGGGGCCGCGGTAGCCGCACCCCTCGCGGCAGGCTGGTGCGCTGCAGACCCAGCGGCTGCAGCACCCGGTCCTCGAGCAGGTCCTCGTAGTCACTGCCGGTGGCCGCCGCCCCCC
>DATABY010000141.1:0-5348 GCA_036259355.1 Nocardioidaceae bacterium
CCGAGACGCTGAACCTGTCGCAGCTGCGCGGGTACCGCACCGGCGGCACGGTGCACGTCGTGGTCAACAACCAGGTCGGGTTCACCACCTCCCCGGCCCAGTCGCGGTCGTCGCTGTACTGCACCGACGTGGCGCGCATGGTGCAGGCGCCGATCTTCCACATCAACGCCGACGACCCGGAGGCGTGCATCCGCACCGCCCGGCTGGCCTTCGAGTACCGGCAGGCGTTCAAGAAGGACGTCGTCATCGACCTCATCTGCTACCGCCGTCGTGGTCACAACGAGGGCGACGACCCGTCGTACACCCAGCCGTTGATGTACGACCTGATCGAGCAGAAGCGCTCGGTGCGCAAGCTCTACACCGAGGCCCTGATCGGCCGCGGCGACATCACCGTCGAGGAGGCCGAGCAGGCGCTGCGCGACTACCAGCAGCAGCTCGAGCGGGTGTTCAAGGAGGTCCGCGAGGCCAAGAACCAGCCGCAGGACCCCTACGTCACCGTGCCGGCGTACCCCACCAAGAGCGGTCACGAGGACTTCGAGACCGCCGTGCCGTTCGACGTGCTCAAGCGCGTGGCCGATGCCTACACCTCCGTGCCCGAGGGCTTCACCGTGCACCCGAAGGTGCTGCCCCAGCTGCAGCGCCGCGCGTCGGCGATCACCGAGGGGCCGATCGACTGGGGAACCGGCGAGATCATCGCGTTCGGCTCGCTGCTGATGCAGGGCCGCCCGGTGCGGCTTTCCGGCCAGGACTCCCGGCGCGGCACCTTCGTGCAGCGGTTCGCGACCATCATCGACCGCAGGAGCGCCCAGGAGTGGACGCCGCTGCAGCACCTGTCCGACGACCAGGCGCAGTTCTTCATCTACGACTCGCTGCTCTCCGAGTACGCCGCGATGGGCTTCGAGTACGGCTACTCCGTCGCCAGACCGAACACGCTGGTGTGCTGGGAGGCGCAGTTCGGCGACTTCGCCAACGGCGCGCAGGTCGTGATCGACGAGTTCATCTCCTCGGGCGAGGCGAAGTGGAACCAGCGCTCCGGGGTCGTGCTCCTGCTGCCGCACGGCTACGAGGGCCAGGGTCCCGACCATTCCTCCGCGCGCATCGAGCGGTTCCTCAACCTGGCGGCCGGCGACGCGATCCGGGTGGCGCAGCCCTCCACCCCGGCGAGCTACTTCCACCTGCTGCGCCGGCACTCCCTGGGCGACGAGCACCGGCCGATGGTGGTCTTCACGCCGAAGTCGATGCTCAAGCGCAAGGACGCCGCGTCGCAGCCCGCGGACTTCACGCAGGGCAGCTTCCGGCCGGTCATCGGCGACGAGGCCGTCGACTCCGACAAGGTGGAGCGGGTGCTGCTCTGCTCCGGACGGATCACCTGGGACGTGCTGGCCGAGCGCAAGAAGCGTGAGGGCGACGCGCCCACCACCGCCGTGGTGCGCTTGGAGCAGCTCTACCCCCGCCCGGTCGAGGAGCTGCGCAACGAGCTGAAGCGCTTCCCGCACCTGCAGGAGGTTCGCTGGGTGCAGGACGAGCCGGCGAACATGGGGCCGTGGCCCCACATGGCGCTGAACCTGACCTCGGAGCTGCCGGTGCCGTTCTACCGCGTGTCCCGGCCGGAGTCGGCCGCGCCTTCGGTCGGGTCGGCCGCGGTGCACGCCGAGGAGGCCAAGGCGCTCCTGCAGCAGGCGTTCTCCTGACCCGGGAGGGCACGGATGTACTTCACCGACCGCGGGATCGAGGAGCTCGAGGCCAGGCGCGGCGACGAACAGGTCACGATCTCCTGGGTCGCCGACCGCCTGCAGGAGTTCTGCGACCTCAACCCGGAGTTCGAGACGGCCGTGGAGCGGCTGGCGACCTGGCTCGCCCGCGACGACGAGGCCGACGAGGACTGACGCCCCCCGCCCGTCTCGTCACGCTCGGCGCGGCGGCATCACAGCGTGAAGACGACCTTGCCGAAGACGCTCCCGTCGGCCATGGCGGCGAAGCCTTCGCGCGCCTCGCTCATCGCCAGCGTCCGGTCGACCAGCGGGCGGGTGCCGGTCAGGTCGAGGAACTCCGCGAGCTGGCGCAGCTCCTCGCGCGTGCCCATGGTGGACCCGTGCACACGCAGCTGGAGGAAGAAGATGCGGTTGAGCTCCGTGGCGTCGGGGTTCATGCCGGACGTCGCGCCGGAGATCACCACGGTGCCGCCGGGCCGCAGCGACTTCAGCGAGTGCGACCAGGTGGCGGCGCCGACCGTCTCCATCACGGCGTCGACCCGCTGCGGCAGCCGCGCGCCGGTCTCGACGGCCTCGTGCGCGCCGAGGTCGGTCGCGCGCTTGCGCTTCTCCTCGTCACGGCTGGTCGCGAAGACCCGCAGGCCGGCAGCACGGGCGAGCGTGATGAGCGCGGTCGCGACTCCCCCGCCGGCGCCCTGCACCAGCACGCTGTCGCCGGGCTTGAGGTCGGCCTGGGTGAACAGCATGCGGTACGCGGTGAGCCACGCCGTCGGCAGGCAGGCAGACTCCTCGAACGACAGGCCCGCAGGCTTGGGGACGACGTTGCGCCGCGGCACCGCCACCCGCTCGGCGAACGTGCCCGGGAAGCGCTCGGACAGCAACGAACGGCCGGGGTCCAGGGTCTCGTCACCCATCCACGACGGGTCGCTGACCACGGCGTGGACGAGCACCTCGTTGCCGTCCTCGTCGTACCCTGCGGCGTCGCAGCCCAGGATCATCGGCAGGCTCTCCTGCTTCAGACCGACGCCACGAAGCGACCAGACGTCGTGGTGGTTGAGCGAGGCGGCCCGGACCTGCACGGTCGTCCAGCCGTCCGGGACCTCGGGCTCGGGGCGCTCGCCCAGGGCCAGTCCGGACAGGGGGTCGTCCTTGCTGAAGTTCTCGGCGTAGACAGCGAACATCCCTCGACCCTAGCGAGGATCGCCGGAGACGTCAGCGGCGGGCGACGCCGTCGCGCCGCGCGGCCTCGGCGACCGCCTCCGCCACCGCCGGCGGGACCCGGGGGTCGAACGGTGACGGGATCACACAGGCCTCCTCGAGGTCGTTGCTCTCCGCGACCAGTGCGGCCAGCGCGTCCGCGGCGGCGAGCTTCATCCCCTCGGTGATGTGGCGGGCGCGCACGTCCAGCGCACCGCGGAAGATCCCCGGGAACGCCAGCACGTTGTTGATCTGGTTGGGGTAGTCCGACCGGCCGGTGGCGACCACCCGGGCATGCCGACGCGCGATGTCGGGGTGCACCTCGGGGTTGGGGTTGGCCAGCGCGAACACCACCGCGTCCCTGGCCATCCCCGACACGACCTCCTCGGGCACGCTGCCGCCGGACACGCCGATGAACACGTCCGCGTCGGCCAGCGCGTCGGCGAGGCGTCCGGACAGTCCGGTCACGTTGGTCTCGTGCGCCAGGCTGAGCTTGATCGGGTTGAGGTCGCTGCGGTCGGGGTGCAGCACCCCGCGGCTGTCCACCACCTGCAGGTCGCCGACCCCGGCGGCGAGCAGGATCCGCGCGACCGCGACGCCGGCGGCTCCGGCACCGGAGATGACGACACGGGCGTCGGCGATGTCGCGGTTGGTGATCCGCAGCGCGTTGCGCATGGCCGCCAGCACCACCACCGCGGTGCCGTGCTGGTCGTCGTGGAAGACCGGGATGTCGAGCCGGTCCTTGAGCCGCCGCTCGATCTCGAAACAGCGCGGCGCCGAGATGTCCTCGAGGTTGATGCCGCCGAAGCTCGGAGCCAGGTGCACGACCGTCTCCACCAGTGCGTCGACGTCGGTGGTGTCCAGGCAGATCGGCACGGCGTCGACGTTGGCGAACCGCTTGAACAGCAGCGCCTTGCCCTCCATCACCGGCATGGCCGCGGCCGGGCCGATGTCCCCGAGCCCGAGTACCGCGGTGCCGTCGGTCACCACCGCGACCGTGTTGCCGACCCAGGTGAGGTCGTGCGCGGTCGTGGGGTCGGCCGCGATCGCGTCGCAGACGCGGGCCACGCCAGGCGTGTACGCCAGCGAGAGGTCCTCACTGGTCTCGAGCGGCACCGTCCCGGCGATCTCCATCTTGCCGCCGCGGTGCAGCACGAAGGCCGGATCCTCGTGACCAGGCTTGTCAGGTTCGGGGAACGCCATGTCAGCAACCATCTCAGGAGACCTCTGGTCGAAGGTGGACAACAACCGACAAAACGAGACGTGCCGGTGGGCAGGGCGTCGGCCGGAGCGGTGGAACGGGGGTCTCCCAGGTCACGATTCTGCCACACGTCCTGACGCCTGCCGCTGCGTGCGTCGCTAAGGTGACAAACTGCCGCTGTCCCGACCACGCCAAAACCAGAAGGTGACACGATGCGACCCTTCACCCCCCGGGTTCTCGCCTTTGCAGCAGTCGCGGCCCTCTCACTCTCCGGCTGCGCGACCGGCGGCGACCGGACGGAGACCGAGAGCGGGGCCAGGCTCATCGAGAGCGGAGCGCTCACCGTCTGCACCCACCTGCCCTACAAGCCATTCCAGTTCAGCCAGGGCGGCAAGGTGGTCGGTTTCGACGTCGACCTGATGGATCTCGTCGCCAAGAATCTCGGTGTCAAGCAGAAGATCATCAACACACCGTTCGAGGGGATCCAGTCCGGGCAGGCGCTGAACACCGGCGAGTGCGACGTGGCCGCGGCCGGTATGACCATCACCGCGGACCGCGCGAAGGTGCTCGACTTCTCCGACCCTTACTTCAACGCCACCCAGGCCCTTCTGGTGAAGGAGGGCAGCGGCATCTCGGGGCTTAAGGACCTCTCCGGCAAGTCGCTGGCGGTACAAGAGGGCACCACGGGCGCGATCTACGCCGAGGAGAACGCTCCCGAGGGCGTCGAGATTCGTACGTTCGAGGACCTGGCGCTCCTGACGACGGCGGTCAAGACCGGGCAGGTGGACGCCGGTGTCAACGACAACGGCGTGCTCTACGACTACGTGCAGACGAACCCCGGCCTGGAGGTTGCCACCGAGTTCGACACAGGTGAGCAGTACGGCTTCGCCGTGCAGAAGGACCAGAACGACGAGCTGCTGAAGACGATCAACGACGTGCTCGCCAAGGCCAAGTCCGACGGGACGTACGACAAGATCTACCGCAAGTGGTTCGGAGAAGCGCCCGCGAGCTGACCTGCCTGCACCGCACCGGAACCACCGAGGAGTCGCGGTCATGGCGATGAGCCCCCGCAAGCGCGCTCAGCTCTCACGAGGAATCCAGTACGCCATCCTGCTCGTGATCGTGGTCGTCGCCGCGCGGGCTGCGGACTGGATTCCTCGTGAGAGCTGAGCGCGCTTGCGGGGGCTCATCGCCATGACCGCGACTCCTCGGTGGTTCCGGTGCGGTGCAGGCAGGTC
>DATABY010000142.1:0-16702 GCA_036259355.1 Nocardioidaceae bacterium
GATCCGCTTGATGGTGTCCTCGTCGTTGGACCCAGACGGATGCATCAGCACCTCGTCGGTGTACTCGTGGTTGACCACCAGCAGGGCGCGTTCACGGCCCGGTAACGGCAGCACGCCGACGTAGTCGCAGTTGTAGCCGAACTGCTTCATCTGCGCCTCCGGGGTCTGCCGGCGCACATCGAACCGGGGGGCGCCCGGTTCCACTGGATCGCCCCATCCCACCAGCACGTCGTGCCGGAACCCCTCGGCGACGGCCACATTGTCCCGCCGGTTCGGCGCGACCGGCTGGAACGCCAATGCCGAGATGCCCGCCCCCTCAGCACGTCCTTCGCGCGTTCCTGCTCCCGGCGTCGCAATCGCCGGGACGCCTCCCAGACCGGCCAGCGCCCAGCCGCCCCCGGCTGCCGCGCCGGCCTTGAGCAGCGACCGACGCGCAACAGTGCGGGCAACGACGTCGCGGATATGGTTGTTGCCCGACGTGTTGGGTTCGGGGTGTGCGCAGGCGTTTCCGCAGCGGAACTCGCATGTCATCCGACTGCGAGAACCGTGACGGGGCAGTAGTGGCAGGTGGCGTGGTGTCACGTCGAACTCCAAATGTCATGGCCGCAACTGGGTTGGCGCGACCAGAGGCTAGGAGCACGACGCGACCCGCCCATGTCAGCCAGGTGAACACAACGAAGACAGAAAGGACGATCCCGCGCGAGAGTCCGTCGGAGTAGGCGTCAGGCCGAGGGAGACAGGCGCCGGCGAACCCCGTCGACGGTCGCCGCTCGGTACCCAAGGATTGTCGGGCGTTCACGTCACCTTCACACCGTCGACGTCCGCTACCGGTGTGCTGGCGATGGGTAGGCCGCCCGGGACACCGGGCGCCCGTCTCTCAACCCGACAACCAGCCGATCGGAGGGGGACATGTCCGAGGAAAGCGCCGTGCTGGCCATCGTGCTGACGCTGGGCTTGTGGGCGATCGCTGCGCTGACGCTTCCTTGGGGGCGGTAAGCCCTATCGCACCGGGACCGCCGGCTCCATAGGCGACGGCGACGAAGGGTGGGCGGGGGAAAAGCCCGCGCAGCGACCGGCGGCGACCATCCCCCACCGGGGCCAAGACACCGCCCAGCCGAGCGCGATCGGGCACCGGGGCGCCTCCGGGTACCGGCGGGAGAGGGCGACACTGGTACCGCAAGTGGACCGGCGCGCACTGGCGGTTCGATTCCGACAGGCGGCTCATCGCAAATCTCTAGGTCACCCCCGGCTGGCAAAGAGACGACGCGAGACCTCCAACTCGCCCGGGACCCTGCGATGTCATTCCCCGAGTTTGGTCGGGTCGCGGAACCCGGTCTTCTTGCTCCGGACGCCGCGGTTCCACAGCCATGTGAGGAGCCACAACACGATGCCGACGCCGATCATCGCGCCGGCGATCTGGTACAGGACGGTGTCCTGTGCCCACGGGCCGACGAGGAACGCGCAGGTGGCCGCGCCGAGGTAGGGAAGGAAGGTCGGCGCGTGGAAGTGGTCATGGTCGACCGGCCGCCGGCGCAGCACGATCGCCGCGACGTTGACGACGACGAAGACGGCCAGCAGCAGCAGCGCGGTCGTCCCGCCGAGCGCGGTGACGGTTTCCTCGCCCATGAAGTTGGTGACGGAGATGATGAGGCCACCAGCGATCAGCGTGGTGAAGATGATCGACGTCCAGGGGGAGCGGCGTCCGGGCAGTACCTTCGCCAGCGACCTCGGCAGCACGTCTTGCTTGGCCATGCCGTAGACCAGCCGACTGGCCATCAGCATGTTGATCAGCGCGGTGTTGGCGACCGCGAACATCGATATGAAGGGGTAGAAGTCGTTGACGGGGAACCCGGGCGCACCGGTCCGGACGACCTCGAGCAGCGGGGTCTCGCTGTCGGCGAGGCGACCCACCGGGACCACCGCGACCGCCGCGATCGAGACCAGAACGTAGACGACCGCGACGATGCCCAGGCCGGTCAGCATGATCTTGGGGAAGGTCTTGACGGGGTCCTTGGTCTCCTCGGCCATGTTGACCGAGTCCTCGAATCCCACCATGGAGAAGAACGCCAGCGAGGTTGCCGCGGTGAGCGCGAGGAAGATGCCCTTGTCGCCCTCGGTCTCGAACACCACGACCCGTCCGAAGTCGACGTTGCCCTGCGTCATGGCCCAGAACCCGATGAGGATCACGAGCGCGAGGCCGGTGAACTCCACCGACGCGAGTACGACGTTGAGCTTGACGCTCTCCCCGACGCCTCGCAGGTTGATGAGGGCAAGCAGGACCATGAACGTCAGCGCCACCAGGGTGACGCCCGTCGAACCCCAGTCGAGCCCGAACCCCACGATGAAGTTCTCCCCGAGGAACTGCGCGGCTGTCGACGCCGAGGTGATGCCCGAGCTCAGGACGGCGAAGGTGACGAGAAAGGTTACGAAGTGGATGCCGAACGCGCGGTGGGTGTAGAGCGCGGCGCCCGCCGCCTGCGGGTACTTGGTGACCAGCTCCAGGTACGAGAAGGCGGTGATGGTGGCCACTGCGAAAGCCAGCAGCACCGGCGCCCAGGCCGCCCCGCCGACCTCGCCGGCGACCTCGCCGGTCAGCGCGTAGACACCGGTGCCGAGGATGTCGCCGACGATGAACAGCAGCAGCAGCTTGGTGCCCATCACCCGCTTGAGCTCGGGCTGTCGGGCCTCGGCACGTTCTGCGGTGGTGCCGATATCACTCATGGTCGCCGCTCCTCTGCAGGCCGAGTGCACGAACCCCCTAACGCTAAACCTGCCCACCGGCCTTTCGGCGGAGCCGGTGGCGCGCCGAGCAAACGCGTCACGGTGTGGTTGGACTGTGTCCGTCGAGTGGGTAGCGTGGGCCCGGTGTGCGGGAGCTCGTATGGAGCGGGCTGAGAGGGCGGTAGCGACCGCCGACCGTTGAACCTGATCCGGGTAATGCCGGCGAAGGGAGTGCTGATGAGCACGGTTGACGTGCCGGTGGCTCCGCTACCGGTGCAGGCGAAGGACGCGGCTGACGTGCTGCAGCGGGTGCGGCAGCGTGCGCCGCTGGTCGAGTGCCTGACCAACTTGGTGGTGACGGGGTTCACCGCGAACGCGTTGCTGGCGGTCGGTGCGTCCCCGGCCATGGTGGACGAGGCGGACGAGGCCGCCGAGCTGGCGCGAGCCGCCGACGCGCTGCTGGTCAACGTCGGCACCCCGTCCGAGGCGAGCGCCGCGGCGATGCGGGCGGCCGCGCACGCGGCACACGCGGTCGAGGCGCCGTGGGTGCTGGACCCGGTGGCGGTGGGGCCGCTGACGTTCCGGACCCGGCTGGCGACCGAGCTGCTCACCAAGGGCCCCACCGTCGTGCGCGGCAACCCCTCGGAGGTACTCAGCCTGGCCGGCGCCACCGGATCGGCCAAGGGCGTGGACTCGGCCACCGACTCCGCCTCCGCGCTGTTGCCTGCCTTCGAGCTGGCCCAGCGCGAGGGTACGACGGTCGCTGTCAGCGGCGTGGTCGACTACGTCACGGACGGCCGTTCGGTGGTCGAGGTCGGCACCGGTGATGCGATGATGACGCGGGTGACCGGGGTCGGGTGCGTGCTGGGCGCTCTGGTCGCGGCATGTTGTGCGGTGGAGGAGTCGCCGCTGGTGGCCGCGAGCGCGGCGACCGCGGTGCTCACTGTGGCTGCGGAGGTCGCGGCCGAGAACAGTCTTGGGCCCGGCAGCTTCGCGGTCGGCCTGCTCGACGCGCTGTACGCGTTGGACGCGGGCACGCTCGAGTCACATCTGGCGGCGCGGTCGCGGTGACGTTGGACCTGTCGACGTACTTGGTCACCGACCCGGACCTGTGCGGCGAGCGCGGGGTGTTCGAGACGGTGGTGGCGGCCGTCGAGGGTGGTGTCACGGCTGTGCAGCTGCGCGAGAAGGGCGCGTCGGCGCGTTCGCTGAGTCGGCTGGCCACCGCCTTGCTGCGTGCGCTGGATGGCACGGGCGTGCCCCTGCTGGTCAACGACAGGCTCGACGTCGCGCTGGCGACCGGCGCCCACGGGGTGCACCTGGGTCAGGACGACTTGGACGTCGAGGATGCGCGCCGGCTGGCCGGACCCGGCCTGGTGATCGGCTTGTCGGTGTCGACCCAGGAGGAGATGACCGTCGCGAACAGACTTCCGGACGGGACGGTCGACTACCTCGGCATCGCCCCGGTGTTCGCCACGGCGACCAAGACCGACACCGAGGAGGAGCTGGGTCTGGACGGGCTTGCCGACCTGTGCCGTCGTACTCACCTTCCGTGCGTGGCCATCGGCGGAATCCACGCCGGCAACGCGGCCGCGGTTCGCAGCAGCGGCGCGGACGGAGTAGCCGTCGTGTCGGCCATCTGCGCTGCGGCCGATCCGGCCGATGCCGCGGCCGCACTGGGAGGAAGAGCCCGATGATCCCGAACGTGTTGACCATCGCCGGCACCGACCCCAGTGGAGGTGCGGGGATCCAGGCGGACCTGAAGGCGTTCTCCGCGCTCGGCGCATTCGGCACCAGCGTCGTGACCGCGCTCGTCGCGCAGAACACCCAGGGCGTGGTTGCGGTGCACGAGGTGCCGGCTGACTTCGTGGACCAGCAGATGGACACGCTGTTCGCTGACGTACGCATCGACGCGGTCAAGATCGGGATGCTCGGCACCGCCGACCTGGTGCGGTGCGTCGCCGCGGGGCTACGACGGTTCGCGCCGCCGTACGTCGTCCTCGACCCGGTGATGGTGGCCAAGAGCGGTGACCGGCTGCTGGCCGGCGACGCGGTCGCAGCGCTGCGCGAGGACCTCCTCCCGCAGGTGCACCTGGTCACCCCGAACCTTCCCGAGGCCGCGGACCTGCTCGAGGAGAAGGAGGCCGACGACGAGGACACCATGTACGGCCAGCTCGAGCGACTGGGCGAGCTGTGCCCGGGCGTACTGCTCAAGGGCGGTCACCTCGACGGGTCGCAGAGCACGGACCTGCTGCGGGTCGACGGCGGCGTCACTGCGCTGGCCGCACCCCGGGTGCAGACCACCAACACGCACGGCACCGGCTGCACGCTCTCGGCGGCGATCGCGGCACTGCGGCCGCAACGCCCCGACTGGACCAGTGCGGTCACCGACGCCAAGGACTACCTGAGCCGTTCCCTGCAGGCCGCCGACCGGCTCGACGTCGGCCAGGGCCACGGCCCGCTGCACCACTTCCATGCCTGGTGGTGAACGGCGTGCTGGGCTCGCGCAAACTGCCGCCCGGCCGGCGTTCAGGCGGAGGCTGCGGCGGCTTCGCTGACCGTCGCATAGGTCGGGAAGACGTCGCTCACCTGGGTGAGGTCCAAGACCCGGCGGACCACCCCCGTGGGCCCGACCAGGCACAGGGACCTCCCGTGCCGAGCACGGCCCTGGTTCAGCGCATGCACCATCACGCCGATACCGGTGGAGTCGAGGAAGGTTACGCGGCTCAGATCGAGGACGATGCGGTCCGAGGACTCTGCCGCAGTCGTCAGCGCCTGCCGCAGCCCTGGGGACGTGTGGAAGTCGATCTCCCCGGTCGCGATCACGACGCAACACCCGTGCACGGGCTCGAGTCGGTATGAAGCGGGACTGCTTTCGTCCCAACCGGGTTCACGTTCAGCAGAAACTGGCCGACGAGCCATCGGGCTCATCCCCCTAGCGCCGGCTGCGGGGACCTGGCAGCCGGTTAGGCGAGCCACATTGACCCCGAGAAGTGTGCGGGTCCGTGCGGACATCCCCGTTGGCCTCCAGGCTACACCGCCGCCCAGTCGCTGCCCTCCAGCCACAGCCTGTCGGGGGGAATCTGACAGCGGAACAACACTGTTGGCGGCGGCAACGGGTTGCTTCGGTTCCGTGGGTGATCCCGGTGGTGGTGGCCGGGTTTGCGGCGTACCGTGAGAAGAGCGTCACCCGGAACCCGTGGGCGGGTGGATGCAGACGCGGGGATCGATCCCCGCGGTGAGACATGGGGTATGGCGTGTTCGCCCAGCGGTGGTCAGGTCTGATGGCGGCGCTCGACGGCGAAACGGACAGTAACCCGTCAACGAGGAGCGGACTCGGCCGTGAAGGCTGCCGCCGCAGCTGGACCCGCAGTCGTCGCCCCACCGGCTAGCTGCACAACTCGGTCGATGCAGGCGCCGGTCGACACCAACAGAGGGTGTGAGGCGTCGTGGACGCCAACGAGCTAGCCCGAACCTTCGTCGACCTGACGGACACGTTGGTCGATGACTTCGACGTCCCCGATCTGCTGTACACGCTCGCCACCGGCTGTGTGAAGCTGCTCGACGACGTGGCCGCGACCGGGCTCGTCTTCGCCGACCGGGACGACCGCTTGCAGGTAGCCGCTTCGTCGACGGGTGCGGCCAAGTTCCTGGAGCTGTTCCAGCTCGAGGCCCACGAGGGCCCGTGCGTAGAGTGCTACCGCAGCGGTGAACAGGTGGTCGTCGAGCATCTGGAAGGCGCCCGAGTACGTTGGCCGCGATTTGTCCCGGCCGCGATGGCGCAGGGCTATGTCAGTGTCAGTGCAGTGCCGATGCGGCTGCGTGGTGAGATCGTCGGCGCGCTGAACCTGTTCGGGGACAAGCAGACGTCGGCCGTTGCCCGGGACCTGCCGATCGCCCAGGCGATGGCCGATGTGGCCACGATCGCGATCCTGCAGCATCGCTTGACGAGCGAACAGGGTCTCATCGCCGACCAGCTGCAGCAGGCGTTACAGAGCCGAGTGGTTATCGAGCAGGCCAAGGGCGTGCTCGGTGCGCGGCTGCGCCGGAGTCCCGACGACGTGTTCGAGCTCCTGCGGTCCCGAGCCCGGACCACCCGCCGCCGGCTCGTCGAGGTCGCCGACGAGGTCGTCCGAGGTGACTGGACCGGAGAGCCCGCCGACGAGGCTGGACCGCCGCGGTGACGCCGCGGGCCGGCGGCCTCTTCGAGAATTCGGCTGCGGATACGGAGCGTGACTGGAAGGATTCGGTCTCAGGAGGGTATGGCGTGCTCAAGTGGGTCAAGCGGTCGGATTCGGTGTCGGCCCCAGCGTCCGCGCGCGCCGGCGCATCCCACCGCGACCAGTGGATGCGTGAGTCCGCGATGCAGCAGATGTTCCGAGACGTCCTCGACCGCGGCGAGGTGAAGGTCGCAGTCACCGAGGTGTCACTGGCATGCCCCGGCAGCGAGAACAGGCCCGTCCACGCCTGGGCCGCGGTCACCGACCGCGCGCTGCACGCCCGGCTGACGCTCGGAGCAGGCGTGCACCAGACCCTGCGCATCGATCACGACCAGGTCAAGCGCATCGAAGCGTCGGGGCCGGACCAGATGAGTCTGCTGGTCGCCTACTGGAATCCTCGGCGAGCCGTCGACGAGGCGTGGCACATGCACCTCGAGTCCTCGCTCGCCTCGGCCGGCTTTGCAGCGGCTCTCTCCCACGCGGTCAGCAAGCACCGTGCGCAGGCCGACCTGGCAGCGGCAACGGCAACGGCCGCCCCGCCGACGGCTACCGCCGCAGCCGAGGGCAGCCAGGCCAGCGAGGCCAGCGAGGCCAGCGTCGCCTGAGCGCGCACTCCCACGACCGCCTGTCCAGGGCAGTGCTGGGGGTGCCGGTGGGCCTGAGAGCGGCTGCCTGGCCACGGAGACTACGAACGGTCTTGGACGAGCAGAGCCGCGGCCCGCTCGCGTTCGGCCGTGGTCAGCGCTCGCGAGGCACCGGTGCCGACGTCGCGCAACACGGTGACGACGCGGCTGCGCGCAACTGCCCGGCCGTCGCGAGCGCGCATCTCCTCGACCAGCGTGAGGCTCGTCCGGCCCACTCGCTCGACCGTGAAGGTGGCGCTCACCTCACCGTCGGCGAGGACGACGCTGCTGAGGTAGTCGATCTCGACGCGAGCGAGCACGTAGTCCGACGGGTTGTCCATGCCCAGCGCGTCGCGGAACCACCGCGTGCGCGCCTCGTCGAGCAGGGTCAGGTACTCCGCGTGGTAGACGTGCCCGAACGCGTCGACGTCGCGGAAGCGCAGAGGCAGCCACGCGGGCTCCTGCCGAGGGTCCATGCCGCACATCCTGCCGTGCGGCATGCGCGAGTCCTCACCCGAGACCGCGACGCGGCAACGCGCCCTTTACCAGCGCCAACACCCGGCAGGGCTCGCACCGGGTCGACCGCGTGGCCTGATGCTCCGGGTACGCCGGGGGCGGCACATGAAGACCAGCCACACGGCGAAGAAGATCCACCACGCCTTGGTGATCACCGCGGCCAGGACCAGGACGGTGACGAGGGGAACCGCGAGCAGTACCAGCGGAACCAGCACCCACAGTCCTGGCCGAATGCGCCGTGGCGTCACCCTGCCAGGCTCCTGTTCGGTTGTCCCTGGACCGGACGGTCGCGGAAGGTCCGCGAACAGCGGCCGCAGGTCCGCGTTCGTGCGGGCCCGCATCGCCACGTCGCTGCGCTCGTCGAACTCTTCCTTGGTGATGCGCCCGGCGGCGTAGTGCTCCCCGAGCGCGTGCACCGCTGCCTCGCGCTCGACGTCGCCGATCCGGGGCTCGGGTTGCGGGCTCATCTCGACTCGCCGGCCAAGGCCCACCCGGCCGCGGACGGTTCGATCCCGCGGTTCACATCACGCACGCCACGACGATACCGCTCCCCGAAGCGGGTCGACAGAAAATTTGCTCGGTCGACCCCGCTCCTCGTCGCACCGGCCTGTCAATGACTCGATGCCTCGATGTGCTCGCATCCCCGGAACCGGTCGCGGGGGTCTCGGCCGTCCGTCAGTGAGACGGTGTCCTCACCGGGACCGCACATGATCCGGTCTCGTGTCCCGTCGTTCACGACCGAGACGAAGTCGTGGCCCGAGCCGGCGCGTACGACATCCACGCCGCCTCCGATGTGGATGCGGTCGTTGCGGACGCCCCCGGCGAAGATGTCCGCACCTGTGGGCCCGCTGTTCTCGTGGATGCCGCGGTTGGACTCGTAGAGGCTGTCGTGGCCGTGGCCGCCGTACAACGCGTCCTGCCCAGGCCCGGCCACCAGCTGGTCGCGACCGCCTCCGCCGTACAGGTGGTCGTGCCCCCTCCCGCCATTGAGCGAGTCACGTCCGCGGTTGCCGCGCAGCACGTCGTCGCCCTTGTGCGCCAACAGCGCGTCGGCGGCACCGAGTCCACGCAGCGCGTCGTTGCCGGCGAAGCCCCGAATGCGGTCCCGCTGTTGCGTGCCCGTGATGTTGTCGTCGCCGCCGGTGCCGTTGACGGTCTCCGCGAACGCCGCTCCCGCGCTGACGAGAACGGCTGCGGCAGCGACCGCGCCCACTCGTGCAAACATGTTGATCCCTTCTGTTGCTCGACCTTTCACTGGTGCATACGCGCCGGTCGCCGCAGAGGTTGCAGATGCACAGGACTCGGCGGATCCCCGGACACAAGAGACGCAACGGTTCTTGCCGGGTGCTGGGCGTACGGCGCCGGAACGATCGCGGACCGGCCAGCTCGGCAGAGTCCGTACGCAACCGAACGGCGTGCGCGGGCGTATACAAGGGGTCGGAGGCGGAATGGGGGCAGGCGGGTGGATGCCGCAACGTTTGACGCGTTCTACAGCGGGTCGTTCTCGCGCGTGGTCGGCCAGGTCTATGCGATGTGTGGTGACTTCGCGGAGGCGCAGGACTGCGTGCAGGAGGCGTTCGTTAGAGCTTGGGACCATCGACGCCAGCTCGACCGGACACGTCAGCCGGAAGCGTGGGTGCGCACGGTCGCCTGGAGGCTGGCGGTCAGCCGCTGGCGGCGAGCCCGTCGGGCCCTCGCACCGCCCGACCGGTCACGGTTGCCGGCGCCACCCAGCGAGCCGGACATCCACCACACGGCCATCGTCGCGGCGCTGAGGCAGATTCCCGAGGAGCAGCGTCGCGCGGTGGTCCTGTACCACCTGTGCGACCTGTCCGTGGCCGATGTCGCCGCGGAGACCGGCGTTGCCGTGGGAACCGTGAAGGCGCGGCTGTCCCGCGGCCGTACCGCGCTCGCCGCCCTGCTCGAGGACGAGACCGCCGTCCGGACCGAGGAGGAGCACCATGCCTGAATTCGATCGGGAACCCCTCCAGCGACTGCGTGAGGTTGCCGACGCGGGCCGCGAACATGCGCGCGGCCTGCCCGCCGACCAAGTACGGGCACTCGGGTCCCGTCGTCAACGTCGCCGGGTGGCGGCCAGTGTGGCCGGAGTGTGTGCCGTGGTCGTCATCATCGCCGGTGGCGTACTGACCGCGACCGGACAGATGAGCAGTCTGGTCGACGCCCCGCAGCCGGCCGATGCTCCCCGCCCCAGCACGGCTCCATCCCCGCCTGCGCGGAACACCGGATCGCCGGTCCTCGGGGCTGTCGACAACGTTCCACCGTCAGGAGGCTGGGTGACCGAGATACCGGAGAGTTACCCGCTGGCTCAGGACCTGCGGGCCCAGGGGGAGGACGGCGCGGTGCAGGGACCCGGCGGGGGAGTGGATCTTCCCGGCATTCGTGCCTGCGGCTCGGTGGCCTTTCCCCTCGCCGGCAGCTCCAGCGACATGCTCGGCCTGCAGTACTCCGCGCCGGAGGTGATACAGGTCCGGCAGCTGGTGGTCTACGAGGACGCAGCCGCGGCGCAGGCAGCCCTGCGGCGGCTGGTCGACGACGTGGCGGCATGTCCCCGGGAGGAGCTCGACGACGGGGTGAGCTACCGGGTGCACCGGGTGCGGACCACCGACCTCGGCGACACGGGCGTGCGCGCGCTGACGCACGGCGGTCAGCAGGGCCTCGGCCTGATGCTCGGCTCGGAGCAGCACCACCTCGCGCGCGTCGGCAACGCGGTCCTGAGGCTCAGCGAGTCCGCTGAGTACATGCCCGGCTCGGAGGCCGAACAGCGGTGGCTGACCGACGTGTCCGAAGTGGTCGGCGGTCTCGTGCAGGACATGTGCCTCTTCAACCAACAGCCCTGCCAGGGGTGACCACGGTCCCTACTCGGAAGCCGCCG
The DNA here is from genome assembly GCA_036259355.1 of Nocardioidaceae bacterium. Lineage (GTDB taxonomy): Bacteria > Actinomycetota > Actinomycetes > Propionibacteriales > Nocardioidaceae > JALZDI01. The sequence goes on from DATABY010000142.1 coordinate 10,974, forward strand.
GAGCGACACTAGGCTCCCGGAATGGCGAAGTACTTCGACGTGCACCCTGTCGACCCGCAGCCACGTCTCGTCACGCGAGTCGTGGAGATCGTTCGCTCCGGCGGCCTGGTCGCCTACCCCACCGACTCCGGGTACGCGCTCGGTTGCCAGATGGGCAACCAGGAGGGCAAGGACCGGATCAAGCAGATACGTCAGCTTGACGACAAGCATCACTTCACACTGGTCTGCCGCAGCTTCGCCCAGCTCGGCCAGTTCGTGCACATCGACAACACGGTCTTCCGGGCCATCAAGGCGGCGACTCCAGGCAGCTACACCTTCATCCTGCCGGCCACGCGCGAGGTCCCGCGCAGGCTGCTGCACCCCAAGAAGCGGACCGTCGGGGTGCGCATCCCCGAGCACCCCGTGGTCCAGGCCCTGCTCGCGGAGCTGGGGGAGCCGCTGCTGTCCAGCACCCTGCTGCTGCCGGGACACGAGGAGCCGATGACGCAGGGGTGGGAGGTGAAGGAGCAGCTCGACCACCAGGTCGACGCGGTCGTCGAGTCCGGCGAGACCGGCGCGGAGCCGACGACCGTGGTCGACTTCTCCGACGGGGCCGCGGACGTCCTACGCCGCGGCGCCGGCGACCCGAGCCGCTTCGAGTAGTCGGCACCGGCTCAACCGCCGCGCCGGTCACCGCCTGTAGCCGACGCGGGTGTCGTGTACCGGCCGGTAGTTTATGGGTTTGACCTGCAGTTGGCGGGGAATCCTTTGGCCGGGCAGTCGCACGACCTGATGGGAGCGCCTCGCGCGCTCGCCGACTGCGGAGGGAACCCAGCCATGCTGCTTCGATCATTGGCATTGGCCTTGGCATGCTTGTTGCTGGCCGCGCTGCCGGCCGCGGCCGCGCCCGCCACCATCAAGATGGGTGACAACTACTTCCAATCCGGCGTACGCGCGGTGTCCAAGGGCGCGCGCGTCGTCTGGGTGAACCGGGGTAAGCGCTACCACACCGTCACCACTCGGCGCTGGTCGGTGGACCTCAAGCCGGGGGAGCGCTACAGCCGACGGGTGACGCGGGGCTTCCGGTACGTCTGCGCCTACCACGGCGCGATGACCGGCCGTATCCGCGTGAGGTGACATCGTGCGCCGGTCACCGGCTCGCGACTGGCTACGCGCCGCCCGGAATAGGGGCAGAATCGTCTCCATGGCGAGTCGGGCCGATCGACGGGTCCCGCTGCGGTGGCGAATGTTCGCCCTGGTGGCCCTGCTCGCTGGCCTGGTGGTGGCGAACACCGTGCTGTCGCTGGCGTACGAGGCCCGGCTGACGGAGCAGGAGCAGGAGCAGACCAACCTGCACCAGACCGCGTTGGTCTCCGAGCGGCTGCTGCGGAGCCTGGACGGTCAGGTGGTGGAGGTGCGCGGGTACGCGCTGACCGGCGCCGAGATGTTCCTCAACGGCTACGCCCTGCAGCGGCTGGAGGAGCTCCGGCTCCTCGACGAGCTGCGGCGCCGGCTGGCCGGTGAGGACGAGCTGCTCCGACGGGTTGACCGGCTCGAGGCGGCCATCTTCGCCTGGCGGGTCCGGGTCGCCGACCGTGTCATCGCCGCCGTCCGGGCCGGCCGGGAAGGCGGCGAGATCGAGGCCGGCGTCGACGAACCGCTGTTCGAGGCGGTGCGCGCCGACGCACGCGGGCTGACCCGGAGCATCGACGCCCGGCTCGACGGCATCCGGGTGCTGGTCGCAGAGTCCCGCGACCGGCTGGACCGCCAGCTGCTGGTCAACGCCGGGCTGGCCGTGCTCCTCCTGGCCGGCTCGGTGTGGAGCCTGCGGCACTGGATCACCGTCCCGGTCGCGCAGCTCACCGCCCAGGTACGCCGGGTCGCCTCGGGGAACCTGCAGGAACCCGTGCAGGGCACCGGGCCGGTCGAGTTCGAGATGCTCGGCCACGACGTCGAGCTGATGCGCCGCCGCATCGTGGATGACCTGGAGAAGACCCAGCGTGCCGTCGAGGCGCTCGAGCAGAACGCCCCACTGGTGAGCAGCCTGCGGTCACAGCTGCGGGCCACCGACAACGCCACGTTGCCCGACGGCCTGCGGATCGTGGGCCGGCTGGAGCCAGCCCACGGGGTCCTCGCCGGTGACTGGTACGACGTGATCACCATCGACGACCACTGCGTCGTCCTCACCGTCGTGGACGTGTGCGGGCACGGCGCTCAGGCGGGGCTCCGCGCGCTGTGGCTCAAGCACCTCCTCGTCCCTGCCCTGGCGATGGGTCTCGAGCCCGGCGAGGCGCTGAACTGGGTGGCCGGGCAGATGGGGGACACCGGCGAGTGGTTCGCCACCTGCGTGATCGTCGAGATCGATGCGAAGAGCGGCCGGTGCGGCTACGCCAACGCGGGCCACCCGCCGCCGCTGCTCTTCGGGCCGGACGGCGTGGAAGAGCTGCCTGCTACCGGACCGCTGTTCGGCGCGCTGCCCGGCCAGCGTTGGGACACTGCGCACACCCGGCTCAGCGCGGGGCAGATGCTGGCGGTGTACACCGACGGGATCACCGAGACACGCAACGCGGCCGGCGACGAGTTCGGAGATGACCGGCTGATCTCGTGCTTCCGCGCCGTCGGCCACCGCGACCCGGCTGCGATCGCCGACGGCGTGATGCAGACCGTGCACGCGTTCGGCTCGGAGCGTCTCAACGACGACGCCACGCTGGCCGTGGTCACCCGGTCGGGCTGACTCCCCGGCCTTGGGGCACGTCACCAAGGTGAGAACTCTTCCCAATCGTTGCGAATAGCGCTAATCTGCGCTCGCGGCCCTCCACCACGGAGGGTGACGCCGGGCCTGGACCCCGCCCGCGTGTACGACGAAGTCCCGCGCGAGGTCTGGATGACGACGAGTCGAGAACTCCCCGCACCGCAGAGCGAGTCGCAAGCACCGTGTCCCGAGTGCGGTGCCCCGGTGCCGCTGGTCGCGGACCGCTGGCTGCTCGCCCACTGGGAGGGCTCCAGCGACTACGCCTACCCGAGGGGCCAGCGTGCGCGCTGCCCCGGCAGCTTCCTGCCGATCAAGTGAGAACCAAGCCGGTGCGACGCCTCCGAGGACACCGCCGTCATTGCGCATGACGTCGGTGCGCCGCCGGGGCGTGGACGGGCCTCGGGCATGCTCGTCCACGCCCCCGGTGGCTACGAGGACGCGGAGCCGCGCAGGGCCTCCGCGAACCGGTCGCACATCCAGTCCAGGTCCTCGGCCTCGATGACCAGCGGCGGCGAGAGCCGGATGGTGGACCCGTGGGTGTCCTTGGCGAGGACACCTAGCCCGGCGAGCCGTTCGCACATCTGCCGGCCGGTCATCAGTCCGGGGTCGATGTCGACGCCCGCCCACAGGCCGCGGGTGCGGACCGCCCGCACGCCCTGGCCGACGAGGTCCTGCAGCCGGCTCTGCAGCTGTACGCCCAGGGTGCGGGCCCGTTCCTGGTACGTCCCGGTCTCCAGCAGCCGCACCACCGCGTGCCCGACCGCGGCCGCCAGCGGGTTGCCGCCGAAGGTCGAGCCGTGGCTGCCGGGCGTGATCACCCCCAGCACGTCGTGGGTGGAGACCACCGCGGACACCGGCAGGATGCCGCCGCCGAGGGCCTTGCCGAGGATGTAGACGTCGGGGACGACGCCGTCGAGCTCGCAGGCGAACGTCGTACCGGTCCGGCCGAGCCCGGACTGGACCTCGTCGGCGACAAGGAGGACGTGCGACTCGGTGCACAGGCGGCGTACGTCGGCCAGGTAGCCGGCCGGCGGCACGATCACGCCTGCCTCGCCCTGCACCGGCTCCAGCAGCACCGCCACGGTGTTCGGTGTGATCGCGGCGGCGACCGCGTCGGCATCGCCGTACGGCACGATCGTGAACCCGGGCGCGAACGGCCCGAAGCCGCTGCGGGCGACCGGATCGGTGGAGAAGCCCACGACGGTGGTGGTGCGCCCGTGGAAGTTGTCCGCCGCGACGATGATCTCCGCCTGCCCGTCCTCAACCCCGCGGACCGTGCTTCCCCAACGGCGGGCCACCTTGACCGCGGTCTCCACTGCCTCGACGCCGGTGTTCATCGGGAGGACCGCCTCCATCCCGGCCAGCTTCGCCAGGTCGCGGCAGAACGGGCCGAGCTGGTCGTTGTGAAAGGCGCGGCTGGTGAGCGTCACCTGGTCGAGCTGCGCGCGGGCAGCGGCCATCAGGTCGGGGTGGCGGTGGCCGAAGTTCAGCGCGGAGTAGGCCGCCAGGCAGTCCAGGTAGCGGCGGCCCTCGACATCGGTCACCCACGCCCCGTCGGCCTCGGCGACCACCACCGGCAGCGGGTGGTAGTTGTGCGCGGTCACCGCCTCGGCCAGCTCGATGTGGGCGTCGGTCCTGGAGGCGGTTTCTTCGAGCGTCACACGTTCTCCTTCGGCTGGTGGTGCGGCGTCGGTGCCAATCTATGCAACAGCGCCTCACCCGGCTGTGGTGCACGGCGTTGGCACGACCGCCGGACTACCGTGGGCCAGGGCATCTGTTGGGAGGACTGACGTGCGCATCGTCGTGGCGTTGGGAGGCAACGCGCTGCTGCGTCGCGGCCAGAAGGCCGACGCCGACGTCCAGGAGGCCAACATCGCCGCTGCGGTGGTGGCGTTGGCGCCGCTTGCCGAGGAGCACGAGCTGGTCATCACGCACGGCAACGGTCCGCAGGTCGGGGTGCTGGCGCTGCAGAGCGCCTCCGACCCGAACCTCACGACGCCGTACCCGTTCGACGTGCTCGGCGCGCAGACCCAGGGCATGATCGGCTACTGGCTCCTGCAGTCGATGCAGAACGCCCTCCCGGGCCGGCAGGTCGCCGCCATCATCAACCAGACGCTGGTAGAGGCCAACGACCCGGCGTTCGACAACCCGACGAAGTTCGTCGGCGAGGTGTACACGGACGAGCAGGCCCGTGACCTGGAGACCAGGCGCGGCTGGACCATGAGGCGGGACGGTTCACAGTGGCGGCGCGTCGTGGGATCTCCGCGACCGCAGCGTGTCGTCGAGACCCGGCTGATCCGGCTGTTGCTCAACAGCGGCGCGATCGTCGTGTGCGCCGGTGGCGGGGGAGTCCCGGTCATCCGCAACGAGGACGGCCGTCTCGAGGGCGTCGAGGCGGTCGTCGACAAGGACCTCACCAGTGCGGTGCTCGCCGAGGCCCTGGAGGCAGACGCCTTCCTGGTGCTCACCGACGTGCCCAACGTCGTGCGCGGCTTCGGTACGCCGGACGCCGCGCCGATCAGCCGGGCGACACCCGCCGCGCTGCGCCGGGAGGACTTCCCGGCCGGCTCGATGGGGCCGAAGGTCGACGCGGTGTGCCGCTTCGTCGAGGTCACCGGCGACATGGCCGCGATCGGACGCCTCGAGGACGCCGGAGCGATCGTCAACGGCGACGCGGGCACCATCGTCACCCCGGCCGGTGACTACGGCGGTCCGGGCGACCTGCGGCCACGGCGCCGTACGGTGATGGCCACCGTGCCCGCGTAGCATCTGCCCTCGCTCAATTTCCTAGGTAGAGTCTGCAGATCCGTTGTGGGTAAGGGGTTCTGGGCGTGCTGCACGGGCCGGACTGTGTCGGTGCTGGGTGCTTTGATCGGGTCATGTCGACAGCACCGGCAGCCGTTGTTGAGCAGGCGCAGCGCCTGGTCAGCACGGCACGGCTGCTGCCCGCTGACGAGGCGGCCACGGCGTTGGAGCAGGCGGTGACGGTGCTGCAGGC
>DATABY010000143.1:0-3440 GCA_036259355.1 Nocardioidaceae bacterium
GACCTCGCCCTCGCCGGGCTCCTCGACCTTCCAGGAGGTGATGTAGCCCTCCTGCTGCAGGATCTCGGCGACGCCGGCCTTCAGCTTGCTGTAGGGCATGCGCGCGTCGTCGTGGTACGCCTGGTTGGCGTTGCGCAGACGGGTCAGCATGTCTGCGATCGGGTCAGTCATCGTCATGGCTGCACGAGCCTCTTTCCCACCGTGGTTTCCTCCCGGACCGGGAGGACCTGCGGCGATCGTCGGTTTACCAGCTGCTCTTCGTCACGCCCGGGAGCTCGCCGCGGTGCGCCATGTCACGCAGGCACACGCGGCAGAGGCCGAACTTGCGGTACACGGACCGGGGCCGGCCGCACCGCTGGCAGCGGGTGTAGGCGCGGACCTTGAACTTCGGCTTGCGGGCCGCCTTGACGATCAGTGCCGTCTTTGCCATCGGTCAGAGCTCCTTGAACGGGAAGCCGAGGTGTCGGAGGAGCGAACGCCCCTCCTCGTCGTTGGTCGCGGTGGTCACCACGGTGATGTCCATGCCGCGGCTGCGGTCGATGCGGTCGGGGTTGATCTCGTGGAACATGACCTGCTCGGTCAGCCCGAACGTGTAGTTGCCGCGGCCGTCGAACTGCTTGGGCGAGAGCCCGCGGAAGTCGCGGATGCGAGGCAGGGCCAGTGTCAGCAACCGGTCGAGGAACTCCCACATCCGGTTGCCGCGCAGGGTGACGTGCGCGCCGATGGGCATGCCCTCGCGCAGCTTGAACTGCGCGATGGACTTGCGGGCGCGGGTGACCGACGGCTTCTGCCCGGTGATCGTGGTCAGGTCGCGCACCGCGCCCTCGATCAGCTTGGAGTCGCGGGCCGCCTCGCCGACGCCCATGTTGACCACGATCTTGGTCAACCCGGGCACCTGCATCCCGTTGCCGTAGCCGAACTCCTGCCGCAGCGCGGGCAGGATCTCCTCGCGGTAACGCTGCTTGAGGCGAGGCAGGTACGTCGTCTCGCTCGTCTGGGTGGTCATCAGATCTCCTCACCGGTGCGCTTGGCGACCCGGACGCTGCGGTGAGCGGTGTAGGTCGAGCCGTCGGGACGGCGCTTGGTGACCTCGTCGCGACGGAAGCCGATGCGGGTCGGCACCTTCTTGCCGTCCACCTCGACCAGCAGCATGACGTTGGACGCGTCGATCGGCGCCTCCTTGGTCACGATGCCGCCCGAGGTGCCCCCGCGGCCGCCCTGCTGGACGACCTTGGTGTGCTGCTTGATGCGGTTGACGCCCTCGACGATCACGCGGTTGCGCTCCGGCAGCACCGCGATGACCTTGCCCTCCGCCCCGCGGTCCTTGCCGGCCGTGACGCGGACGAGGTCGCCCTTCTTGATGCTGAGGTTGGCCTGGTTCGTCATCACAGCACCTCCGGCGCCAGCGAGATGATCTTCATGAACCGCTTCTCCCGCAGCTCGCGGCCGACCGGGCCGAAGATGCGGGTGCCGCGCGGCTCGCCGTCCTGGCGGAGGATGACCGCGGCGTTCTCGTCGAAGCGGATGTAGGACCCGTCGGGACGGCGGCGCTCCTTGACCGTCCGCACGACGACGGCCTTGACGACGTCGCCCTTCTTGACGTTGCCGCCCGGGATCGCGTCCTTGACGGTCGCCACGACGATGTCGCCGATGCCGGCGTACCGCCGGCCCGAGCCGCCGAGCACGCGGATGCACAGGATCTCCTTGGCACCCGTGTTGTCGGCGACCTTCAGCCGCGACTCCTGCTGGATCACAACAGACTCCTCGTTCCCTGGGCCTCGGTCACTTGGCCTTCTCGAGCACCTCGACGACGCGCCAGCGCTTGGTCGCCGACAGCGGCCGGGTCTCCATCAGCAGGACCCGGTCGCCGACGCCGCACTGGTTCTGCTCGTCGTGCGCCTTCAGCCGCTCGGTGCGGCGCATCACCTTGCCGTAGAGGGCGTGCTTGACGCGGTCCTCGACGGCCACGACGACGGTCTTGTCCATCTTGTCGCTGACCACGAGGCCCTGGGCTGTCTTGCGCCGCGCGCGTTCCGGCGTGCTGGTCACGTTCTCGTCCTTCTCGCTCATGCGGCACCCTCACCGGACTCGTCGCCCGCCGGTCCGCCGACGGGCTCGGTGATGCCGAGCTCGCGCTCGCGCAGCACCGTGTAGATACGGGCGATGTCGCGCCGGACCGTGCGCAGCCGGCCGTGGCTCTCCAGCTGGCCGGTCGCGGCCTGGAAGCGGAGGTTGAACAGCTCCTCCTTGGCCTCGGCCAGCTTCGTCGCCAGCTCGTCCTGGCTGAGGTTGCGCAGCTCTGCTGCGGTGCTGGTCGCGCTCATCAGAACACCTCGTCCATCCGCCGGACGTAGCGGCACTTCATGGGCAGCTTGTGCATCGCACGGCGCAGGGCCTCGCGGGCCACCGGCTCCGGCACGCCCGACAGCTCGAACATCACCCGGCCCGGCTTGACGTTGGCGACCCACCACTCCGGCGAGCCCTTGCCGGAGCCCATGCGGGTCTCGGCGGGCTTCTTGGTCAGCGGGCGGTCGGGGTAGATGTTGATCCACACCTTCCCGCCACGCTTGATGTGCCGGGTCATCGCGATACGCGCCGACTCGATCTGCCGGTTGGTGACGTAGTGGCCCTCGACAGCCTGGATGCCGTAGTCGCCGAAGCTCAGCTTCGTCCCGCCCTTGGCCGCACCGGTGCGCTTGGGGTGGTGCTGCTTGCGGAACTTCACCCTCTTGGGCATCAGCATGTCAGCTCACCCCTCCTGACCGGTGTTCGTCGTCGCCTCGGCGTGCGCGCCGGACTCGGCCGGTGCGGCGGTCTGCGTCGCGCCCTGGGTGGCCTCGCCACCGGTACGCCGGTCGCCACGGTCGCCACGGTCGCCCCGGTCGCCACGGTCGCCACGGTCGCTGCGCCGACGGCTGCTCGGCCGGGCCCGTCCGCCGGCGGCGGCCCGGGCGGCGGCCTGAGCCTCGCGCTCGGCGCGGGAGCCGGCGACCTCGCCCTTGTAGATCCAGACCTTCACGCCGATGCGGCCGAAGGTCGTGCGCGCCTCGTAGAAGCCGTAGTCGATGTCGGCGCGCAGCGTGTGCAGCGGCACCCGGCCCTCGCGGTAGAACTCGGTGCGCGACATCTCGGCGCCGTTGAGGCGGCCGGACACCTGCACGCGGATCCCCTGGGCGCCCGACCGCATCGCGGTCTGCAGCGCCTTGCGCATCGCGCGGCGGAACGCCACCCGGCCGGCGAGCTGGTCGGCTACGCCCTGGGCGACCAGCTGCGCGTCGATCTCGGGGTTCTTCACCTCCAGGATGTTGAGCTGCACCTGCTTGCCGGTGAGCTTCTCCAGGTTGCCCCGGATGCGGTCGGCCTCGGCGCCGCGGCGGCCGATGACGATGCCCGGGCGGGCGGTGTGGATGTCGACGCGGACCCGGTCACGGGTGCGCTCG
>DATABY010000144.1:0-19813 GCA_036259355.1 Nocardioidaceae bacterium
GGAGGTGATGTTCGAGGGAACGGTCGAGGGACTGCGAGCCAGCGACACGATCACAGGCAGGCACCTCGAAGACCGCGCGTCACTCAAGGAGACCGTGCGGTCGGCGTCGGGTGTGCTGGAGGTCCGCGACGCCGACACCCACAACCTGCGCGACGTCGACGTCGACATCCCGCTCCGGGCCCTGTGCGTGCTGACGGGCGTCGCCGGCTCCGGCAAGAGCTCGCTGGTCCAGGGCTCGGTCGCCGGCCGCGACGGCGTGGTGGTGGTCGACCATGGGGCGATCCGCGGTTCGCGGCGGAGCAACCCGGCCACGTACACCGGCCTGCTCGACCCGATCCGCAAGGCGTTCGCGAAGGCGAACGGCGTGAAGCCGGCGCTGTTCAGCTCCAACTCCGAGGGCGCCTGCCCCGCCTGCAACGGCGCCGGCGTCATCTACACCGACCTGGGCGTCATGGCCACCGTCGAGTCCACCTGCGAGGAGTGCGACGGGAAGCGGTTCCAGGCGTCGGTGCTGGAGTACACGCTGGGCGGCCGCAACATCGCCGAGGTGCTCGCGATGTCGGTGGCCGAGGCCGAGGAGTTCTTCGCCGACGGCGAGGCGCGTACACCTGCCGCACACAAGATCCTCGACCGCCTCGCCGACGTCGGGCTCGGGTACCTCACGCTCGGCCAGCAGCTCACCACGCTCTCCGGCGGCGAGCGGCAGCGGCTCAAGCTGGCCACGCAGATGGCCGAGAAGGGCGACGTCTACGTCCTCGACGAGCCGACCACCGGCCTGCACCTGGCCGACGTCGAACACCTGCTCGGGCTGCTCGACCGGCTCGTCGACTCGGGTAAGTCGGTCATCGTCGTCGAACACCACCAGGCGGTCATGGCGCACGCCGACTGGGTCATCGACCTCGGGCCGGGCGCCGGCCACGACGGCGGCCGCGTCGTCTTCGAGGGCACACCCGGCGACCTCGTCGCCGCCCGTTCCACCCTGACCGGCGAGCACCTGGCCGCCTACGTGCGGCGCCGATAAGCGACATTATGTCAAGTTACGCCGGGGCGGCCCCGCGGGGGCTCTCCCCTTTCCAGGTGGGTTGGCTAGGGTCGGACGACGATGAGCCAGCACACCGCCGACCCCATGCTGTCCGCGCTCACCCGGCTGCTCGAGGAGTCACACATCGCCGCGCCGGACCAGCTGCCCGCGGCCATCGCTGCCGCCGGCCGGGAGCTCGGCTGGTCCATGGCCCTGTACCTGTGCGACTACGAGCAGCGCCGGCTCGTGCCCATCCCGACGCCCGGCGCCAGCGCCCGTGAGCCGCTCGGCATCGACTCCTCCCTGGCCGGTGTCGCGTTCCAGCGGGTGCGGCCCATGCACGGCTCCGACGAGCCGTCGCGGGTGTGGGTGCCCCTGGTCGACGGGGTGGAGAGGCTCGGCGTCATCGAGGTGACGCTGTCGACGGGCACCGATCCGGACGCACCGGAGGTGCAGCACCGGCTCCGGCTGCTGGCGCTGCTCAGCGCCCACCTGGTCGCGGTCAAGATGCCGTACGGCGACGGCCTGGACCGCTACCGCAGGACGCAACAGCGCACCGTCGAGGCCGAGCTGCTCTGGCAGCTCCTCCCGCCGTTCACGTTCGGCTGCCCGGGTCTGGTCGTCTCCGGTGTGCTGGAACCGTGCTACGAGGTGGCGGGGGACGCGTTCGACTACAGCGTCACCGACGGGACGGCGTACCTGCTGGTCCTCGACTCGACCGGACACGACCTGACCTCGGGCACCCTCGCCGCCGCCGCGCTGGCGGCGGCGCGCAAGGCGCGGCGGGAAGGACTGGGCCTGGTGCCGACGGTCGAGCTCGTCGACGCGACCATCGGCACACACTTCGGGGACGAGCGGTTCGCCACCGGAGTCCTCGGCGCGCTCGACATCGCGACCGGGCAGCTGCAGTACATCAACGCCGGACATCCGGCCCCGTTGCTGATGCGCGAGGGCAAGGTGGTGAAGTCGTTGGACCAGGGCCGCCGGCCGATGTTCGGACTCGGTGACCATGGCGGGGTCACGGTCGCGCGTGAGCAGCTCGAGCGCGGCGACCGCGTCGTCTTCTACAGCGACGGTGTGACCGAGGCACGCGGCACCGGTGGCGGCTTCTTCGGTCTCGACCGGCTCATCGACACGCTCGGTCGCGGTGCAGCAGCCGATCAGCGAGGGCCGGAGACGTTGCGCCGGGTGATACACGACGTGCTCGACTACCAGGGCGGTGTCCTGCAGGACGACGCGACGCTGCTGATCGCCGAGTGGGCCAGCGGTGCCGAGGACCAGCTCTTCCCGGTCTGACGACGGGCGAGGCGACTCCGCTCGTCCCCGACTGGCACTCGGACCGTCTTGTGTGCCAACCCCGGCAGGCGGAGGCTGGGAAGGCAAGCAGGACCGCCGCTCACGCGGCGAGCTGACGGCTTGGAGGCTGACGTGCATGCACACCCCGGCGACCACCTGTTGATCGAAGGCACCAAAGTCGGCGCGCACCGCCGCGACGGCGAGATCATGGAGTGCCACGGCTCCGACGGCGGACCGCCGTTCCTGGTCCACTGGAACGACACCGGCGCCGAGTCCCTGGTCTACCCCGGACCGGACGCCCACATCACCCGCGACCTGCCGGAGCAGGCCCGGGCGTAGTCCGGTGCCCTGAGCCGGTCCGCGCCCGGCATGATGTGCGGGTGCGTACCGACTTCGACCCTGCCCAGATGCCGGCCCGCCGGTTCTACCGGCTCCTCAACTCCGTCGTCGTGCCCCGGCCGATCGCGTGGGTCTCGACCCTGTCGGCCGACGGGGTCGACAACCTCGCGCCGCACTCGTTCTTCACGGTCGCCTGCGTCGAGCCGCCGATCGTGCAGTTCACCTCGGTGGGACGCAAGGACTCGCTGCACAACGTCGAGGCGACCCGCGAGTTCGTCGTCAACCTCGCCCCCGAGCCGTTGTTCGAGCAGGTCAACGCGACCGGCACCGACTTCCCGCACGGCGTCAGCGAGTTCGACGCCGTGGGCCTGCGGCGGGAGCCGAGCACGAAGGTCACGCCACCGCGGGTGGCCGACTCCCCCGTCGCCCTCGAGTGCCTCCTCCACGCGACGACGAGCTTCGGCGACTCCACAGTGGTGTTCGGGCGCGTGGTGCACGCAGCGGTGCGCAGCGACGTGCTCGACGACACCCACCCGGTGATCGAGCGGCTGCGTCCGTTGGCCCGGCTCGGACGCAACGAGTGGGGCAAGCTCGGCGAGGTCGTCCAGATCAGCCGCATCCCCCACCGGGAGTGGCCGGGGCACTACGCCGGCGGGGAGCCCGTCGACGGTTGACGCTCAGCCGTGCTTGTGGGCTCGCGAGACCAGCCAGGGCAGGGCGTACCACAGCACCACGAAGGCCACGGCCACCCCGACGGCCAGTCCGACGGCCAGCCCACGCGTGAGCACGAAGTCGAGGATGAACAGGATGGCGCCGCAGATCGCGAGGAACAGCATCAGCAGGCCGGCCCGCGCCAGCTTCGCCGCGACCTCGACGACCTCGCGCTTGCGGCCCTGCCGGAACATCGCCCGGTGCAGCGCGACCGGGGCGATGAGCAGGGCGGTCGCGGCCGCGCAGAGCAGCAGCGTGACGACGTAGACGGTGAGCTGTCCCGGCGTGACCTCGGTGAACCGGCCCTGGAAGGCCAGCGTCAGCAGGAACGCGAACAGGATCTGCACGCCCATCTGGGAGACCCGCAGCTCCTGCAGCAGCTCGTTGAAGTTGCGGTCGGCCTGCTCGGCCCGTGTCTCCGTACGTTCGAAGTGTCCGGACTCGCGTGTGTCCTCGGGCACGTGCCGCCTCCCCTGGCTCAGGCCACCCACCCTCATGATCCGCCCGATCGGCGGGCGAGCGCGAGCCCGAAACGGCCGTCCGGGTCGGTCCACCAGCCCTGCATGACGAAGCCCGCCGCCGCCAGCTCCCGCCGCACGCCGGCCGCGCGGAACTTGGCCGAGACCTCGGTGCGGAGCTCCTCACCCGCAGCGAAGCGCACGTCCAACCCCAGGTCGGCCACGCGCACGCGCATCGCGCGACCGGCGCGCAGCCGCATCTCGACCCACTCCGCGTCGGCGTCCCAGCGCGCGACGTGCTCGAACGCGTCGACGTCGAAGTCCGCACCCAGCTCGCGGTTGACGACCCGGAGCACGTTGCGGTTGAACTCCGCGGTGACGCCCTGGGCGTCGTCGTACGCCGCCACCAGCACATCGGGGTCCTTCACCAGGTCGGTGCCGAGCAGGAGGCTCTCTCCCGGTTCCAGCAGGGCCGCGACCGACACGAGGAACCGCGCCCTCTCGCCCGGCAGGAAGTTGCCGATGGTGCTGCCCAGGAACGCGACCAGCCGCGGGCCCTCCCCGGGCAGGTCCCCCAGGTCGCTGGTGAAGTCGCTGACCACCCCGTGTACCCGTAGCCGGGGATAGTCCTGCGCGATCGCCGCTGCCGTCGCGCGCAGCGCGCTGGTGGACACGTCCTGCGGCACGAACTCGCGGAGCGAGCCGCAGGCCGACAACGCGTCCAGGACCAGCCGGGTCTTCTCCGACGACCCCGCGCCGAGCTCGACCACCGTGTGTGCCTTCGTCATCTGCGCGATCTCGTCCACGGAGCCCCGCAACGCCGCCGTCTCCGCGCGGGTCGGGTAGTACTCGGGCAACCGGGTGATCTGCTCGAAGAGCTCGCTGCCGCGCGCGTCGTAGAACCACTTCGGCGGCAGCCACTTCGGGTCAGCGCACAGCCCGGTCCGCACGTCGTGACGCAGCGCCCGCGCCGCATGGTCCTCCGACAGGTGCACGTCGATGGTCGGCTCGGTCATCCGTGTCCGCCCTCGGCTGCGGTCGGCTCCGGCGACTGCGGCTTCTCGTCAAGGCGACGTATATCGACCTCTGCACCGTGCTCCCCCAGTCCGGCGCTCAGCAGGTGCCGGTCCGGCACCAGGCGCCACCGGGGGTCGTCGTCCCAGGGCTCGCTGCTGGCGGCCACGAAGTCGTCGCCGGCAAGCACCGCGAGCGCGTGGTCCCACGCCGTGGCGACGATCTGCTCGCCGTCGAGGAGCAGCAGGTTGAGCCTCGCCCGCGGGTCGAGTGCGGCCACGTCCTGGACGATCCCGGTCAGCGCCCTGACCGGGTCGTGTCCCGTCTCCAAGCGCGAGCGCACGAGCGCCCACAGCAACGCCGAGTCCGTCGGTGCCTCCAGCGTCAGCAGGTCACGCACCGGAAGCGTGCGGGCCAGGGGCTCCACCGAGTCGGGCCAGCCGGGGACGACACCGTTGTGGCTGAACAGCCAACGGCCCGCCGTGAACGGGGCTGTGGCTGTCTCCAGCACCGGCATGCCGACGGTCGCTGAGCGGACCGCGGCCAGCACCGCCCCGGCGCGGGTGTGCCGGGCCAGCGTGACGAGTCCGTCGTCGGCCCACATCGGGCAGGTGCGCCGGTACCGCACCGGTTCGCTGCTGCCTTCGGGGTACCAGGCGAGGCCGAAACCGTCGGCGTTGACGGTCCCGCCGCCGCGCATGTCGGCCGGCGCGTACGACTGCCGCAGCAACGAGTGCGGCGCCGAGAGCAGCAGGTCGTCGAGGCGTCGCGGCGGCCCGAGATAGGCGAGGTGGCGGCACACCGGCGCGGGTCAGCCCAGCTCGCCGGGCGCCGCGTCGCGGGCGCACCGGAAGCCGGCGAAGATCTGCCGACGGATCGGCAGGTCCCAGTTGCGGAAGGTCGCGCGGCACGCGACCGGGTCGGTGCCGAAAGACCCGCCACGCAGGACGCGGTAGTCGCCACCGAGGAAGACCAGCGAGTACTCGTCGTACGGGAAGGCCCGGAAGCCGGGATAGCCGGTGAACCGGCTGCTGGTCCACTCCCACACGTCGCCGATCAGCTGGTGCACACCGAGCGGTGAGGCGCCGTGCGGATACGCCCCGACCTCGGCCGGGCCGAGGTGCCGTTGGCCGAGGTTCGCACGCTCCGGCGACGGGTCGTCGTCGCCCCACGGATAGCGTCGCGACCGGCCGGTCTCCGGCTCGAAGCGCGCCGCCTTCTCCCACTCCGTCTCCGTGGGCAGCCGCTTGCCCGCCCACGCGGCGTAGGCCTCCGCCTCGTAGAAGCACACGTGCACGACCGGCTGCTGCGGTGCCAGCGGCTCCAGTACGCCGAACCGCCGGCGCATCCAGCGGTCACCGTCACGCAGCCAGAACTGCGGCGCCCGCAGGTCCGCCGACTGGCGGTGGTCCCAGCCGCGTTCGCTCCACCACCGGGGCTCGTGGTACCCGCCGGCCTCGACGAAGCGCACGTAGTCGGCGTTGGTGACGGGGAACGCGTCGAGCCAGAACGGCGCGACGTCGACCTGGTGCGCGGGGCGCTCGTTGTCCAGCGCCCACGGCTCGGTGCTGGTGCCCATCGTGAAGGCGCCGCCGGGCACGAGCACCTCCGACCGGCTGGGCTGCGTCGGCGCACCCGGCGCGGGCGGGGCCTGCAGAACGGGCGGGCCGGCCCGCAGCTGGTGGGTGGCGAGCATGGTCTCGTCGTGCTGGTGCTCGTGCTGCAGGATCATGCCGAACGCGAAACCGTGGTCCACCAGGCGCCGGCCCTCCAGCGGCGTGCGTTCCAGCACGTGCAGCACCTTGTCGCGGACCTCGCCGACGTAGCCCCGCGCTTCGGCAGGACCGAGCAGCGGCAGCTGCGGGCGGTCCGCCCGCGGATGCTTGAACGCGTCGTACAGGTGGTCGATGTCGTCGCGCAGCGGCTGCATGCCGCCGACGTCGCGCACCAGCCACAGCTCTTCCTGGTTGCCGACATGCGCGAGGTCCCAGACCAGCGGCGACATCAGCCGGGAGTGCTGGCGCACCAGGTCGTCGTCGTCGACGGCGTCGGTGAGCTCCACGCTGCGGCGGCGGGTGCGGGCCAGCTCCTCCGCCACGTGCTCGCGCAACCGCTCCGGGCCGATCTGGTCGAGGGGCTGCTCGAGGCGTTGGGTCGTCATCGTTCACCTCTTCGTGGGGGTCAGGGCCGAGCGCCGGTTCCCGAGGTCGGTGAGCACCTGGGCAGCCACCGGCGCGGGCAGGTGCAGGCCATCGAGCGCGGTGACGCCGAGGTCGAGGACCTGATGGGCGGCGGCCGCGATGTCGGGATGGGCGAGTCCCTGGCGTGCTGCGGCGTACCAACGGCCGGAGAGCCGTGCGGTCGCCTCGACCACGGTGTCGACGGTGCGCTCGTCGGCCATCAGTGCCGTCAGCAGCACGACCGGGGTGACCCAGGCTCTGTCCGGCTGGGCATCGAGGTACCGCACCTCGAAGTAGCCTCGGGGCCGTACCGGCGGGAACAGCGTGCTCAGGTGGTAGTCGAGGTCGTCGGTGGTCGGCGGCGTCGGCAGGGCGCCGTCGATCCAGTCCGCGAACGTCACGCCCGGCGGCGCGTCCCAGCACGGGCCGGGTCGCCGCAGGCACAGCAGCGGGGTGTCGAGCACGTGCGCGGCCCAGGCCGCGGCGGGGTCGTCGGTGGTCGGGAGCGGGAGGCTGCGGCAGGAGTCGGTGCCGAGGACCGAGCGCATCCGGGCGGACTCCCAGGCCTCGCCGTTCTCGTCCACCGCCGCGGAGTTGGCGAACAGCGCGATCATCACCGGTCCGAGCCCGTTCAGCGCCGCCCAGCGCGCCGGAAGCCGGTCGGCCGTGCCGACGTCGAGACAGACCTGCAGCCCCGCGGTGCTGCACATCATCCGCGAGCCGTGGGACCCGATCCGGTCGAACGCCGCCTCCATCGTGGAGTAGCGCGGCGTCTGCAGCAGCCGGGTCGGCGGCCGGTGCGCGTCGACCGCCTGGTCGCCCCGGACCAGCCCGGCGTCCGCGAGCAGCGCGCTGACCTGGTCGACGTCACGGGTGGTGGCGTGCAGCAGCCCGGCGACGGAGTCATGAGGGGCGGTGGAGAGCTCGACCTGGCCGCCTGGCTCGACCGTGACGATCGAGCCGTGGCGCAAGGGAGCCGGTGTGTCGTACGGGGCCAGGGTGGCCGGCGCGTGGGAGCGGAGGGCACGTCGCAGGACGGGTCTGTCGAGGGGGCGCGCGGGGTCGTCGGCGTGGTGCACGGTCCACTCCAGCTCCACGCCGTACCGACGGGGTGGCCCGTGCTTGAAGCAGATCGAGACGACGTAGCCCTCGGCGGTGCTGCGGTCACGCAGCAGCATCGCCGTCTGGTCGCCCATGCCAGCTCCCTCCGCCGCGGTCGCCGTCCGACACCTCGTCGGCACCTCGGAGGTTACCGGCGAAACCGACCAGTGCAACCCCATTTGCACGCGCAGCGGCCGGTACGGTCCTGCCGTGAGCTTGTGGACTGTGCACGGGGACGGGCGACGCGTGACCCCCGGGGAGGTGGTCGGACCCGGGGAACGGCTCTCCTGGCCGCGCACGGTCGGCCTGGGCATGCAGCACGTGGTGGCGATGTTCGGCGCCACGTTCGTGTTCCCCGTGCTCATGCGGCTGAGCCCGCAGCTGGCCGTGCTGATGTCCGGCGTGGCGACCCTGCTGTTCCTGGCACTCACCTCCGGCCGGGTGCCGAGCTACCTGGGCTCCTCCGCCTCCTTCGTCGGCGCCACCGCGACGATCTACGCCCTGGGCGGAACCAGGGCCGACGTCACCGGCGCGCTGCTGGTCGTCGGAGTGGCGCTGGCGCTGGTCGGCGTGCTGCTGCACTACTTCGGCCGAGACGCGATCCAGCGCGCGCTGCCGCCGGTGGTGACCGGTGCGGTCGTCATGCTCATCGGGTTCAACCTGGCGCCCGTGGTCGCCCAGAACTACTGGCCGCGCGACCAGTGGGTGGCGTCGGCCGTCATGGTGTTCGTGCTCGTCGTGACGGTGGCGTTCCGCGGCTTCGCCTCGCGTATCGCGATCTTTCTGGCCGTCGTGTTCGGCTACGCCCTGTCGTGGCTCCTCGACCGCGTGGCCGGACCGGTCACCTACACCGACCCGGCCACCGGCGAACCCGTCACCGAGATGCGCGTCGACTTCGGCCCGGTCGCCGACGCGGCATGGTTCGGTCTGCCGCCGCCGACCGGCGGTGACGTGGCCGGCTGGCACCTGCCGTCGTTCCACGTCGGCTTCGCCCTGGTCGCGCTGCCGATCGTGATCGCACTGGTCGCGGAGAACGCCGGGCACGTGAAGGCGGTCGCGGAGATGACCGGGGACGACCTGGATCCCGTGATGGGCCGGGCGATCGGTGCCGACGGCGTGGCCACCGTGGTGGCGACGAGCGTCGGCGGCTCCCCCACCACGACGTACGCCGAGAACATCGGCGTCATGGCCGCGACCAAGGTGTACTCCACCGCCGCGTACGTCGTCGCTGCGCTGACGGCCATCGGGTTCGGCTTCTCCCCCAAGTTCGGCGCGGTGGTCAACGCGATCCCCGGAGGCGTCCTCGGCGGCATCACCGTCGTCCTGTACGGCATGATCGGCCTGCTGGGAGCGAAGATCTGGAAGGAGAACCAGGTGGACTTCGGCGACCCGGTCAACCTCGTGCCGGTCGCCGCCGGGCTGATCATCGCGATCGGCAACGTCAGCCTGGTCTTCAGCGATGACTTCACGCTCGGCGGCATCGCGCTGGGCACGCTGGTGGTGATCCTCGGCTACCACCTCAGCCGTTCGCTGGCGCGTCGCCGCGCTCTACAGTGACGACCATGGCCAGCCTCACCGTCGGCGACGCGCGCCACCGTGCCCGGACGATCGCGGTCGAGCGCTACGTCGTGGACCTCGACCTCACCCGCGGTGCGGAGACGTTCGGCTCCACCAGCACGATCCGCTTCCGCTGCACGACTCCCGGTTCGTCCACGTTCCTCGACGTACGCCCCGAGACTCTGCACCGGGTACGCCTCAACGGCGAGGACCTCGATGTCGACCTGCTCCGCGACGGGCGGCTGCGCCTCAGCGGCCTGCAGGACGACAACGAGGTCGAGGTCTGCGCGGACATGGCGTACAGCCACGACGGCGAAGGGCTGCACCGTGCGGTCGACGCAGCCGACGGCCGGGCCTACGTCTACGCGATGTCGTTCCTGGATGCCGCCCCACGCATCTTCGCCTGCTTCGACCAGCCCGACCTGAAGGCGCCGTACTCGCTGACCGTCAGCACTCCCCCGGACTGGACGGTCGTCGGCAACGGCGCAGCCCGGCCGGTGTCCACCGGCCGCTGGCAGGTCAGCGAGACCAGGCCCCTGTCCACCTACTTCGTCACGCTGGTGGCCGGGCCGTACCACTCGGTGCGCTCGGAGCACGACGGCATCCCGCTCGGGCTGCACGTCAAGCAGAGCCTCGCTGAGCACCTCGACCGCGACGCCGAGGAGATCCTCAGGGTGACCGGTCAGGCCTTCGACGAGTACCACCGGCTGTTCGGTATCCGCTACCCGTTCGGCGAGTACCACCAGGCGTTCGTCCCGGAGTTCAACGCCGGCGCCATGGAGAACCCCGGTTGCGTCACGTTCCGCGACCAGATGGTCTTCCGGTCCCGTGTGACCGACGGTGAGCGGGGTGACCGGGCACGCACGATCGTGCACGAGATGGCGCACCAGTGGTTCGGAGATCTCGTCACGATGACATGGTGGGACGACCTCTGGCTCAACGAGTCGTTCGCCGAGTTCATGACCCATCGCGTCTGCGCCGACGCCACCGACTTCACCGACGCGTGGGTCGACTTCGCCTTCTCTCGCAAGCGGTGGGGCATGACCGCAGACCAGCGGCCGACGACCCATCCGGTCGCCGGCAACGGCGCCGCCGACGCCGCCAGCGCGCTGAGTGACTTCGACGGCATCTCCTACGCCAAGGGCGCGGCGGTGCTCAAGCAGCTCAACGCCCATCTCGGCGACGACGTGTTCCTTGGCGGCGTACGCCGGCACATCGAGCGGCACGCGTATGGCAACGCCGCATTGGCTGACCTGCTCGCCGCGTGGGCCGACGCCGGCGCCGACGACATCCGCCGGTGGGCCGGCCAGTGGCTGCGCACGGCAGGGGTCGACACGCTCCACCTGTCTGGCGGAGGTGCGGGGGCGCACGGCAGCGAGACCGTGCTGCACCGGACGCCGCCACCGGGCTTCCCCGCCGACCGACCGCACACGCTGACCGTCGCGGAGCTTCACGCCGACGGCTCCGCCGAGCAGGTCAGGATGCAGGTGCACTCCGACCTCACTCCGGTTCCGCTGCGCATCCGCGCCACGGAGCCGGTGCTCGTCGCGGACGTGCACGACGACACGTGGGCGAAGGTCCGGCTCGACGACACCACGGTGGCGGCGCTGCCGGCGCTGCTGCCGCGGATCGGCGACGCGGTCACGCGAGCAGTGGTGTGGAACTCCCTCACCTACGCAGTCGACGACGCGGTGCTGGACCCGCAGGTGATGCTGGACGTCCTCGCGGCGGCGCTCCCCCACGAGCAGCAGGACCTGGCGCTGAGCTCGATGCTCGGCTGGGCCACCACGACCCTGCGCGGGCGGTACCTCCCGCACGGTGCCGCCGACGAGCGCGTGGCCGCGCTGGCCGAGGCGGTGCTGCGGCGCGCCGTCCCTGGAGGCGGGGCGCAGATCGCCGCCGCGCGGGCCGTCGCGCGGTCGGCGGTCGCGCCGGACGTGCTCGCCGGCTGGCTCGACGGCGACGCGCCGCCGGGACTGACGGTCGACGCTGACATGCGGTGGACCGTGCTGCAGCGGCTGTCCGTGCTCGGCGCCGTCGACCGCGCGGCCCTCGATGCCGAGCTGGCCCGTGACCGGTCCACCGAAGGGGCCGTGCACGCCGCCCGCTGCCGTGCCGCGTTGCCGACGCCCGACGCGAAGGCAGCCGCGTGGAAGCTGGTCACCCAGGACTCGGAGGCCAGCAACTACGTGCTCTACGCCACCTGCGAGGGGTTCTGGCAGCCCGAGCAGCCGGAGCTGACGCAGAGCTACGTGCGGCGGTACTTCGACGAGATCCCCGCCACCGCGGGACTGCGCAGCGGCTGGGTCGTCAGCGAGACCGCGAAGCTGGCGTACCCGGTGTACGCGGTCGCGGCGGACACCGTTCGGCTGGCAGAGGAGGTGCTCGGCGACGACCTCGACGTAGGAGTACGCCGTTCGATCGCCGACCGCACCCACGACCTGCGACGCGCCGTGGAGGTACGCCGGCGGTTCAGCGAGCCGGCCGGCCCTTCACCGCACGGAACGTGAGATGGCCCATCAGGTGCGGTGAGCCGAGCGCATAGACCGTGCGGGTGTACGCCTCAGGGAACCAGCGCAGCGGGTGCGGGAAGTACCACTGGTAGCGCTTGGTGTCGTCGTACAGGCGGAACTCGGCGGAGTCGAAGCCCGCGTCGGCGAGGTGGCGGGTGACCGTCGGCACGGAGTTCAGCCGGTACTGCGTCGGGAAGTGGTAGGCCTCCATCACGTCTCGGCCCTTGAGCCGTTCCAGGAGCCGCTCGGAGAGACCCAGCCGTGTCGTCGCCCAGGTGAAGAGCCCGAAGTACTGCCTGACGTTGAGCGTGAGCGCGAAGAGCGAGCCACCCGGCTTGAGGACGCGCGCGCAGGAGGCGACGAAGGCCTGCGGGTCCTCGACGTGCTCGAGCACGTACACCGCGAACGCCGTGTCGAACTTCTCCTCGTGCGCGGGTGCGAAGTCCTCGAGGCTGCTCTGGTAGCGCTCCTCCAGGGACTCGTTCTCGTGCACAGCCGCGTCCGGGTCGACGCCCACCAGGTACGGCGAGCGCCTGCGCAACGGCCGGAGGCCCCCGGAGAGGTTCTTTCCCGCACCGATGTTGAGCACGTGCGCCCCGGGTTCGCAGGACGCGGCCACCCAGGTGGCGAAGCTGCCCACGCCATGGCGAGGCGGCGCGACCACGCTGACGTGCTGGCTGATCATGAGCATCACCTTACGGGGCTGAGGACTCGCGCAGGTCGGCCCCGGGGAACAGGTGTCGCAGGTTACAAATCTGCACCGATCGCGCCCGTAGGGGTTGGGCTATCCTGAGTGGCCAGTGCCCTGGAGTCCTGCCCGTGCCAACGAAGTCGGAGCTGGTGTGCTTATCCCGCGTCGCTCGTCGCCCGGCGTGCTGCGTGTCCTGACTTCGTCGTCGGTGCTTCTCGTCGGCTTCGTCATCGTGACGGTGCTCTCGCTCGGGCCGCTGGTCGCCGTCGACGAGGCGCTGAACTACCCGTGGCGGAACACCTGGCCCGAGCTGTTCTCGAGCATGGAGGTCATCGTCCGGCTCGGACAGCGGGCGGTGTGCCTGCCGGTGCTGTTCGTGGTCGCGGCGCTGGTCGCACGGCATCGGCGATCGTGGGAGCCGGTCATCCTGGCGGCTGTCGGCGCGCTCGCGGTCAACCTCGTGGTCGGCGTACTCAAGCTGTCCACCATGCGCGGCCACCCCATGGTGGGTGACCCGGACTTCTTCGAGCAGGGCATCATGTACCCCTCGGGTCACGCGGCCAACGCGATCATGGTCTACGGGCTCGCCACCTACCTGGCGCGCACCTTCCACGGGCGTCACCGGCTGCCGGCCAGGTTGCTGCTGGCCCTGACGTGGGTGGCCGCCTTCGCCATGATGGTGACCGGGATCTACTTCCAGTGGCACTGGTTCACCGACCTCGTCGGCGGCCTCCTCATCGGCGGCGCGGTGCTGCGGATGACGGTCTACGGCCACCGCCGGGCGCGTGCGTTCCTGGCCGCCTCGCGCCGCCACGTCCCCGCGGCCGGTGCGTCCCGCATCGTGATGCGCCTCGCGCGGCGCCCGGCTCCGGGCGCCGGCCGCGACGTCGACAGCGAGGCCAAGGTCGGCTCCTGAGGCCCCGGGCGCGGTCCTCGGTGACCGAGCGGGCGCTCAACCCCGCGACGGCAGCGACAGGAACATCGTGACGATGCCGACCGCCAGCAGCGCGCACGCCAGCACGTCGATCCACCGCCGGCGCACCCGCAGCAGCCCCGCGGCTTCGTCGCTGAGCACGAGGCGGGCGACGGAGCACAGCAGCAGTGCGGCCGCCAGCAACCAGACGGTCCACTCCCACAGACCGAACGCCGCCATCGCGACACCGAGCATCAGCAGTCCGACCGCGAACAGGAACACCACGGTGCCCGGCCGCAGCCGTCCGTGCATCGTCGGCGTGGCGGTCATGGCGGCCAGCGTAATGTTCCGCCCATGGGGCTGATCACGTGACCGTCGGTCGACGCCCGGGACCCACCGTGCGCTCGCGCGTGCACGACTGGCGCGCCGGTGAGGTGCGAGCGCACGAGGACCGAGTGATCGCCGAGGAACCGATGGAGGTGCGGCTGGCGTGGCCGAGCACCGAGCCCCGCCGGATCGCGGTGACCATGCGTACGCCGGGGTCCGACTTCGAGCTCGCGACCGGCCTCGTCGTCGGGGAGGGCATCGCCCGGCCGCGTGGGCACGTCGTCACCGTGGGCTACTGCACCGATGCGGCCCTGCCTCCCGACCAGAGGTACAACGTCACCACGGTCGCCCTGAACGCTCCCCCGCAGCGCGACCCCGCCGTGCGAAACCTGGCCCAGACCTCGGCCTGCGGCGTCTGCGGCAAGGACAGCCTGGCGGCGGTGCAGCAGTTCGGTGGCCGGCCGGTCGTCTCGCCCGTCACCGTACGGGCCGCGGTTCTCAGCCGCCTTCCTGACCTGCTGCGCGACCACCAGCGCCTGTTCGACCGCACGGGGGCGGTGCACGCCGCCGGGTTGTTCACCGTGGCCGGCGAGCCCTTGCTGGTGCGCGAGGACGTGGGGCGTCACAACGCGGTCGACAAGGTCGTCGGGGCAGCAACGCTCGGTACCGTGACCGGCCTGCCGGCACCGTCCGACACCGTGCTGTGTACCAGCGCCCGTGCCGGCTTCGAGATCGTGCAGAAGGCGGTGATGGCCGGCATCCCGGTCGTCGCCGCCGTCGGCGCCGCGTCGAGCATGGCGGTGGACTGCGCGCGGGAGTACGACGTCACCCTGGTCGGGTTTCTGCGCGGCAACCGGTTCGTGGTGTACGCCGGTCCGGACCGGGTGGTGAGCTGAGCCGTCGGCGTGGGTCGGCCACTTCTGTCGGTGGGTGCCCCTACTGTCCCGGACATGCGCCTCCTGCACACCTCCGACTGGCACCTGGGGCGGTCCTTCCACCGTGAGGACCTGCTCGCCGCCCAGGCTGCCTTCGTCGACCACCTGGTCGACACGGTCCGCGCCGAGCGGGTCGACGTGGTCGCGGTGGCCGGAGACGTCTACGACCGCGCCCTACCGCCCGTCGACGCCGTGCAGCTCGCCTCCGAGGCGCTGCGCCGGCTGGCGGCCGAAGGGGTGCGCGTCGTCGTCACCAGCGGCAACCACGACTCGGCACACCGGCTCGGGTTCGCCGCCGACCTGATCGATGCGGCCGGCATCCACCTCCGCACGTCGCCGACGGCCGTGGGTCGCCCGGTGCTGGTCGAGGACCGGCACGGTCCCGTCGCCTTCTACGGTCTTCCCTACCTCGAGCCCGACGCGGTTCGTGAGGCCTGGCGGCTGCCGCAGCGCAGCCACGCCGCGGCGCTCGGCGAGGCGATGCGCCGTGTCGAGACCGACCTCGACAGCCGTTCCGCCGGCACCCGGGCGGTGGTGCTGGCGCACGCGTTCGTGACCGGGGGCGAGTCCAGCGAGAGTGAGCGCGACATCAGCGTGGGCGGCGTCTCCCAGGTCTCCGCGGGTCTCTTCGACGCGGCCGACTACGTCGCACTCGGCCATCTGCACGGTCGTCAGACGATCCGTGAGCAGGTGCGCTACTCCGGCTCGCCCCTCGCCTACTCGTTCTCCGAGACCAACCACCGCAAGGGCTCCTGGCTGGTCGACCTGGGCAGCGGCGGTGTCACCGCGACCGAGTTCGTCGAGGCTCCCGTGCCGCGCCGTGTGGCGACCCTGCGTGGCCGCCTCGACGACCTGCTCACCGACGACCGGCACGCGCAGGCCGAGAACGCCTGGCTGAAGGTGACGCTGACCGACCCGGTCCGGCCCGCTGCGGCGATGGCCCGGTTGCGGGCACGGTTCCCGCACGCGCTCGTGCTCGCCTTCGAGCCCGACTCGTCCGGCGGGCACGAGCAGCGCTCCTGGACCGAGCGGGTCGCCGGCCTCACCGACGCGGAGATCGCGGCCGGCTTCGTCGCCGACGTGCGCGGCGAGCCCGCCGACGAGGAGGAGGCCCTGCTGCTGCGGGAGGCCCTGGACTGCTGCCGGATCGACGAGGCCGCCGAGGTCGTGGCCTGATGCGCCTGCACAGCCTGGAGATGCACGCCTTCGGCCCCTTCGCCGGCCGCGAGCGGGTCGACCTCGACGCGCTCACCGGCAGCGGGCTCTTCCTGCTCTGCGGGCCGACCGGCGCCGGCAAGACCAGCGTTCTCGACGCGGTCTGCTTCGCGCTGTTCGGGCAGGTGCCCGGTGAGCGCGACAAGGCCAAGCGGCTGCACAGCGACCACGCGCCCGCGACCAGTGGGCCGCGCGTCGTCCTCGAGGTCTCGCTGCGCGGCCGGCGCCTGCGCATCACCCGGTGCCCGGAGTGGGTGCGGCCGAAGAAGCGCGGCAGCGGCGAGATCAGGGAGCACGCGAAGGTGCTGGTCGAGGAACGCACCGACGAGGGGTGGCAGCAGCGCACCAACCGCATCGACGAGGCGGGTGACCTCGTCGGCTCGCTGCTCGGCCTGTCCCTGTCGCAGTTCTGCCAGGTCGCGCTCCTGCCGCAGGGACGGTTCGAGACGTTCCTGCGTTGCGGCGCGCAGGAGCGGCACACGTTGCTGCAGAAGCTGTTCGGCACCCACCGCTTCCGCGCGGTCGAGGAATGGCTGGCCGAGCACCGTCGCAGCCTGGCCGCACGATCCGCCGACCACGCCGAGCGGGTCACGGGGATCCTCGAGCGGGTCGCCGAAGCAAGTGGGCGGCCCCGACCGGAGGAGACGGACGCTGACACGGTGCTCGGCTGGGCCGAGGACATCCGGCTCGACACGGAGGCCGGGCTCACCGAGGCGACGGAGGCCCGTGCGGCCGCAGACCAGCACGCCAAGGACGCACGGGTGGCGTTGGACGCGGCGCGCGACATCGCACGGATGCAGGAGCGGCACCGTGAGGCCGTTCGCCGTGACGCGGAGCTCCGGGCGCTGGCCGACAGCACCGCGCGGATGGCCGCCGAGGTCGAGGCCGCCCGGCTGGCCGCCGCGGTCCAGCCCTTCCTCGAGATGCACGAGGCCGCCCGGCAGCGTGCCGACGACGCCCAGACCGCTCTGGACGCCGCCCGAACGGCCCTGCCCGCCGGCGACCCGGACACCGAGGCCGCCACCGCGAACCGGCTCGACGACGTGTCCGTGGTGGTCCGCCGGCGCCACGACGACGTCGCCCGGCTGGAGGCGCTGCTCCCCCTGGCGCGCCGGGTGGTCGAGCTCGACACCGAGCTCGAGCGCATCGACGCCGACATCGTCGCCGTCGACGACAGCCGGCAGCGACTCGACGGCGAGCACCACGGGCAGGCCGCGGCTCTGCAGACGCTGCACCGACGCCACGCCGAGGCCGTCACCGCGGCGACGCGGGCGCAGTCCCTGCGCGACCGGCTCGCGTACGTCGAGCGGGTCGCGCATGCGGCACGACAGGTCCCGGCGGCACGGCAGCACCGAGAGGCGCTGGCACAGGCCAGCAAGCAGGCGACAGACCAGGCGCAGGAGGCCCGTGAGCGCTGGCTCGACCTGCGCCAGGCTCGACTGGAGGGCATGGCCGCCGAGCTCGCCCGCGACCTCGCGCACGGCCGTCCGTGCCCCGTGTGCGGCTCAGCGGAGCACCCCGCGCCGGCCGGCCCGCGCGGGCCGACGGTGTCGCCCGAGGCCGAGCAGGCTGCCGAGCACGACTGGCACCAGGCCGAGGAGCAACGTGACCTGCACACCGAGGCCCTCGCCCGCTGCGACCGCGAGCTCGCCGGGCTCGAGGCCGCCACCGACGGCACCGACCTGCTGACGGCTGACATGCGGGTGGCCGAGGCGCGCAACGAGGTCGCCGGAGCCGAGCGGTGCGCGGCCGCGGTCGACACGCTGGCTGTCGAGACCGAGCGAGTCCGGGCGGCGGCCGAGCGGTCGGCTCGCCGGCGCCATGAGCTCGACGCCGAGCGCATCCAGCTCGTCGAGCGACGGACGTTACGGAGCCAGGAGTACGACGACTGCCGGGCCACGGTGGACGCCGCGACCGGAGACGTCCGCACGCTGGACGCGCAGCTGCAGCACGCGCGCGAGGCGGCTGCCGCGTGGGAGCGGCTGTGCGACAGGCTGCGCGAGCAGCAGGAGGCGCAGCGGGCGCGCGACCACGCCGCGGCCCGGCGCGACGCCGCGCTCGCCGACGCCGGCTTCGCCGGTCCGGACGCGGCGCGCGACGCCGCGATGTCGCCCACCGACCTCAGCAACACCGAGACGCTGCTGCGGCGCCGCGCCGACCAGGCGGCGCAGGTACGTGCCGTGCTCGACGACCCGCGGATCAGGGAGGCGGCCGCACAGCCCGAGTGCGACACACGGACGCTCGCCGAGGAGCTCGACGGGCTTGAGCGGCGACGCGACGAGGCCGTGGTCGCCGAGCGCCGCCTGGAGCACCAGACCTCCCGCCTGGAGGCGCTTCACCTCGACCTGGAGACCGCCCTGGCGGCATGGCGGCCGGTACGCGCCTCACTGACGGTCGCAGAGCGGATGGCGTCGCTGTGCGCCGGCACGTCCGCCGACAACCGGCACCGCATGCGACTGTCGGCCTACGTCCTGGCCGCTCGGCTCGAGCAGGTCGTGGCGGCGGCCAACGAGCGGCTGCTGGCGATGAGCAGCGGACGCTACACGCTGCAGCACAGCGTGGCCCGCGGCGTCGGCGACCGGCGTGGTGGGCTCGGGCTGCAGGTGCACGACGGCTGGACCGGCGACCTGCGTGACCCCGCGACGCTGTCGGGAGGGGAGACGTTCTACACCTCGCTGGCGTTGGCGCTCGGGCTCGCCGATGTGGTCTCGCACGAGGCCGGCGGCGCCGAGATCGACACGTTGTTCGTCGACGAGGGGTTCGGGTCCCTCGACCCCGATACGCTCGACGAGGTGATGGACGTGCTGGACCAGCTGCGCACCGGCGGTCGCGCTGTGGGCATCGTCAGCCACGTGACCGACCTGCGTGCCCGGGTGCCCGCACAGGTGCACGTGCACAAGTCGCGCGCCGGCTCGACGCTGAGCTGCGCGTGAGCGAGTACGCCGAGGGCCGGCGCCCGGTGGCCGTCGTCGACATCGACGGCGTGCTCGCCGACGTACGCCACCGGCTGCACTTCGTGCGCAGCCGCCCCAAGGACTGGGACGCGTTCTTCGCGGCCGCGTCCGCCGACGAGCTGCTCGACGAGGGCCGTGCCGTGGCCGAGCGTCTCGCCGAGGACCACGACGTCGTGTACCTGTCGGGCCGTCCTGAACGCTGTCGCAAGGACACGCTGGACTGGCTGCGTCGCCACCACCTGCCTGACGGCACGGTCCTGCTGCGACCGGAGGGCGACCGCCGCCCGGCGCGGTTCCTCAAGCTCGACCGGCTGCGTGACCTGACCGGCGAGCGTGAGGTGGCCATTCTCGTCGACGACGACCCCGCCGTCTGCGAGGCGGCTCGGCGCCGTGGCTACCCGGTGTTCGAGGCGACCTGGATGGCCGAGCAGGCCGACCTGTACGACGCTCAGGAGCGCGAAGGCCGCACCTGACGACCAGTCCGAGGGCGGTAGGGCTCCGAACAGCCGGTGACACATCCTCGCTGTTTCGGAGCATCCCATGCTGATCCATCCCCAACCGCCGTCTCGCTGCTGCGCTCACCGGTTC
>DATABY010000145.1:0-7123 GCA_036259355.1 Nocardioidaceae bacterium
CGATGTCGCCGGTGTCGGTGCGCGCGTACAGGTGCAGGTACACCGTCGCCTGCGGCAGCAGGCTCTTGGGTCGAAGCCGCACGCGAACCGGCGGTCGGGGTCGATCTCGAAGGGTCGGAACGGCTTGACGAACGCCGCCGCACCCGCGTCTCTGTCCGAGGCGGCGCCGGTCTCACCATGGTCAGCGTCGTCGACGTCGTCGAAGGTCTCGGGTTCGGCGCCGAAGCCTGAAGCGCCTAGACGGGGTTGGCCATGATGAGCATCGCCTTGGCGCGCCGGTGGTCCTCGGTGTCGGTGTCACCGAGGGCGGCGAGGATCGCGGCGAAGTAGCTGATGGTGGCGTTGATCCTGAGCATCGCCGCCGTGGACGACTTCACCTACAGCGTCTTCTGCCCGTGCTCGTTGCACCGTCCCACCTTGGCGAACTCTTCCTCGGCGGCGGCGCGTTCGGCTGCCGCGGCCGCCTGCGGGTCGGCCTCGACCACCGTGGCCGCGACCAGGGTCTCGAACCTGGACCAGCACAGCCGCCCGTCGGCGTACTCGACCACCCCCGCGTCCACCAGCCCGGCGCATCCGCGTCCAGGTCGCGGGTCTGCTGGGCCACGTGGCGGGCGTAGCGCACCGGCACCTGCCCCGCACACACCCGCGCCCACAGCCGCGGCAGCCGGTGCCGGACATCCAACGCGTCGGCGATCAACATCCGCCCGGCGTAGGCGCTGCGGCCGATGCGCGGACCGAACTCGGCGGCAGCGAACTCGAACACCAGCGGCGTGCCCACCCCGCCGAGCCGTTTGGGCCGCTGCATCCCCGGCAACCCCGGCCCACCACGGTCAGGGCGGGAGTCGGGGTGGTGCAGATCGGCGAAGTGCGCCGCGGCCACGAAGATCCGCGCCTCACACTCGCTCTGCGTGGCGTGCCAGACCTCCACCGCGTCAAGCGTCTGCTCGACATCGAGACCTCTCACCGCCGCACCGATCATGAACCAAACGCCATCGCCGACCACCGACATAGCCGCTTGGCAGAATGTCTCGTCGTTCGCGTCGTCAGCCCCGACGCTGCTTCGAGGAACGCTCCGGCCATGGCCAGTCGTAGGTCAAGGACTCGCCGAGCGGCAGCGGGTGCCAGGCTCGGGCAGCCTCCTCCATGACAGGCATCAACGCGTCGATCTCAGCGGCCGCTGTGGGGCTGGACGGCATGGTGGGACGGTGCCGGGCGGCCCGAGACTTCCAGGCGAGGTGGGCGGCATACGCGAGCTCCTCGGAGCGACCGATGTCGCCACCACTGGTGGCGTTCCGGCGTTCGGTACGCCGCGCCCACCGCCGCGTGCGCTGCTCATCGGTAGGTACGAACGTATGCGCGTCTCCACCGGCCGCCAGCTGACCGAAGATCCCGTTCTTGAGCCCGACCTTCCGCTCGATGAGCAAATGCACCATGTCGTGGGGCAGCCAGTCGTCGTAGCCAGGTGCAGGGTGCATCCGCAGGTTCGAGGCGAAGTCACGGTCGACGATGACGCCGTACCGGTGGACCCCCGACTTGATGAAGCGGACACGCATGGGTGCAGCGTATGCGGCTACGTTTTCGTGCCTCCACCGAATTGTCGGTGCGGGGCTGACGGGCTCAGGCGTGCAGCCGGGCGGTCACGTCGGCGAGCCGGTAGCCCTGGTGGCGAGCCGCCTCGAGCACCTCGTCCCCCGGAGGGTTGTTGCGCTGCGTCGTGGCGTGCGACGTGCCGTACGGGTTGCCGCCGGCGGCGAACACCACCGGGTCGGTATAGCCGGGAGCCACGACGACGCCGCCCCAGTGGTAGAAGGTCGTGTACAGCGACAGCAGCGTGGTCTCGTTGCCGCCGTGGGGGTTCATCGCACTCGTGAACGCCGTGTACGTCTTGTCGGCCAGCTTGCCCTCGGCCCACAGGCCACCCGTGGTGTCGATGAAACTGCGCATCTGTGAGCTGGCGTTGCCGAACCGGGTCGGTGTGCCGAAAGCGACGCCGTGACCCCACTCCAGGTCGTCGAGCGTGGCCTCCTCGATCGTCGGGGCCACCTCGTCGACCCACTGCTTCCACTGCGGGTTCGCCTCGATGGCCGCTCGCGGGGCCGTCTCTCCGATCCGTCGCACCCGGACCTCTGCCCCTGCCTTGGCGGCGCCGTCCGCGACGGCCTGCGCTGTCTCGTGGTTGGTGCCGGAGGACGAGTAGAACAGGACTGCGATGTTGACCATGCGGTCTCCTTCACGCACGCAGGGCAGCGGACGGCCCGCGCGCTTGGTTGAACGTTGTATCAAGCGTTCTGGGGTCCTACCCGGCGCTTCGCTCGGCGTAAACCTCTCCGGGCCCTACGACGCCGCGTCCCGCGCCGCCTGCTCGAGCCGTTCCCGGTAGTCCTGCCACCACGCCCGGTCGCCCGGCGGCATGTTGTCGTTGTCCACCCGCAGGCCGACGGTGTCGTCGATGAGCTCCCGGACGATGTCGGCGTGCCCGGCGTGCCGGTGGGTCTCGGCGATCATGTGTACGAGGATCCGGTGCAGGGTCACCTGCCTGCGGTCTTCGGACCACCACGGCACGGTGCCGACCGCGTCCAGCGGCAAGGCGTCGATCGTGGCGTCGGAGTGCGCCCACGCGCGGTGGTACAGCCCGACGACCGCTTCCCGCGACTCGTCGGCGGTGGCCCACATGTCCGCGTTGTCCTCGGCGTCGTCGGCCAGCCATGGCAGCGGCTCGTCGGACGGCCGGCCGAAGGTGTCGCCGAAGTATCCGAGCTCGACGCTGGCCACGTGCTTGACCAGCCCGAGCAGGTTGGTGCCCGTGGGCACGACCGGGCGCCGGATGTCGTACTCGGACAGTCCCTCGAGCTTCCAGAGCAGCGCGTCACGGGCTTGCTGCAGATAACGCCGGAGGTCTTGCTTGGGATCAGTTTCGGCGGCCATCGCGCACATCCTGCCATCCGGCAGCCAACGCCGCGTGGGATTCTCGCGCGGCCTACGCTGGCTGATATGCCGGACCGGAGCCGGGCAGCACGGGTCGAGGACGTGCACGAGCTCGCCCTGGGCATGCCGCACGTCACGGTCGACCACGGGACGCGGGAGAACCCGGTGTACCAGGTGGGCGGCAAGTCGTTCGTCTTCTTCCGCAACCCCAGACCCGACGCGGTCGACCCGAGGACCGGTGAGCGCTACCGCGACGTGATCGTGTTCTGGGTCGAGTCCGAGAACGACAAGCAGGCGCTGGTGCAGGACGAGGCGTCGCCGTTCTTCACCACGGCCCACTTCGACGGTCACTTGTCGGTGCTGCTGCGTGCGAGCCGCATCGGCGAGCTGACCCGGGCAGAGCTCGCGGAGGTGGTCCAGGACGCCTGGCTGTCCCAGGCGTCGGCGCGCAGGGCTTCGGCGTGGCTCGCCGCCGCTGCGCACGAGGAGCAGAACTTCTCGCCGCCCGACCCCGCCCGCTGAGCGTCACAGGCCGGTCGAGCGGCACTGGCGGGACCGTAGCTCGGCCACGTAGTCGTCCGGCGCGCCCGCGGCCTGCGCGGCCTCACTGATGACGCCGACCGTGGTCGCCGACGGCAGCCCGCCCTCGTACGCGTCGAGCACGTAGGCCCAGACCAGCCGGTCACCCTCGAGCATCTCCACCCGGACGCGGATCTTGCGGTAGAGGCCCGGGCTGGCGCCTTCCCACTCGTCGAGGTTCGACTCGTCGTCGGCAGTGACGTCGTACACCGCCACGAAGACCTGGTGGAGGGGGTCCTCGACGATCGTGGCCAGGGCACCGTCCCAGCCGTACTCCTCACCGCCGAACGTCAGGCGCCAGCCGGTGAGCCAGCCGACGCCCTGCAGCGGCGAGTGCGGGCAGCGCTCGCCCATGCGGGCCGGGTCGAGGTTGGCGGCGTAGGCGGCGTACAGCGGCACGGGTCAGCACCTTAGCGGCGATGAGGAACAATGACCCACGTGACCCGTGTAGTGATCGTCGGAGGAGGCCCGGGCGGCTACGAAGCCGCTCTCGTGGCCGCACAGCTAGGGGCTGCCGTCACGGTGGTCGACCGGGACGGAATCGGTGGTTCGGCCGTACTGACCGACTGTGTGCCGAGCAAGACCCTCATCGCGACGGCTGAGCTGATGACCGACGTGGAGGAGTCCGCGGAGCTCGGCATGCGCATCGACGTCGGCCGGGGCCCGGTGCCGCCGCGCGACGCCGTCACGGTCGACCTGAAGACCGTGAACGACCGCGTGATGCGGCTGGCCCGGGACCAGTCCGACGACATCGCCCGCCGGCTCGAACGCGAGGGTGTGACGCTGGTCTGCGGCAGCGGACGGCTCGACGGCCCGCAGACAGTCGTGGCGACGCTCGACGACGGCTCGGAGCAGCGGTACGACGCGGACGTCGTGCTGCTCGCCACCGGCGCGCACCCGCGCATCCTCGACTCGGCGCAGCCCGACGGGGAGCGGATCCTCACCTGGGAACAGGTGTACGACCTCGACAAGCTTCCGGAGCGGCTGATCGTGGTCGGTTCCGGTGTCACCGGCGCGGAGTTCGCCTCCGGCTACCACGCGCTCGGCGCCGACGTCGTGCTCGTGTCGTCTCGTGACCGGGTGCTGCCGGGGGAGGACGCGGACGCCGCCCAGGTGCTGGAGGATGTGTTCACCCGGCGCGGCATGACGGTGCTGTCGCGGTCGCGAGCGGGTTCGGTACGCCGTACCGACGGCGGCGTGGTGGTGACCCTCACCGACGGCCGCGAGGTCGAAGGCTCGCACTGCCTGCTCGCCGTCGGCTCCATCCCCAACACCGCCGACCTCGGCCTGGAGACCGCCGGGGTGGCCACCGACGACGGTGGTTACATCACCCTGGACCGGGTCTCGCGCACGTCGGCTCGTGGCGTCTACGCCGCCGGCGACTGCACGGGCGTTCTCCCGCTCGCCTCGGTGGCGGCCATGCAGGGCCGGATCGCGATGTGGCACGCGCTCGGCGACGCGGTGCAGCCACTGGACCTCAAGGAGGTCTCGGCGAACGTCTTCACCGCACCCGAGATCGCCACCGTCGGATGGTCGCAGCAGGCGGTCGACGCCGGCGAGATCGAGGCGGTGAGCCAGATGCTGCCGCTACGCGGCAACGCCCGGGCGAAGATGCAGGGCGTCCGCGACGGGTTCGTGAAGCTGTTCTGTCGTCCGGGCACCGGCATCGTCGTGGGCGGCGTCGTGGTGGCGCCGCGGGCGAGCGAGCTGATCCACCCGGTCGCGATCGCGGTCGCGCAGCAGATGAACGTCGACCAGCTCGCCCACGCCTTCACCGTGTACCCGTCGATGACCGGGTCGATCGGTGAGGCGGCGCGCCGCCTGCACCGCACGCCCGCCGGCTAGATGTCGAAGCCGCCGAAGTCTCCGAACCCGCCGAAGTCTCCGAAGCCCCCGCCGTCGCCGCCGAAGTCGGCTCCGCCTCCGCCGTCGCCACCGAAGTCGCCCCCGCCTCCGCCGTCGCCGCCGCCGTCGCCGCCTCCGCCGTCGTCCCAGCCGCCCATGCCCATCCCGGGCGTGAGCATGGAGCCGATCAGGAACCCGGGTAGCAGGCCGGACATCGCGTACGCGCCGAAGTAGCCCTGCGCCCACGGGCTGTACGCCGGACCGCCCTGCCAGTACGGCACCCGCTGCGGGCCCTTCATCACCGTGCGAATGTCCGGGTCGGCGCCGGCCTCCACCCGCTCGGCGTCGGCCGCACACACCGGGATGTCGCGCTTCTGGCCGCCCGCCGGGGCCCAGGAGATGTCGGTCGTGGAGGGCCCGTGCGCGGGGTTGAAGAAGCACGGCGGCCGGCGCTGAGGGAGGGGCTCCCCGGCGACGCGGGCCTTCACGCAGGCGATGGCGTAGCGGCCGTCCTCGAGGACCTCCGTCACGTGCCGCACCTGCTCCGGCGCCTGTACGGCGGCCACCGCGTCCTTGGCCTGCTCGTAGCAGTCGAGCGCCCGCTGGTAGTCCTGCCGGGTCGCCTCGTCGACGTCGTGGCCGATCACCGCGGTGTCGAGCCGGGTGACCTCCTCGCCGTACCGGGTCACGTCCTCGTCCGCGGTGCGTTTCACCGCCGCGAGGTCGGCGGCCTGCTGCGCCTCGACCTCGCGCCTGCGGCGCTGGTTGTTGCGGTAGGAGACGAATCCGACGACCGCCAGCCCGATCATCAGTAGGACGAAGAGTTCCATGCCGAGTCCTCCTGCCAGAGCGCGTGCCTCGAGCCTACTTCGTCACGGGTAAGCCCTCCCGCGCCCGCTGAGTCGACCGATTCGCCCGAGTTACAGGCAAGTAACTACGAAAAAAACCACCAGAGTCGCATATTTCTACTCGATTCCCTACACGACACGCCGATGGATGCACCAGTATCGCCACGGCTACCACAAGCCCCGATGGCCACACCAGCCGCAGAAAGCGGAGGAGTTCACGACCATATGCGACAGCGCAGCGGTACTCGGACCGAGCACGCACGCAGAAACCCCAAGCCGAAGCACCTCGTCACCACCGCCCTCGTCACCGGAGTGAGCCTCGCGGCGGCCCCCGCGGCCGCCGTCCCCGTGCGGCCGTCGGAGCAGGGGGGCGGGGCGACACAGCCGGTGCCGATCGAGAACACGGCCGATGCCTCGACCCGCGCCGCCGCGGCGGCGCACACAGACACCGAGGTGGAGGAGGTCGACGTCCCGCGGGTCCGCGACGGAGCAGTCGCCGGTCCCGGCCAGCCGGGGAAGCGGGTCGTGGCCCACCTCGAGCGCCAGGCTACGGAGCCGTTCGCCATGGTCGGTCTCACCTGGCGAGCGGGTAGCGCGCCGGAGGACGTCGCCGTGCAGGTGCGGGTGCGGGGAGACCGCGGCTGGTCGGGCTGGGACCACCTGCACGTCCATCCCGGTGAGGGACCCGCGCCGGCGGAGGAGCGCGGCGTGACCCGCGACGGAACCGCCCCCTTGTGGGTCGACTCCGCCGACGGCGTACAGGCACGGATCGTCAGCGCGAACGGCACCGCTCCGGCCGACGCCGAGCTGGTGCTCGTCGACCCGGGAGGCTCCTCCACCTCCCCGGCAGGCGCGGAGTACGCCGCACCGCGGACGGGCGCAGCCGTCACCGCCACACCCGCCGTGGTCACCGGGTCCAGGGCGGG
>DATABY010000146.1:0-4876 GCA_036259355.1 Nocardioidaceae bacterium
GGCCGCGGCTACGCCGCGGCGACCGGACTGGCCTACGACTGGGTCGGCAACGGCCACCGGACGGGCCGCTAGGGTAACTGCCGAGGTAAGGAGATCGCGTGGCGAATTCCGTACGAGGGGCCGCGAAGCGGGTCCGTGAGATGTACGAGGGCGACGAGCACCGGCCGCTGCTGGGCTATCTGGTGGTGATGGGCACCTACGGCGCCGTCGCCGGGGCACTCACGGGTCTCGGCAGGGCAATGGGGGTGCGTCTTCCCGAGCGGTTCGGCCTCGGTGACACCGTGCTGATCTCGGTCGCCACGCACAAGGCGAGCCGGATGCTCGCCAAGGACACGATCACCAGCCCGCTGCGTGCGCCGTTCACTCGGTACGAGAAGCCCGCCGGCGAGTCCGAGCTCATGGAGTCGGTGCGCGGGCACGGCGTCCAGCACGCCGCGGGCGAGCTGATCTCGTGCCCGTTCTGCTTGGCGGTGTGGACCTCCACCGCACTCACCGCGGGCATGGTGTTCGCGCCCCGGGGCACGCGGCTCGTCTGCACCGTGCTGAGCGCGGTGGCGGCTTCCGATGCGCTGCAGATCGGCTACGACGGCAGCAAGCAGCTGCTGCACAGCGCCGGCTGAGGGGCACACCGCTTCCCCGCTCTCGGCCCGGGCGTTTCACTCCGTGCGGCGTTCGTGCTCCCCGGCTGGTAGGCCGGTGAACGAGTCTCCCTCGCTGCTGCTTGGTTCGTCCGCGTCGTCCTCCGCCTGCGGTCCGATGACGTGGTTGCGTTCGAAGTAGTGGGCGATGGGCACGTCGGTGGAGGAGTGGGCGAGGATCGACAGGACGATGACGAGCGCGATGAGGTGGAACATCTCGTCGGCCCGCTGCGCCCCGCTGTCGAGCACGATCAGGCCGTAGACCACGGACGCGAACCCCTTGGGCCCGAACCAGGCGACGGCGGCCAGCTCCTGCCACCGCAGCCGGCTCCCCACGAAGGAGAGCGCAATGGCGATCGGCCGCGCGACGAGGAGCGCCAGCACCGCGAAGACATAGCCGAGGACCGGGATCTCACCGAGGAACGCCGGCGAGATGAGCGCCCCGAACACCAGGATCGCCACCAGCTTGAGCAGCTCCGTGACCAGCTCGCCGAACTCGTGGAAGGAGTCGCGCAGCTCCGGCGCGAGAGTGGCGATCGTGACGCCTGCGGAGAACGCGGCGAGGAACAGGTTCGCGTGGGTCAGCTCGGCAAGCGCGAGAACGATCAACCCGACCGCGACCGAGCTGAGCGCCTCGTAGGCCGAGGTGGTGCTGGTGAACCGGCTCCGCAGCAGCGCCACCGCGGCCAAGGGCACCGACACGCCGATCAGGACCCCGAGGCCCAGCTCGCCGGCGAGTGCGCCGACACCCACGTCCGGCCCCCCGACGACCGCCAGGAGGACCAGCACGACCGGCAGTGCGAGCCCGTCGTTGAGGCCCGACTCCACATTGAGCAGGTGCCGCAGACGACGTGGCACTTCCTCGCGGCCGATGATGGCGGCGGCGAACACCGGGTCGGTGGGTGAGAGAACCGCGGCGACCAGCAGCGCCTCCGGCCACGGAAGACCGGCTACCCATGCCGCCAGCATGGCGGTGATGCCGAAGGTCAACGGCATGCCCAGCAGCAGCGCGCGGCCGGGTAGGCGCCAGGCGCTGACCAGGTCGCGGACGCCGATGCGCTGGCCGTCGGTGAACAGCACGGAGAACAGGGCGAGCTCGGCCAGGACCGTCACCATCTCGTCGCCGGCCCGCAGCCCGACGACGCCGAGGACGCCTTCCCCGAGCAGGAAGCCCGCGGCCAGGAACAGCACGGCGGTGGAGAGCACGCTGCGATGCGCGAGGCCGGAGAGGAGGACACCGGCGAGCAGGACGACGGAGAAGGCCAGGAGCAGCGTCATACCGCAGGCATCCCGCGGGCGCGCTCACCCCGTCGCAGTCCCATGCAGACCATCGTGCCCTCTCCGGTCCGTCTCATGCACCTGCCGCCCGCGGCGCGAACGCATGCCCCGTCGAGGCGTCGGGTACCTCAATCGGCATCCAGCACCGACGGCGGCAGGAAGCCCGCGTCGCCGGCACACGTTCGGACAAGGAGGGCGCAATGAAGGCAGTGACCTGGCAGGGAACCGGCAAGGTCAGCGTCGAGCAGGTCCCCGATCCCAGCATCCAGACCCCGACCGACGCGATCGTGCGGATGACCTCGACCGCGATCTGCGGCTCGGACCTGCATCTGTACGACGTGCTGGGGATGTTCATGAAGCCGGGCGACATCATCGGACACGAGCCGATGGGCGTCGTCGAGGAGGTCGGCTCGGAGGTGACGCACGTGAAACCCGGCGACCGGGTGGCGGTCCCGTTCAACATCTCCTGCGGCCATTGCTGGATGTGCTCGCACGGGTACATGGCCCAGTGCGAGACCACCCAGGTCAAGGACCAGGGCAAGGGTGCCGCACTGTTCGGCTACACCTCGCTGTACGGCTCGGTGCCCGGTGCGCAGGCCGAGTACCTGCGGGTGCCGCAGGCCCAGTTCGGCCCGATCAAGCTGCCGGAGGAGCATCCCGACGAGCGTTTCCTGTTCCTGTCCGACATCCTGCCTACCGCCTGGCAGGCGGTGCGGTACGCCGACGTCGAGAAGGGCAGCACCTGCGCCGTCATCGGCCTCGGACCGGTCGGCCAGTTCTCCTCGCGCATCGCCAAGTACCTCGGCGCTGAGCGAGTCATCGGCGTCGACAACGTTCCCGAGCGGCTGGAGATGGCTCGCCGCCACGGAGTCGACGTGATCGACGAGCGCGAGGTCGACGACGTACCGGGCGCCATCTTCGAGATGACGTCCGGCCGCGGCGCCGACGGTGTCGTCGACGCGGTCGGGATGGAGGCGCATGGCACGCCCGGCCAGGAGTTCGCCCAGACCGCGGCCGGCAAGCTGCCCGACCCGCTCGCGCGCAAGGCCCTCGAGAAGGCCGGGGTCGACCGGATGGCTGCTATGCGCACGGCCTTCGACTCGGTCCGGCGCGCCGGAACGATCTCCCTGATCGGCGTGTACGGCGGCCAGGCCGACCCCTTCCCGATGCTGGATCTGTTCGACAAGGGCGTGACGATCCGGATGGGCCAGGCGCACGTCAAGCGGTGGGTCGACGACGTGATGCCGGCGCTCACCGGCGACGACGACCCGCTCGGTACCGCCGACATGACCACGCACCCGCTCCCGCTCGACCAGGCGCCGCACGGCTACGAGATCTTCAAGAACAAGGAGGAAGGCTGCATCAAGGTCGTGCTGAAGCCGTGAGGCGT
The DNA here is from genome assembly GCA_036259355.1 of Nocardioidaceae bacterium. Taxonomy (GTDB): domain Bacteria; phylum Actinomycetota; class Actinomycetes; order Propionibacteriales; family Nocardioidaceae; genus JALZDI01. Next base: position 3,307 of record DATABY010000146.1, read on the forward strand.
GGCGTCGACCTGAAGGGCGCCGCCGTCGTCGTCACCGGAGCGTCCAGCGGCATCGGCCGTGCGGCGGCACGGCGGTTCGCCCGGAAGGGCGCCGACCTCGTGCTCGCCGCACGAAGCGCGCAGTCCCTGCGCGAGGTGGTGGCCGAGTGCGAGGCGGCCGGGGCGCGGGCGATCGCCGTGCCGACGGACGTCACCGACGTCAAGTCCGTCGATGCGCTCGCACACCGGGCGGTGCGGGAGTTCGGCCGCATCGACGTCTGGGTGAACGACGCCGCGGTGATGGCCTTCGGCGCCATCGGCGAGGTCCCGCCCGACGTGCAGCACCAGGTCGTGGCGACGAACCTGCTCGGCACCATGCACGGCGCCCGGGCCGTGCTGCCGACCATGCGCGAGCAGCGTCGTGGGGTGATCGTCAACGTGGCCTCGCTGTACGCCAAGATGACGACGCCGTACGTCAGCGCCTACGCCACCAGCAAGTTCGGGGTGCTGGGCTTCTCCCAGGTGCTGCGTCAGGAACTGCAGGCCGACCCGGACATTCATGTCACCACGGTGCTGCCCGGCTCGATGGACACGCCGATCTTCCAGCATGCGGCGAACTACACCGGCCGCAAGGTGCAGCCGGTGCCGCCGGTAGGTTCCCCGGAGCGGGCGGCCCGTGCCGTGGTGCGCTCTGCGGAACGCCCACGACGCAGGCGTGTTGTCGGCCAGTCTCAGCACCTGGCGACGGTGGGACATGCGATGGCACCGCGCACCTACACCAAGATCGTGCCGTACGCGATGCGGCTGGTCGCGATCACTGAGGAACCGATGCCGCACCACGACGGCAACGTGTTCGAGCCGATGCCGGACGTCGACGCTGTGACCGGCGGCTGGCGCAGCCCGGTGCGGCGTGCCTTCGTCGGGGCCGGCGTCCTGGCGCTCGCTGCCACCGGCGCAGCAGTACGCCGGCGGGGCCGCTTGCGGTACCAGGGCTGATTCGGCGGAGGCAGACAGAGCACCGACGGACCACCGCCGGACCACCGACGGACAAGGAGAACGAGGAGGCCTCATGGCACAGACGGTTGGCGACTACCTCCTGGCGCGCCTGCGTGAGTGGGACGTGGAGCACGTCTTCAGCTACCCGGGCGACGGCATCAACGGGATCCTGGCCGCCTGGAGCCGCGCGGACAACAGGCCGCAGTACGTGCAGTCCCGCCACGAGGAGATGAGCGCGTTCGAGGCGGTGGGGTACGCCAAGTTCACCGGCAAGGTGGGTGTCTGCGCGGCCACCTCCGGCCCCGGGGCCATCCACCTGCTCAACGGCCTGTACGACGCCAAGCTCGACCACGTGCCGGTCGTGGCCATCGTCGGCCAGACCGACCGGAGCGGGATGGGTGGGTCGTACCAGCAGGAGATCGACCTGCTCAGCCTGTTCAAGGACGTGGCCAGCGACTACGTGCAGATGGTCACGGTCCCCGAGCAGCTGCCCAACGTGCTGGACCGGGCGATGCGGGTGGCGATGACCGAGCACGCGCCGACGGCGGTCATCATCCCCGGTGACGTGCAGGAGCTGGAGTACTCGGCGCCCACA
>DATABY010000147.1:0-19360 GCA_036259355.1 Nocardioidaceae bacterium
CCCATCGGGCCGCCGGGACGCCGTGGACCCGCGATCCGAACCGCTCGAGCGCGGCCGGCATCAGGTCGAGAACCCTCGGTGCCATGACCGGTCAGTCCCCCACGATCACGTTGAGGCTGCGTGGCCAGGTCAGGTAGCGCGCCGAGAGGTTCAGCAGCGTCACGACGCGGTTGCGGCCGCCGAGCAGGAAGTAGATGTGCAGGCCCAGCCAGGCCAGCCAGGCAACGGTGCCGCGCAGCCGGATATTGCCGCGCAGCTGCGCGATCGCGGAGCCGCGGGCGATCGTGGCCATGGTGCCCTTGTCGACGTACCGGAACGGCTCGGTCGGCTCCCCGGCCAGCTTGCGCACGATCTGACGTGCGGCGTGCTTGCCGCCCTGCATCGCCGGCTGCGCCAGCTGTGGCAGCGGGTTGTCGGGGTCGACGGCGAGGTCACCGGCGACGAAGATCTCGGGGTGGTCGGCGACGCTGAGGTCGGCGCTCACCTCGATGCGTCCGCCGCGGCCCTGCGGTAGCCCCCACTTCTGGATCGTGTCCGGTGCCTTGACTCCGGTTGCCCAGATGACCGTGCCGGCACGGATCTGGTCGCCGTTGTCGAGCTCGACGCCGTCCTCCTTCACGGCGCTGACCGCGGTGTTCAGCCGCAGCTCGACACCTCTGGACTCCAGGCTCCGGGCGGTGTACTCGCGCAGGTCAGGGTGGTAGGGCGCCAGCACGTGCGGCCCCATCTCGACCAGAACCACCCGCGCCTTGCGGTCCTTCAGCTCGGGGAACGCGATCGGCATCGCGGTGTTGCCCATCTCGGCCAGCGACCCGGCCATCTCCACGCCGGTGGCGCCGCCGCCCACGATGACCACGGTCGGGTCCTCGCACCGCTGGCCGTCGGCGGTGGCCTGCGCCAGACCCTCGAGCTTGTTGAAGAGGTTGTCGCGTACGTGCAGCGCCTGGTCACGTGTGTACAGCGCGAGCCCGTGCTCCTCGGCGCCGGGGACGCCGAAGTAGTTCGTGGTGACGCCGGTCGCCACGATCAGGTAGTCGTAGTCGAGCCGGGTCCCGTCGGCCAGCGTGAGCACGCGGTTGTCGGCGTCGAGGTCGGCGGCTTCACCCTTGCGGAAGTGCGCGTTGGACTGGTGAGCGGTCAGCGCCCGCAACGCGTAGGTCACGTCGCCGGGGTTCAGCCCGCCGGTGGCCACCTGGTACAGCAACGGCTGGAAGGTGTTGAAGCCGTTCTGGTCCACCAGGGTGATGTCGACCGGCTCGTTCTTGAGCTGCTTCACCGCCTGGACGCCGGCGAATCCCGCGCCCAGCACCACGACCCGCGGACGCTGCCTGCTCGTGTTCGTCATGGGTGTTCGCCTCTTCCCTGGTGTGCTGGCGGACGGGTCGGTCCAGTCGTGCCGGCACCCACTGCCGTACCCATCATCGTCGGTTCGTACGTGCGGGTACCCAGCGGGAGGGACCGGCCTCGCCGACGTTGGCGAACTCACAGTCTCCGATGCACCGACTTCTTTTGCTTTGCCCGAGGCGGGTGGGCACTCTGGTGCCTGTGGCTGATGATCTGCGGGAGGTCTACCAGACCTTCGACCTTGCGCTTCGCATCGGTGAGGTCGTGCTCTCCAGCGGCGCCGCAGCGGCCGATGCCGCCGTCAGCATGATGGCCGTCACCAACGCCGCCGGCCTGCGCGAGGCCGACATCAGCGTCACCTTCACCGAGCTCTCCATCTCCTGGCAGCCCTCGCCGTACTCCCCGCCGGAGACACACCTGCGCAACGTCAAGTTCCGCGGGCTCAACTACGAGAAGCTGACCGCGGTCGACCATCTGGTACGCGAGATCGTAACCGGCCGTTGCGAGCTGGACGACGCCCGCAAACAGCTCGACTCCATCGTCTCCGGGCCGTACCCGTACCCCCGCTGGGCCTCGACGCTCGGCTGGGGGGTGATGGCGGCGGGGGTCGGGCTGCTCATCGGCGGAGACTGGCTGGTCATGATCGCGGCGTTCGTCGCCGCGTGCGTCATCGACATCACCAACCGCAAGCTGTCCAAGGAGCGGATCCCGGCCTTCTACCAGCAGGTGCTGGGCGGGTTCCTGGCCACGCTCGGCGCCATCGGCCTGCACCTGGTCGCACCCGAGTCCAACGTCTCCCAGGTGGTGGCCGCGGGAATCATCGTGATGCTGGCCGGGATCGCCTTCGTCGGCGCCGTGCAGGACGCCGTGACCGGCTACTACATCACCGCCACCGCACGAAGCTTCGAGGCGCTGCTGCTCACCGGCGGGATCATCGGGGGCGTCACCGCCGGCCTCGCCGTCGCCGACCGGTTCGGCATCGAGCTGGCGGTCCAGCCGTTCCAGGTGCGCGGGTTCGGCTACCTGCCGATCGCGGTCGCGGGGGCCTCGATCGCGGCCGCCGGGTTCGTCTTCGCCTGCTACGCACCGAAGCGGGCGATCGTCGCCGCCGTGCTGATGGGCGCCCTGGGGCAGTTCGGTTATCGAGCCATGACCGAGGCCGACTTCGGGATCGCCTGGGGCACCGGTCTGGCGGCGGTGCTGATCGGGGTGGTCGCCTTCTCCGTCGCCGGTCGGATGCGCATCCCGCCGCTGGTCGTCGTCGTCTCCGGCATCACCCCGCTGCTGCCCGGCGGCTCCATCTACCGCGGTCTGTACAAGATGACCGAGGGAGACATCCTCGGTATCGCCAGCCTCGCCGCTGCCGTGGTGATCGCGGTGGCGCTCGCGGCCGGGGTGATCCTCGGCGAGTACATCGCCCAGCCCCTCAAGCGCGAGGCGCGCCGGCTGGAGACCAAGATGTCCGGGCCGCGCCTGGTCGGTCCGCTGCGGGTACGCCGGAGCCGGCGCGAGGAGCGGGAACGCCGCCGCCGCGCGCGCGGGAAGGCGTCGAAGGAACACATCCCGGTCGGCTGAGCGAGTCTCTTCCGCCCACCGGACACGTCACCGTGGTCAGCCCCGGACTGCGATGATGACGACATGGCCTTCCTGCTGCGCGTGACCCTGCCTGACGTGCCCGGCTCGCTCGGGACGCTGGCCGGCGCGCTCGGGGCGGCCGGTGCCGACATCGAGGCCATCGAGATCGTCGAGCACGGCAGCGACGGACGCGCAGTCGACGACGTGCTGCTGGAGCTGCCGCCCAGCGTGCTCCCCGACATGGTGGTCTCAGCCTGCCAACGGCTCGAGGGCGTCGACGTGCTGTGGATCTCCCGCTACACCGCCGGGGCCAACCTGCATCTGGACCTCGAGGCCGTCGAGTCCCTGACCGAGGAGCCCGCGCACGCGGTCAGCCGCCTGGTGGGTCTCGTGCCGGTGGTGTTCCGGTCCGACTGGGCGCTGCTCGTTCAACGTGCCGGCAACGCGGTCGCGGTGCTCGACGGGACGTCGGCAGCGCCGGCGGTCGACGAGGTCAGCGACGCGTGGCTGCCCATGCCGAGGGCGCGGCGGCTCGCCGTGCCGGAGGGTGTGGCCTGGGAGTCGGCGCTGATGATCGGCGTACCCGTCGGGTCGCCGGACCTGGTGCTGGTCGCGGGCCGGCGCGGTGGCCCGGAGTTCCTCGACTCCGAGATCGCGCGGATGGCTCACCTCGCCGGGTTGGCGGCGTCGATCGCCGCATCGGTCGACCCGGCCGACGTGGCCGACGCGGCCGACGTGGCCGAGCCCTCCGCGGCGGTGGAGACGGCCGACGCGTTGGGCACGTGAGCCGCGAACGAACGCCCCAGGCTCTCGACGTCCTGCTCCAGCTGCGGCATCAGTGCGGCCAGCTTGGAGCGCATCAGCCGCAGCACCAGCGGTGACGAGGTGAGCGGGCGGCCGACGTTGGCCGCGAGCACCGACCTGGGGACGTAGATGCGGCTGCGGCGGCGCGCGACGCCGTCGGCGATCCGGCGGGCGCACTCCTCGACCGAGGTGGTGGAGTTCGCCGGCCAGGGCAGCGTCTCGCGGGTGCTGCGGAACGCCCCCAGGTCCTGCATGGCGCCGCGCACCATGTCGGTGTCGATCCAGGCCGGGTGGCAGATACCGACGTCGACGCCGAGGTGCGCCACCTCCTGACGCAGGGCCAGCCCGAGCGCCTCGGCGCCGGCCTTGCTGGCGTTGTAGGCCGCCAGCCCGCCCAGCGGCGTGAACGACGCCATGGAGGCCACCACGAGCACGTAGCCACGCCGGTCGACCACGTGCGGCAGCGCCGAGTGCACCGTGCGGAAGACCCCGGTGAGGTTGATGTCGACGGTGCGCGCGAACGCCTCCGGGTCGATCTGCCGGACGGTGCCGTACGACGCGATGCCTGCGTTGGCCACGACGACGTCGACGCCGCCGAGCTCGTCCACCGTGCGTCGTACGGCGGCGTCGAGCTGTTCCTGCGAGGTCACGTCGGCCTGGCACCAGACATGGCCCTCACCGAGGTCGTCGCACAGCTCCCGCAGCAGGTCGGGCTCCAAGCCCACCAGCGCCAGGCGGGCGCCGCGCCCGGCGAGCACGCGGGCGGCCTGGGCTCCGATGCCCCGGGCCGCGCCGGTGATGAGGACGACCTTGCCCTTGACGTCGTATCGCGTTGGCATGGCGCCGACGCTAGCCGTACCAGCGGTATGTCGGCCAGGGTGTCCCTGGTCACGCCAGCGCGCCGGCAGACCGTGTGGTGGGATTGGCGCCATGGGTGAGCAGGCAGTGGAGCAGGTGTCGGAGATCTTCGACCCGGCCGCGTGGCGGCCGGTGGCGGGCTTCGAGGACCTCACCGACATCACCTACCACCGCGCCCTCGACCAGGGCGCCGTCCGCATCGCCTTCGACCGCCCCGAGGTGCGCAACGCGTTCCGGCCGCACACCGTCGACGAGCTCTACCGCGTGCTCGAGCACGCCCGCACCTGCGCCGACGTCGGCTGTGTGCTGCTCACCGGCAACGGGCCGTCGCCGCGTGACGGCGGCTGGGCGTTCTGCTCCGGTGGCGACCAGCGGATCCGTGGCCGCGTGGGCTACCAGTACGCCGAGGGCGAGAACGCCGACTCGGTCGACAGGGCCCGGCTGGGGCGGCTGCACATCCTGGAGTGCCAGCGGCTGATCCGGTTCATGCCGAAGGTCGTCATCTGCGTCGTTCCCGGATGGGCGGCCGGCGGCGGCCACTCGTTGCACGTCGTCTGCGACCTGACGCTGGCCTCGGCCGAGCACGGGCGGTTCAAGCAGACCGACGCCGACGTGGCGTCGTTCGACGGTGGCTTCGGCTCCGCCTACCTGGCCCGGCAGGTGGGGCAGAAGTTCGCCCGGGAGATCTTCTTCCTCGGCGACGAGTACGACGCCCACGCGGCGCACCGCATGGGCATGGTGAACGCCGTCGTCCCCCACGCGGAGCTGGAGAGCGTCGCACTGCAGTGGGCCCGCAAGGTCAACGGCAAGTCGCCGACCGCTCAGCGGATGCTGAAGTACTCGTTCAACCTCATCGACGACGGCCTGGTCGGCCAGCAGCTCTTCGCGGGCGAGACCACGCGCCTGGCCTACATGACCGACGAAGCCGCCGAGGGCCGCGACGCGTTCCTGGAGAAACGCGCCCCCGACTGGTCGGAGTTCCCGCACTACTACTGACCTCCCGCCCGGCCCCGCAACGAAATGTGCTCGCCGGAGCCCGGCCGGCTGGGGCTAGTCTCTGCCCATGCTCCCCAGTGACATCGCCGGCCTGATCACGCTCGACCAGCCGGCGGTGAGCCCCGACGGCCGCACCGTCGCGTTCGTGGTGCAGCGGGTGGACGAGGAGGACAACGACTACCACAGCCAGGTCTGGACCGTCGCCGTGGACGGCTCGTCGCCGCCGCTTCCGTTCACCGCCGGCGAGCACCGTGACGGCAACCCTGTCTGGTCGCCCGACGGTGGCCGCCTCGCGTTCACCTCCGCGCGCGGTCACGGTGAGAAGGTTCGGACGACCCTGCACGTGGCGCCGGTGCACAGGGGTGGCGAGGTCGTCACGATCGCCCGGATGCCCGACCAGGTCGCGAACCTGCGCTGGTCGCCCGACGGGGGCCAGATCGCCTTCAATGCCCGTACCCGCGGCGAGCGCTACGCCGAGCACGACGAGCGTCGGCAGCCGCCGCGTCGTGTCACCCGTCTCTTCTCGCGGCTGGACACGACCGGTTTCACGGTCGACCGGCCGATGCACGTGTACGTCGTGCCCGCCGACGGGTCGTCGGCCCCCCGCAACCTGACACCTGGCGAGCACCAGTTCGGCCGGCCGGCGTGGGCGCCGGACTCTCGCACGCTGCTTACGGGCGCAGCGACCCACGACACCTGGGACCTCGACCGCTTGACCGACGTACACGCGGTCGACGTGCGGGACGGCTCGATCCGGCCGGTGACGGCCACCACCGGTGTGTACGGCAGCCCGAGCGCGTCCCCCGACGGCAACCGGGTGGCGTTCCTGGGCACCGACGACGCGGCGTCCTTCCCCCGCAACAGCCACGTGGGCGTGGTCGCGCTGGGCGGGGGTGAGCACCGTTGGGTGTCTCGGGCGCTGGACCGCACGTTCCAGCCGTTCCCGGAGAACCAGTCGCCGCAGTGGCTCGACGACGCGACCCTGCTGGCCACCGCCGAGGACCGCGGGAACGTCCACCTCTACCGCCTCGCCGCCGACGGGTCCACGGCGCCCGACCCGGCGTGGCGCGGTGAGGGCGTGGTCACGGCGTACGACGCCGCGGGCGGAACCGTCGTCGTCATGTTGTCGACTCCCACCCGCCCCGCTGAGCTGTACGTGCTCGACGACCACGGGGCTACCCGCCGGCTCACGGACCTGACCGCAACCTTCGCCGACCGCGCCGGTCTGCGTGCCTACGAGCAGTTCACGGTGCCCTCGCAGGACGGCACCGTGGACCTGGACGCGTGGCTGCTCGCGCCGCCGGACCTGGATCCCGACGGCTCCTACCCGATGCTCGTCAACGTGCACGGCGGGCCGTTCACCCAGTACGCCAACCGGTTCTTCGACGAGGTGCAGATCCAGGCGCGGGCCGGATACGTCGTGCTCTGGTGCAACCCGCGCGGCGGCTCCGGGCGGGAGGAGGCGTTCGGCCGCGCCATCTGCGGGCCCTCGCTCGGCGGCACCGGATGGGGCAGCGTCGACTACGACGACGTGATGGCCGTGGTGGACCACGTGGTCAAGACCCGGGCCTTCGTCGACCGGGACCGCCTGGGGATCCTGGGCGGCAGCTACGGCGGGTACATGACGTCGTGGGTCGTGGGGCACACCGATCGGTTCCGGGCGGCGTGCACCGAGCGGGCGGCGAACAACCTGCTCAGCCTCGAGTGGGCCAGCGATGTCGCCGGCGCCTTCCGGTCATTCGTGGGCGAGAGCCACCTCGACGCCCCGGAGCTGTTTCAGGCGATGTCCCCGATCACCCACGTCCGTGACATCCACACCCCGCTGCTGATCCTGCACTCCGAGAACGACCTGCGTTGCCCGGTCGAGCAGGCCGAGCAGCTGTTCGTCGCGCTGCGGCTGCTGGAGAAGGACGTGGAGCTCGTGCGTTTCCCCGCCGAGAGCCACGAGATGTCGCGCGCGGGCTCGCCTGTGCACCGGCGGCAGCGCGCCGAGCTCATCCTGGAGTTCTTCGGCAGGCACCTCCGGCCGTGAGCGCTGCGGCCAACAGGTAGGCCAGCTCGATGGCGACCGAGAGCAGCGGCGTGGCGAGAGTGGCCCGGCGGGAACCATCAGTGGTCTGCGTCTTCGTCATGGAAGATCTCCTCAACGGGTGACTCGAAGTAGCGGGCAAGGGCCAGGGCCAGTGGCAGCGACGGCAGGGACCGCCCGGTCTCGATCGAGTTGATCGTCTGCCGGGACACTCCCATCGCGCTCGCCAGGGCCGCCTGTGACAGGTCGCGGGCGGCGCGCATGGCACGGACGTCGTTATGCATCGGCTGCCGCGCCCGCCGTCGCACGATTGTCAAGCCCGCTTGTCATATGACGAGTGTCCTTGCCACCTTCGCACCATGTCAAGCTGACTTGACAACCCTGGGTGGGCGACGCGCGCCCCCGGCCGGTGCCCTAAGTTGCCCCGGGTGAGGATCGCAGTCGTCAGGGAGACCCGAACCGGCGAACGTCGGGTGGCGATGGTCCCTTCGCTGGTGGGCAAGCTGACCGCGCTCGGCTACGAGGTCGCGGTCGAGCCGCAAGCCGGTGTGGCGGCCGACTGCGCGGACGAGGACTACCGGCAGGCGGGGGCCATTGTGGACGCCGCCGCGACCGACGGGGCGTCGGTGGTGGTCTCGGTGCAGCCGCTCGACGCGTCGCGGATGGCGGCGCTCGCCGCCGGAACGGCCACGGTCTCCTTCCTGCCGGCCCTGCAGTCACCGGAGCTTGTCGCGGTCGCGCGCGACGCCGGCGTCACCACCTTCTCGATGGAGCTCGTGCCGCGCATCTCGCGGGCGCAGTCCATGGACGCGCTGTCGTCGCAGGCGCTCGTGGGCGGCTACCGCGCCCTGATCGTCGCCGCCGAGCGGCTGCGCCGGTTCTTCCCGCTGAACATGACCGCCGCCGGCACGGTGCCCCCGGCGGAGGTGGTCGTGCTCGGTGCCGGGGTGGCCGGGTTGCAGGCGATCGCGACCGCCAAGCGCCTCGGTGCGGTGGTCCGCGCGTACGACGTCCGTGCCGCGGCCGCCGAGGAGATCGCGTCGATGGGGGCCAAGCCGATCGAGCTCGACCTCGAGACGCTGGAGGGCGCCGGCGGCTACGCCCGGGAGATGACCGAGGACCGCGCCGCGCGCCAGCGCGAGCTGCTCGCGCCGTACGTGGCCGCCGCGGACGCGTTGATCACGACCGCCGCAGTACCCGGTCGTACGGCGCCGGTGCTGGTCACCCGGACCATGGTTGAGCAGATGCGGCCGGGCTCGGTGGTGGTCGATCTCGCCGCGGAGTCCGGCGGCAACGTGGAGGGCTCGGTCGCCGGCGAGGAGATCACGATCGGCAACGCCCTCGTGCACGGCGCGGCCAACGTGCCCAGCCAGATGCCCGGACCGGCCAGCCGCCTCTACGCGCAGAACGTGCTCAACCTCCTCACGCTCATGTCCCCCGACGGTGCGTTCGCTCCCGACTTCGACGACGAGATCGTCGCCGGCTGCTGCGTGAGCCACGCGGGCCAGGTGCGGCACCAGCCCACCGCCGAGCTGCTGGCAGGCTCCGACGGCACGGAAGGCAGGCCATGAGCCAAGAGATCGCCCTGCTGACGGTCTTCGTCCTCAGCGTCTTCACCGGCGTCGAGGTCATCTCAAAGGTCTCCTCGACGCTGCACACCCCGCTGATGTCCGGTGCGAACGCCATCCACGGGGTCATCCTCGTGGGCGCGGTCATCGTCGCCGGTCAGGCCGAGACCACCGGTGCGCTGGTCGTGGGTCTCGTCGCGGTCGTCCTCGCCACCGTCAACATGGTCGGCGGCTTCGTGGTGACCGACCGGATGCTCGAGATGTTCAGGTCGCCCCAGAGGACCCAGAAGAAGGAGCAGCACGGTGGCTGAGGTAGCGCTGGCCGCGGCAGCCGAGGGCGCCTCTGCCGGGCTGCCGGGCTGGGTGCAGCTGGGATACCTGGTGGCGGCGATCTGCTTCATCGTGGCGCTGAAGGGGCTGTCGTCGCCACGCACCGCGCGCAGGGGCAACCTGCTCGGCGCCGCCGGGGCGGTGCTGGCCTGCGCCATCACGTTCGTGGCCTACGACGTCGACAACCTGGCGCTGATCCTGCTGGCGGTGGCTGTCGGCACGGTCGGCGGGGTGTACGGCGCCCGGCGCGTGCAGATGACGCAGATGCCGCAGCTCGTGGCGCTGTTCAACGGCGTCGGTGGCGGTGCCGCCGCGCTGGTGGCGCTGCTGGAGCTGGAGGAGCTGTCCGCGCTCAGCGAGCCCGGGCTCGTCGCCCTGATGGCGACGGCGTTCACGGTGCTGGTCGGGGCCGTGAGCTTCTCCGGGTCGCTGGTGACGTTCGCCAAGCTGCAAGAGCTGATGACCACGCGCCCCGTGGTCTTCACCGGGTTGCCGGTGCTGTTCGCGGTCGCGATCCTGGCAGGCCTGGCGCTGTCGGTCGTCCTCGTCGTCGAGCCGACCAACCTCGTCGGCATCGTTCTCGGGGTGGTCGGGCTCGCGCTCGGACTGCTGCTGGTGCTGCCGGTGGGCGGGGCCGACGTGCCGATCGTGATCTCCCTGCTCAACGCGTTCACCGGCCTCACCGTGGCCGCGGGCGGCTATGTGCTCGGCAACACGCTGCTGCTGGTCGCCGGCACGCTGGTGGGCGCCGCCGGTACGTTCCTGACCAAGCTGATGGCCGACGCGATGGGGCGCTCGCTGTTCAACACGCTGTTCGGGGCGCTGAAGGGCGGCTCCACGCTCGGCGCGACGCAGGCCAGCGACCGGCCGGTCCGGTCCGCGGCGGCGGCCGACGTCGCGATCCTGCTGGGGTACGCCCAACGGGTCATCGTCGTGCCCGGCTACGGCCTGGCGGTCGCGCAGGCCCAGCACACGCTGCGCGACCTGGTCGACGTCCTGCTCTCCCGCGACGTGCGCGTCGACTACGCCATCCACCCCGTCGCCGGCCGGATGCCCGGGCACATGAACGTGCTGCTCGCCGAGGCGCAGGTGCCGTACGAGCAGCTGAAGGAGATGGACGACGTCAACGGCGAGTTCAAGCAGGCCGACGTGGTCCTGGTGGTCGGCGCCAACGACGTGGTGAACCCGGCCGCCCGGACCTCGCCGGGCGCGCCGATCTACGGCATGCCGATCCTCAACGCCGACCAGGCGCGGCAGATCGTGTTCCTCAAGCGGTCCATGCGTCCCGGCTTCGCCGGCATCGAGAACGAGCTGCTGTTCGACCCCAAGACCACGCTGCTGTTCGGCGACGCCCGCGACTCGCTGTCCAAGCTGCTGGCGTCGGTCAGGAACCTGTGAGAGCGACGCCACACCGCCGAGAGTCGGTGCACAACTGTTCACCGAACTGCCGGTACCCTACGCTGGTAGCCGGGAGGGTCCAGGAGTGTTGGAGGACCTGACATGGACAGGAACAGGTACGAGGACCCGGAGCCGCAGCAGGACACCAAGGCCCGGGCCATCGCGATTCTCGTGCTCGCCGGTGCCGTCGTGCTCGGCATGGTGCTGCTCGCCACGGGTGTGGTCCAGGTTCGCTGACCCGGCGGCCGCCGCCCCGCTTCGGCCTCAGCCGGCTGCGCCCGACTCAGACCACTCAGCGGAACTCAGACCACTCGGCGGAACTCAGCCGACGATCCCGTACAGCCGGTCGCCGGCGTCGCCGAGCCCCGGCACGATGTAGCCCACGTCGTTGAGGCGCTCGTCGAGCGCGGCGGTGACGATCGTGAACGGCCGGGAGAAGTCGGCGAGCTCGCGTTCGAGAAGCTGCACCCCCTCCGGTGCGGCGAGCAGGCAGATCGCCGTGATGTCGTCGGCGCCCCGGTCGACGAGGAACCGGGCGGCCGCGGCCAGGGTTCCCCCGGTGGCGAGCATCGGGTCGAGCACGTAGCACTGCCGGCCGGACAGGTCCTCGGGCAGCCGCTCGGCGTACGTGGAGGCCGTCAGCGTCCGCTCGTCGCGGATCATGCCGAGGAAGCCCACCTCGGCCATCGGCAGCAGCCGCATCATGCCCTCGAGCATGCCCAGGCCGGCGCGCAGGATCGGGACCACCACCGGCTTGGGCGGTGCGAGCCCCACGCCGTCGGTCTCCGCGACCGGGGTCGCCACCTTCACCCGCTCGGTGCGCACGTCGCGGGTTGCCTCGTAGGCCAGCAGCGTGACCAGCTCGTCGACGAGGCTGCGGAACTTCGGGGAGTCGGTCGTCTGGTCACGCAGGATGGTCAGCTTGTGGGCGACCAGGGGGTGATCAGCGACGTGGATGCGCATAGCGCCAAACGCTACACATCTGCCACGATGCACGAAGGAGCCGTACGCAGGCAGTCGGACAGATGACCAGATACACCTCTGGAACGGAGGGACGATGGCAGACGATCTGGACTCCGGCGTCGACTTCGCGGTGGTCGCGTACCGGGAGGAGGGCGAGTGGCAGGTCGCCCCGTTGCCTCCCCGTGCCGGCACCGACCTGGACGTGCTCGTCCACGCACTGCGTCAGTGGCCCGGTGACGCCGGGTCGCTGGGCATGGTCTCCGTCGACGAGGACTTCTTCGTGCTCGCCCGCGTGCAGGGCGAGTCGGTGCGGCTGCTGCTCTCCGACATCACCGCCGCCACCGAGTGGCCGCTGGCCCGCGACGTCGTCAACCGGCTCGAGCTGCCGCTGCCCGACGAGGACGAGGACGCGCTGCAGCCGGCCGGTGACATGCAGATCCTCTCCGACCTCGGCTTCTCGGCGATGGACCTCGCCGTTCTGTGCGACGAGGAGGAGCTCTACCCCGACGAGATGCTGGCCGACATCGCCGGCAAGGCCGGCTTCGCCACGGAGTACCACTCCGCGCTCGAGGCGGTCACCAGCTAGGTGGCCGACGGTCCGGCGCAGCGCAGATGGACCGCCGCGATGCGCGCTGCCCTCGAGGCGGCACGGGAGGCGCCCGCGCACGCGGACGTGCCGATCGGCGCGGTGGTGCTGGACCCGGCCGGGGACCTGCTGGCCGTCGACCACAACCGCCGCGAGGTGCACGCGGATCCGACCGCGCACGCCGAGGTGCTGGCGCTGCGTGCGGCCGCCCGGGCGCGAGGCGAGTGGCGGCTGGAGGGGTGCACGCTCGTGGTGACGCTCGAGCCGTGCGCGATGTGCGCCGGCGCCAGCGTGCTCTCCCGGGTGGAGCGGGTGGTCTTCGGCGCGTACGACGACAAGGCCGGAGCGGTCGGCTCCTTGTGGGACCTCGTCCGGGACCGCCGGCTCAACCACCGCCCCGACGTCGTCGCCGGCGTGCTGGCCGACGAGTGCGGCGCCGTGCTCCGCGCGTTCTTCGACGCCCATCGCGAGCCCGACCTCGGTTTCTGACACCGGCGCCGGCTTGTGTAGCCTCGTCCGCGGTGGCGTGTCCGAGCGGCCTAAGGAGCACGCCTCGAAAGCGTGTGAGGGGCAACCCTCCGTGGGTTCAAATCCCACCGCCACCGCTCCCGCCAGCGAAGACGCCGGTCCTGCCCTTCTCCGGGTAGGGCCGGCGTCGTTTCTCTGCTGGGGGAGCGCGCTGGTTGAAACGTCACCCAACGCAACCAACTGACTACCGCCCGTAGACCAAGTGGGCGGTCCCTTTCGGGTCATAGGCGAGGCACGCGGACCACAGCATGCTGAGTGGTGAGGGCGTGCTTCAGGGTCGCGCCCCCGGCGAGGGAGGGGCGGTCGATGGAGGCCACACGCAGAGACGTGCTGAAGTTCGGAGCGCTCGGTGTCGCGGGCGCCTTCGGTGCGGCGGTGTTGCCGCGTGGGGCCATGCTCGGAGCGGAGCCTGGGGCTCGGCTGGCCGCCGCCGACATGCCCGTGCCGTTCCAGATGCCGTTCGCGACACCTCCCGTGCTCCGTCCGACGGCGATCACCCGTGCGCCCGACGGTGCGTTGGTCGAGCACTTCCAGGTCTTCGAACGTCCCGGCACGGTGCACATCCTGCCGCGCGGCCTGCCCACGACGTTCTGGGGCTACAACGGCATCACGCCGGGGCCGACCATCAAGATCCACCGCGAACGGCGCTCCGTGCTGCGCGTGCGCAACCGACTTCCGGCGACGAACCCCGAGCTCGGGTACGAGTCCACCACGTCGGTGCACCTGCACGGCTCGCCAACGCTGCCGCAGTACGACGGCTACGCCAGTGACGTGTCCCCGACCGGCTTCTACAAGGACTACCACTACCCGAACACCGAGCAGGCCGTGACGCTCTGGTACCACGACCACGGGGTGCACCACACCGCGCAGAACGCCTACTACGGCCTGGCCGCGCAGTACCACGTCCATGACGAGCTCGAGATGCGGCTGCTGCCGCAGGGCGAGTTCGACGTCCCGCTGACCGTGCGCGACGCGCTCTTCGCCGCCGACGGCTCGCTCGGCTACGACGACAACTCGACGTCGGGGCTGTGGGGTGACGTGATCCTGATGAACGGCATCCCCTGGCCGGTGATGCGGGTCAAGCGCCGGGTGTACCGGTTCCGGATGCTGGCCGCCGGAATCTCACGCTCCTTCCGGTTCCAGCTGGGCGACGGCGACCCCGTGACGATGGTGGGGACCGACGGCGGACTGATGCCGAGGTCGCAGACCGTCAGCCAGTGGCGCCACGGCGTCGCGGAACGCTACGAGTTCCTGGTCGACTTCTCGCGCTACCGCCCCGGCGAGCGGGTCGTGCTGCACAACCTGTCCAACCCCAACAACATCGACTTCGCGAACACCGACGTCGTGATGGCCTTCGACGTGACCGACGCACCGTTCGACAAGAGCGACCCCACCTGGAACCGCATCCCGGACGAGCTGACCGGTGGCGACCCGGCCATGAACCTCACTCCTGCGCAGTCCGTGCGCACCCGTCGGCTCGAGTTCCGCCGGCAGCACGGACAGTGGACCATCAACGGCGAGACCTGGGAGGACGTCGTCGCGAGCAACTTCCAGCAGGTGATCGCCGACCCCGGACTGAACGACATCGAGATCTGGGAGCTGTCCAACTCGAGCGGTGGCTGGTTCCACCCGGTACACATCCACCTGCTCGAGTTCCAGATCCTCGACCGCAACGGCGCACCGCCGTTCGACTTCGAGCGTGGCCCCAAGGACGTCGCCTACGTCGGGGAGGGCGAGACGGTCCGCGCGATCATGCAGTTCGCGCCGCACCGAGGCCGCTACATGATCCACTGCCACAACCTGGTGCACGAGGACCACGACATGATGCACCAGTTCGCGGTCGGCTGGAAGCCCGGCCAGCCCGACCCCAACGACCCCATGCTGGCCTCGCCGCCACAGGTCGACAACCTGCCGCCTGGCCGGTAAACGCCCCCTCACCCAGCCGGTCCGCCTCGATGAGGCGGGCCGGCTGCTTGGTGTGCCCTCGTACCCACGAACGCGCGGGGCCGGTGCGCCGAGCCGTCGGCCGCATGGACCAAGTGACCGCTCTGCTCCTCGCCGGCCGTCGGGCAGCACCTCCGGAACGGGACGAAGCGGGCTTTCGTCGTACCCCCCGATCGGGCTACTCCGCTGATGGCCCATACGGGTCATCGCGGAGTGGTTCTTTTTACCTAGACGTGGGTTGAACCGCTGGCCGCCGGGGTAGATGCCCGTCCGTTCAGGTCCCGTCTTGGGGCCACAGGGGTGGGTTCTCGGGGGGAAGCGAGATCCAGCATGAACATTTCGGGCCCACTGGCCGCCGCGTTTGCCGTGACGCTCACCGTGTCTGGCACGGTCACCGCCCAGGCGGGGGAGAGCCACACCGACATGGTCGGAGACGGCGCCCCGACCTCGCGCACGAGCGAGTACGTCGTCGTCCTCGATGACACGGCGCGCGTCACCAGCTCGCTCACCAAGGCCGAGCACGCCTACGGCGCCTCGGTCGACAACGTCTACCGCTCCGCGATCAAGGGGTACTCCGCACGGATGACGCCGAGCGAGGCGGCGGCACTGGCGCAGGCACCCGGAGTCGACGCGGTGGAGCCGAACGTCAGGTTCGAGATCGCCGGCCAGTCGCTACCGACCGGCATCAACCGGACCAACGCCGATCGCAGTCCCCGAGCAGGGATCGACCGCCGCGACCAGCGGGTCAACGTCGACGTCGCCGTCATCGACACCGGCGTCGACGTGGACCATCCGGACCTGAACGTCTACAGGCGCGGCGGGAAGAACTGCTCGGCGTTCGCGCGGGGCAAGAACGACCAGCACGGCCACGGCACCCACGTGGCGGGCACCATCGGCGCCCTCGACAACGGGCGCGGCGTGGTGGGGATGGCCCCGGGCGCGCGGATCTGGCCGGTGCGGGTCTTCGACCGCAGCGGCGCGGGCAGCCTGGCCGAGGTGATCTGCGGCGTGGACTACGTCACCGCCCACGCGAAGCAGATCGAGGTCGCGAACATGAGCCTGAGCAGCCTCGGCGGCAGCGACGACGGCGCGTGCGGCCGGGTGTCCGGTGACCCGTTGCACAAGGCGGTATGTGCCTCGGTGGCGAGGGGCGTCACCTACGTCGTCGCCGCCGGCAACACCGCGCGGGACGCGGCGCTGTCGACCCCGTCGGCGTACGACGAGGTCATCACGGTGAGCGCGCTGGCCGACTTCAACGGCCGGCCGGGCGGCGGGGCCCGCTCCACCTGCCGCGCGGATCGCGACGACACCTTCGCGGACTTCTCCAACTACGGAGCCGACGTCGACCTGGTCGCACCCGGCGTGTGTGTGCGGTCCACCTGGGTTGGTGGCCGCTACAGCACCATCTCCGGCACGTCCATGGCCAGTCCGCACGTCGCCGGTGGTGCGGCGCTGTTCATGTCCAGGCACCCTGCCGCCAAGCCTGCGGCCGTCCGCTCCGCCCTGATCCGGGCCGGCAGCATGCGTTGGAAGTACGCCGACGACCGGGACGGGCGGCACGAACGGCTCCTCGACGTGTCCGGGTTCTGAGTCCCCCAGCGGACTCAGATGCGGCCGGTCGATGCCCCATGGCCACCCTGCCGCAGAGCGGGCGGCCCCTTCAGGGGCCAAGGTCCCGCGGCGCGCCACCGTTGGACTCGCTCAACGCCCAGACCCACGCGGTCACCGAGAGCGACGTGGGCTACCGGACGTCGCCAGCGCGTCGGCGCCGTCCAGCACCGCCCAGACCGTCTTGCCCCGGGCCGGTGCCGGGATCACGCCCCAGCTACGCGCAAACGCCTGCACCAGCTGCAGGCCGCGACCGTCGAGCGTGTGCTGGGTCGCCTCACCCGGTCGTGCACTGGGCCGTCCGCCTCCGCGGTCGCGTACGGCGACCCGCACCCTGCCCTCGGCCATGCTCAACCGCAGGTCCATGACGGTGACGGCGTGCAGGATCGAGTTCGTCACGAGCTCGCTGACCACCAGGCACGCGGCCGAGCTCAGCGAGGCCATGCCCCAATCGTCGAGCGTGCGCACGACGAAGTCGCGGGCCTGACGCGGCGCGGTCGCCTGTGGCGACAGCTGCAGCGTCGACCGCCGTAGCCGTGGGAGCCGGTCGTGCGCCTCCGCCGGGCCGATCTCGGAGCCGGCCTGGACGAACAGTCGCTCGGCGCGCAGAGCAGCGGACTCCAGCGCGGAGCGTACGGCGGCGTCCGGCGCTGTGACGACCACGACCGTGCCGGGCCAGTCGGCGAGGTAGGAGACCGCAGGAGCGAACATGTCGGCGACCGCAGCGCCGGCCGCGGCCATCCCGGTCAGGTCGCACAGGACCACACGCGGCTCGTCGGCGAGCACGTCCATGAGCTGGCTGGTCACGTCCGAAGGAAGCCGACCTCGACCCGTCAGGGTGACGACACCCGATGGCCGGGTGTCCCCCCGTCCTGTTGAGTCGCCCAGATCGTCCATGTGCCTCTCGTCGGCAGCCACCTCGCGCCGTCCCCCGGTCTGCGGCGCGCCGGTCGTCTGGCAGGCGGCACCGTGCCTTCAACTTTAGACGAGGCGAGCAGGTCGTCGGTAGGACGTAACAGCCGAAACACCAACTATTTCGGTAACCCGGCGAAGCGACGTGGCCGGGCGGCCGTGACGTGAAGCCGCTCGTCATCGTTACGCAGTCACAGCCCCCAGGACGGGGCTTGCTCCTGCACGTGGCACGGAAGGCGGACGTATGACGACGAGGAAGGGCATCGCGACGCTCGTCGGCGCAGTGCTGCTGGCGGTGGCGGCAGCGGCGCCGGTGAGCACCTCCGCTGCGGCCGACCAGGCGGCGAGCGACGTACGCGAGGTGCTGTTCGTCGGCAACAACTGGGACGGCACCGTCACCGTGGTGTCGCCTCGCCCCGGCTTCGGCAAGCTCGGCCGGATCAACGTGATCCCCGACATCGACCAGCGCATGCAGGAGATCTACACCGACCCCGTGCGCCTCGGCTACTACCTCGGGATCCGCGCCCTGGTGGGGGAGGGCAACGACCAGTACGTCGACGACATGTACACGACCCGCAACGGGCGGCTGCTGGTCGTGTCCCGGCCCAGCCTGGCCGACGTCGTCGGCATCCGGATCAGCACGGGCAAGCTGGTGTGGCGGTTCCAGGTGGACGGGCAGCGAGCCGACCACATGGCGATCTCGCCCGACGGCAGCAGGGTCGCGGTGTCGGCCTCCACGGGCAACGTCGTGCACATCCTCGACATCCGCACCGGCCAGGAGGTCGGGAGGTTCTCCTCCGGGGACTCACCGCACGAGAACGTCTACTCCCGCGACGGCGAGCGCATCTTCCACGCCAGCATCGGCCTGGTCTACACACCGGCCGACCGGCCCGCTCTGGACAGCACCAAGGGCGAACGCTACTTCCAGATCGTCGACGCCGACACCAACAAGGTGCTCAGGCGCATCGACATGGGCCGGAAGCTGGACCAGGCGGGCTATCCCGACATGAGCTCCGCCGTCCGCCCGATGACGTTCTCGCCGAACGAACGGTTCGTCTACTTCCAGGTCTCGTTCTTCCACGGCTTCGTCGAGTACGACCTGAGGCGCCACCGGGTACGCCGGGTCGTGCCGCTGCCGATCGCCGACCATGTCGAGGACATGCCGCGCGAGCAGTACCTCCTCGACTCCGCGCACCACGGCATCGCGATGAACCCGCAGGGCACCAGGCTCTGCGTGGCGGGCACGATGTCGGACTACGCCACGATCGTGAGCCGGCGCAGCCTCCGCCACGCCCGGCTGGTGCGTGGCGGCGAGAAGCCGTACTGGGCCACACCGAGCCGCGACGGCCGCTACTGCTTCGTCTCCTGGAGCGGCACCGACGCGATCTCCGCTATCTCCTACGAGACCGGGCGACAGGTGGCCCGGGTGCGCGTCGGCGACCATCCGCAGCGGATGCGACTCGGCTTCGTACGCCGGAGCTGGCTCCAGGGTGGAAGGTGAGGCCCTGCGCCGAGGAGAACACCTCCGGGCGCCGGACGGCGTCCCACACGTCCTCGAACCGTGACAGGGCCCAGAACCGGGGCTCGTCGTGCCGGTGCACCGGATCGAGGTCGCGCAGCCGCCGGTAGGCGGCGGTAGGAGTCGGCGAGGAACTCGGCGTCCAGCGGGTCGTAGCCCGCCTGTGTTCCGGGCAGTGACATCGGTTCTCCGTTCTGCTGCCCACCGACGTTGGTGACGGCACGATTCGGTGTCGATTCCGCATCGTGGCGGTACCACCCCTAGTCCAGAGTGACGGGTGTGGCCTAGTGTGACCGTCCCGGCGCTGCGGGGGGAGCGCACCCGTCGGACGTCTTCTCGGGAGCATCGACGTGTTGCTGAAGTCCCCCACCGTCGTCGCGGTCGCGAGCCTCGCGACC
>DATABY010000148.1:0-5021 GCA_036259355.1 Nocardioidaceae bacterium
GTGCCGACGCCCGGCGTGGGAGACGCCGAGCCGGCTCGGCGTGAAACGGAGCTCGGCGACCGAGGCGAGCACTCGCTGCCGGGTCGTGTCGGTGACGTTCTCGTGACCGCGCAGCGCGCGCGAGACGGTGGCGATGGAGACTCCCGCGTGCTGGGCGACGTCGCGGATCGTGACGCCGTCGCTGACCAGGCCACGCCGGCGGGCTCGACCGTTGGCCGGCTCACCGCCGCCCGGCGCACCGGGCTCGGACGTGCCTGTGGGCCGCACGCAGTCCTCCTGTCGTCCCCCGCTCCTGGTTTTTTGGCCTGTCACGCCGTCGGTGCGCGCCCCCCGGCCGATGTAACCGGTTGCTGAAAGCGGTTACATGCGGCAGCCTGGCTCCTCGTGTGCGCCACTGTCAACCCCGTGTCCCACTCCGGTCACGCTGCGTCAGCCGCGGCGATCCCGCCCGCCTGGCGCCGGCTGGCCGACCATTCGGTGCGGCTGATCGCCGAGGCCCAGGCGTCGTCCGGGGCGTTCCCCGCGGCGGTCACATTCGCGCCGTACACGTTCTGCTGGTTCCGCGACGGCGCCTTCATCGCCGACGGGATGAGCGCGGCGGGCGGGCACGCGCAGGCCGCGGCGTTCCACCGCTGGTGCGCCCAGGTGCTGCGCCTGGAGCGGCCGGCCGTGGACGGTGCGGTGGCCGCCGCGAGGGCCGGCACGACGCTGCCCGACCACGCGTACCTCCCGGCCCGCTACGCACTCGACGGAAGCCGCCACGAGGACGACTGGTGGAACTTCCAGGTCGACGGCTACGGCACCTGGCTCTGGGCGCTCGAGCGTCACCTGCGCCGCACCGGGGAGCCGGCGGAGTCGTACGCCGGCGCCATCGAGACCGCCGTGCGGTACCTGGCCGCGACCGGCCGGAACACCTGCCGCGACTGGTGGGAGGAGCACCGGGACCACCGCCATGTCGCGACGCTCGCGGGCGTGCACGCCGGCCTGCGCGCCGCTGTGCGCATGGGAACCCTCGACGGCGACGTGGCCACGACGGCGTCGAGCGTCGCCGCGGGCGCCCGCGAGGACATCGTGGGCCGGGGAGTGCGCCACGGGCGCCTCACCAAGTGGCTGGACACCTCCGACGAGGTCGACGGGAGCCTGGTCGCCGTGGCGGCGCTGTACGAGGTCGTGCCGCCGGACGGCGACCTGGCGTCGGCCACGGTGGCCGCGGTCGAGGACCAGCTGATGAGCGCGCCCGGGAGCGGCGTGCACCGCTACCCCAGCGACACCTTCTTCGGCGGCGGGCAGTGGCCGGTACTGGCCTGTCTGCTGGCCTGGCACCACGCCCGCCTCGGGCGGTGCGGACGCGCCGCGCAGCTGCTGGACTGGGTCGCGGCCACGGCTGACGAGGCCGGCGACCTCCCCGAGCAGACACCGCCCCTGCTCGCTCCGGACCGGCTCGACGAATGGCTGGAACGGTGGGGGCCCAGCGCGCGGCCGCTGCTCTGGTCACACGGCATGTTTCTCGCCGCGCTCGAGGCCTACGGCCTTGCGCTAGGGGCCGAGGGGGACCGCGATCTGGGTCCCGACCGGGAGTGAGCCCTCGAGGCCGTTGAGCCGCTGGATCTCGTCGATCAGATCGCGCGGGTCCTGACCGGGGGCGGCACGGGTCGCGATGCTCCACAGCGTGTCGCCGGCCTCGACCTGCACGACCTTGACCGGGACGGGCGCTCCGCGGTCGGCGGTCCCGGTGGCCGCACCGGACAGCGCGAACACCAGCACCGCCGTGGCCGCCAGCAGGAACACCAGGAACACGACCAGGCGGCCGCGGCGGGTCAGTCTCAGGGCGCCGGGCCGCGGGTGCCGCAGCCGGTTCGGCGGGGCGATCGTCATGCTGCTCATGAAGAACCTCCGGGTGCCGTCCGCTCGTCGAACGGCGCGATGTGTCGAGCGTCTGTCTGTCGCTTGAGTTGTACCGGCGCCCACCGACAGCCCTCGCCCGCCGCAGCCACGGGGTCGAAAGACTGTTCGATCGAACGCATGTTCCCTTTGTACACGCTGCTGCGGACAGAAGCCAAGGGGTTCCTCGAAGATGTGTTCGACGCGCGCACTCCGCGAACCGGCGATACCCGCCGGTAACCGCACCGGATCCGGTGACTAGGGTTCGGCCATGGACTCCGAACCCCCACCCCCGCCGAGAGCCGACCAGCCGGCCGCGGTGGTGACCGGTGCCGCGCGTGGCATCGGCCGCGCGATCGCCGCGGAGCTGGTACGCCGCGACTACGCGGTCGTGGTCTCCGACGTCGACGGCGAGGCGGCCCGCCGTACCGCCACCGAGATCGGTGCCGCGGCCGGAGTGGCGCAGGACGTGCGCGACGAGGCCGGCCACCATGCGGTGGCGACCGAGGCGAACCGGCACGGCCGGCTCCGGGTATGGGTCAACAACGCCGGCGTCGGCTTCGACGGTCGGATCGCGGACCAGCCCTCGGACCAGGTCTCCGCGCTGGTCGACATCAACCTCACCGGGGTGGTCTGGGGCTGCCGGGCGGCGGTCGCCGCGATGCCGTCCGGTGGCGAGATCCTCAACATCGCCTCGCTGTCGGCCCACGGCCCGGTCCCGGGCCTCTCGGTGTACGCCGCCACCAAGGCCGCGGTCGTGTCCCTGACCGGGTCGCTGGACAGTGAGCTGCGCGGCCGGGGTCTGCGCGTGCACGCGATCTGCCCCGACGGCGTCGACACCCAGCTCGTGACGAGCATGGACCCCGAGGGCCAGGGCTCGGCGCTGGTCCACTCCGGCGGACGCCTGCTGACCACCGCGGAGATCGGGCGCGCGGCCGTGGACCTGCTCGGCACGCACCGCGTCGTCCGGACCGTGCCCGCGTGGCGCGGCGGCATGATGCGACTGACCGCGGCCGCACCCGGCGTGATGATGCGGCTGGAGCCGGTGCTGCGCTTCCAGGGCCGGCGTCGGATGCGCAAGGCCGCCCGGTCCCGACGCCACTGACCCCGCGCTGGTCCCGCGCTGGTCCCTCGCTCGTCTCCAGGCGGACGTCGCTGCCGCGTCGCCGGCTGCCCCGCCGCGCTTCCGGCCGCCGGGGTCCGCCCACGACACATCGAACAGGTGTTTGAAACTGCCGGCCGGCCGGTCTAACGTCGTGCCAGGCGTTCCGGCCACTATCGAACACGCAGGCGGTGAGGTCATTGGCGAAGAAGACCCAGAGCAAGGTCCGCGAGCTCCCGGACGGACCGCCCGACGCGTCGGGGCTGACGCCGCGGCAGCGCCGGGTGCTCGACGTGATCCGCGACTCCGTGGAGCGCCGTGGCTACCCGCCGAGCATGCGCGAGATCGGCGAGTCCGTCGGTCTCACCAGCTCTTCGAGCGTGTCTCACCAGCTGCGCTCGCTGCAGTCCAAGGGCTTCATCCGGCGCGACCCCAACCGTCCGCGTGCCCTGGAGATCCTGCACCCCGACGCGCCGCACACCGCCTCGTCCTCGGCGCCGGAGGATGCCTTCGACGAGACCGGCATCGCAGACCTGCGGCCCGACGCGGCCTACGTGCCGCGGGTGGGCCGCATCGCGGCCGGCGGCCCGATCCTGGCCGACGAGCGTGTCGAGGAGGTGCTCCCGCTGCCCAGGACGCTCGTCGGTGAGGGCACGCTGTTCATGCTCGAGGTCAAGGGTGACTCGATGGTCGACGCCGCGATCTGCGACGGCGACTTCGTCGTCGTACGCCAGCAGCCCTCCGCCGAGAACGGCGAGATCGTCGCGGCGCTGCTGGACGACGAGGCCACCGTCAAGACCTTCCAGCGCAAGAAGGGTCAGGTCTGGCTCCTCCCCCACAACGACGTCTACGAGCCGATCGACGGCAACGACGCCACGATCCTCGGCAAGGTCGTCGCGGTGCTCCGCCGGGTGTGAACGACGGGGTCAGGAGCCCTGCTGCACGTCGACCACGCGCCACGTGTCACCGTCGCGCTGCACGGTGTAGGTCGCCACGAAGTCCTGCGCCGCACGCGCGCCGGCGCGGAGCCCGTCGCGGTTGCGCACGGTGTACTCCGACACCGACACCCGCGCCCGGACCCGCGCCCGGCTCCCCTGCCGCTGCAACACCGTGACGGAGCCGACGTCGAACGCCGCACCGACTCCCCGTCGCCGGCGAACCTGGCGTCGATCGTCGCGACCAGGTCGCGGCAGGGGCACCGTGGCCCGGTCATGGCGGTGAGTTCCTCGGTGTCGCCGGACCGGAGCGCCTGGTTGACGTTGGCGACGTAGTCCAGCAGCGCACCGGCCGCCTCCGCCTGACCGACGCGCGCGCCCGCAGCGGCCTGCTCGGCGACGAGATCCGCCGCGCTCGGCGTACCGGAGCAGCCGCCGGCGACCAGGACGGCCGGTAGCAGCACCGGCAGCCGGCGAGCGAGCTGGGCTGTCGGTTTCATGGCGGTCGACGAGGCTACCGTGACGCCGCTCGGCGCGTCGCGAGGGTGTAGGACCGGATCACTCGGGCACGCTGGTGTGGAGGAGGTGAGGTGCCGATGCCTCAGAAGAGCCCGGGTCCTTCGGTGAAGGACAAGAAGATGTACGAGGAGCTGCGCAAGAAGGGCGAGAGCAAGGGCAAGTCCGCCCGGATCGCCAACACAGCGGCCAAGTCGTCACGCTCGAAGGTCGGCAAGAAGGGCGGCAAGGGCGGCGACTACGACGACTGGTCCAAGACCGAGCTGATGAACAAGGCCAAGAAGGTCGGTATCAACGGTCGGTCGTCGATGAACAAGTCCGAGCTGATCAAGGCGCTGCGCAACAGCTGATCCTCAGCCGCGTGCGGCCGCGTCCAGCCGTTCCAGCGCCGACACGACCACGTCGCGGTTGGTCGTCGCCCACATCGGCGGCAGCGAGGCACGCAGGAACGCGCCGTAGCGGGCGGTCACCACCCGCGGGTCGAGGATCGCGACCACACCCCGGTCGGTCGTACGCCGGATCAACCGGCCGGTGCCCTGCGCCAGCAGCAACGCGGCGTGCGTCGCCGACACCGCCATGAACCCGTT
>DATABY010000149.1:0-7056 GCA_036259355.1 Nocardioidaceae bacterium
TGCCGGCCGAGACCGCCGAGTAGGGGTCCACCTGGCTGGAGCCGACCGAGCGCACGGCATTGGTCGAGCAGTTCTGCTCGTGGTCGGCGTGCAGGATGAACAGCACCTCGAGCGCCCGGACCAGCCGTTCGTCGGCCTGGAACTTCTGCTCGCTCATCTTGAAGAGCATCGCGAGGAAGTTACCGGCGTACGACAGCTCGTTGTCGGGGTAGACGTAGGGCTTGCCCTGCGCGTGCCGGAACGCCCAGGCGCCCAGCGTGGGCATCTTCGCGATCATCCGCACGATCTGCATGTGGCGGACCGAGCCGTCGGAGAGGTTGCGTGACTCGGGGTAGAACGTCGAGAGCGCGCCCACCGAGGCCAGCAGCATGCCCATCGGGTGGGCGTCGTACCGGAACCCCTGCATGAACGTCTTGATGTTCTCGTGCACGAACGTGTGGTAGGTGATCTCGTGCACCCACGTCTCGTACTGGTCCTTGGTCGGCAGCTCGCCGTGGATCAGCAGGTAGGCGACCTCGAGATAGGTCGACTGCTCCGCCAGCTGCTCGATCGGGTACCCGCGGTACTCCAGGATTCCCTTCTCGCCGTCGATGTAGGTCACCGCGCTGCGGCACGACGCCGTGTTGGTGAACCCCGGGTCGTAGGTGGCGAGCCCCGGTTCGTCCTCGCCGACCCGGATCTGGCTGAGGTCGGCGGCACGGATCGTGCCGTCGGCGATCGGTAGCTCGTACTCCTGGCCAGTGCGGTTGTCGCGGACCGTCAGGGACTGGTTGCTGCCCGCGGAGGCGGTCGCCGTCTCTTGGGACACGTCGGCTCTCCTCATTGATGTTCGACTCATGCCAACTTAGGCCCCCACGCCGCCCCGAGGCGAACGAGGGTTGTCCCGAAGGCGCCCGTCACCCCATTTTGACCCTCGACACCGCCGCCGAGTACCCTGGGGGGTCGCTGCGCCCGTGCGGCCATGAGGCGGCAGCCAGGCCCCGTTCGGGGGCAGACCCCGCAAGAATCACCGAACGAACGAAGGTCAACGACCGTGCGCACGTACAGCCCGAAGCCCGGTGACGTCCAGCGTCAGTGGCACGTTATCGATGCCAACGACGTCGTCCTCGGCCGGCTCGCCGTCCAGGCCGCCACGCTGCTTCGTGGCAAGCACAAGCCGACCTACGCACCCCACCTCGACACCGGCGACTTCGTGATCATCGTCAACGCCGACAAGGTGGCGCTCTCGGGGAACAAGCGTGAGGGCAAGCTGTCGTACCGCCACTCCGGCTACCCCGGGGGCCTGTCCGCGACCCGGTTCGGTGACCTGCTCGAAAAGCACCCCCGTCGGGCGGTCGAGAAGGCCGTCTGGGGCATGCTCCCCAAGAACAAGCTGGGCCGGCAGATGCTGCGCAAGCTGAAGGTGTACGCCGGTCCGAACCACCCGCACCAGGCCCAGCAGCCGAAGCCGTTCGAGATCACCCAGATCTCCCAGACCGTGCAGTGAACGAAGTGAGGAACACCCGTGGCTGAGCCCACCACGACCACCACCGAGCCGGACGAGTCCAGCACGGTCGCCTACAGCTCCGAGACCACGCCGTCGGCGGAGGGAACCGCGCGCCCCGCGACGATCGCCCCGGCCGGGGCGACCGGCCGCCGCAAGCAGGCCATCGCGCGCGTGCGACTCGTGCCGGGCACCGGTCAGTGGACGGTCAACGGCCGGTCGCTCGACCAGTACTTCCCGAACAAGCTGCACCAGCAGCTGGTCAACGAGCCGTTCGTGCTGACCAACGCGGCCGGCGCCTACGACGTCATCGCCCGCATCCAGGGCGGTGGCCCGAGCGGGCAGGCCGGCGCGCTGCGGCTCGGTGTGTCGCGGGCGCTGAACGCCGTCGACGCGGAGGCCAACCGGCCGACGCTGAAGAAGGCCGGCATGCTCACCCGCGACGCGCGGGTCAAGGAGCGCAAGAAGGCCGGGCTGAAGAAGGCCCGCAAGGCTCCGCAGTACTCCAAGCGCTGATCCGCGGCGCCCGGACCCGGTGACTCACCCATGAGTCGGATCTTCGGCACCGACGGTGTCCGGGGGATCGCCAACCGCGAGCTGACCGTCGAGCTGGCGCTCGACGTGGCGATCGCCGCCGCGCACGTCCTCGGAGAGACCGGCACCCCGGACCGCTACCGCTCCGAGCGGCCGATGGCCGTCGTCGGGCGTGACCCTCGGGCGTCGGGCGAGTTCCTCGAGGCGGCCGTGGTCGCCGGACTCGCCAGCGCCGGGGTCGACGTGCTGCGCCTCGGCGTGCTGCCCACCCCGGCGGTGGCGTTCCTCACCGCCGACTTCGGCGCCGACTTCGGCGTGATGCTGTCCGCCAGCCACAACCCGATGCCCGACAACGGGATCAAGATCTTCGCCCGCGGCGGCCACAAGCTCGAGGACCTGCTCGAGCAGGAGATCGAGGCCCATGTCGGCGCGGAGTGGACCCGTCCCACCGGGCGGGGGGTCGGGCGGGTCCGGGACCTGCCCGCGGAGGCCGACGCCCGCTACGTCGACCATCTGCTGTCGACGGTGTCGCACCGCCTCGACGGCCTGAAGGTGGTCGTGGACGCGGCGAACGGCGCGGCGCACGAGCTGGCACCCCGGACCCTGCGGGCGGTCGGGGCCGAGGTCGTCGAGATCCACTGCGACCCCGACGGCTACGACATCAACGCCGACTGCGGGTCCACCCACCCCGAGTCGCTGCAGGCCGCGGTCGTCGACCACCGCGCGGACGCCGGTGTCGCGCTCGACGGCGACGCCGACCGGTGCCTGGCCGTGGACGCCCAAGGTGCGGTCGTCGACGGCGACCAGATCCTGGCCGTCCTGGCGCTGGCCATGCGTGACGACGGCCGGCTCAAGGACTCCACCGTGGTGGCGACGGTGATGAGCAACCTCGGCTTCCGGCTGGCCATGGAACGCGAGCAGATCGGGGTCGAGCAGACCAAGGTCGGCGACCGCTACGTGCTCGAGCTGATGCGGGCCCGCGGCTACACCCTGGGCGGTGAGCAGTCCGGCCACCTGGTGATGACCGACCACGCGACCACGGGCGACGGCGTGCTGACCGCCCTGCACCTGCTGGCGCGCATGGCCGAGACCGGTCGCAGCCTCGCCGAGCTGACGGCCGTGATGGCGCGGTTGCCGCAGGTGCTGGTGAACGTGCCCGGCGTCGACAGGGCCCGGACGGACAGCGACGAGACCGTGCGGGCGGCCGTGCGCGAGGCCGAGGCCGAGCTCGGCGACGGCGGGCGGGTGCTGCTGCGCCCCTCGGGCACCGAGGCGGTGGTGCGGGTGATGGTCGAGGCGCAGTCGGCCGAGCAGGCCGAGCGGGTCGCGCAGCGCCTCGCCGCCGTGGTGCAGGTCGCCCTCGCCCTCTGACCTGCCGGCGTCAGAGCTTGCGGAGACGGACCCAGCGCACCGAGTGGTCGGCGTCCTTGCGCAGCACCAGTGACGCGCGGCTCCTCGTCGGCTTGATGTTGGCCGCGAGGTTGGGGCCGTTGATGGTGTCCCACAGCTGCTCGGCCCGGCCCACCGCCTCCGGACCGGTCAGCTCGGCGTAGCGCGAGAAGTACGACTCGGGGTCGCGGAACGCCGTCTCCCGCAGCCGCAGGAAGCGCTCGACGTACCACGTGCGGATGTCCTTGACCGCCGCGTCGACGTAGACCGAGAAGTCGAAGAAGTCGCTCACGGCCAGCCCGGGCCGCCCGTCGAGCCCGGCGCGCGCCGGCTGCAGGACGTTCAGCCCCTCGAGCAGCACGATGTCGGGTGTCTTCAGCACCTGCGGGTCGTCGGGCACCACGTCGTACTTGATGTGGGAGTACCTCGGCACGCTGACGGTGTCGCGGCCGGACTTCACGTCCATGACGAACCGCAGCAGCGCCTTGCGGTCGTAGGACTCCGGGAAGCCCTTGCGCTCCAGGAGGCCGCGCCGGATCAGCTCGGCGTTCGGCAGCAGGAAACCGTCGGTGGTGACCAGCTCGACGTTGGGGTGCTCGGGCCAGTGCGCCAGCAGCTCGCGCAGCAGGCGGGCGGTGGTCGACTTGCCGACCGCCACCGAGCCGGCGATACCGATGACGAACGGCGTCCGTGGCGGCTGCGGCCGGTTCAGGAACTCCTCGGTGGCGCGGTGCAGCTCGCCGACGTGGCGCACGTAGAGGCTGAGCAGGCGGGACAGCGGCAGGTAGACCGCCTGCACCTCGTCGAGGTCGAGCTCGTCGCCGAGGCCGCGCAGGCGCTGCACGTCACGCTCGGGCAGCGGTGACTCCATCGAGGCCGCCAACGCCGCCCAGGCGGCGCGGTCCAGCTCCACGTACGGCGAGGACTCGCGCGTGGGCTCGCGCTTCGGGGCCTGCGGCATGCGACCCATTGTTATCGACATGGTGTCTCCGCCGTCGGGGGCACCGGCGACCGCTCGGTACGCTGAGGCCCATGTGCGGGATCGTGGGATACGTCGGCGGGCAGCAGGCCCTGGGTGTGGTCATGGACGGGCTGCGCCGGCTGGAGTACCGCGGCTACGACTCCGCCGGGGTGGCGCTGGTCGACGGCGGAACGCTGCACGTGCAGAAGCGCACCGGCAAGCTCGGCAACCTCGACAAGGCGCTGGGCGAGTCCCCGATGCCCGCCTCCACGACCGGCGTGGGGCACACCCGGTGGGCTACCCACGGCCCGCCGAACGACCGCAACGCCCATCCGCACACCGACTGCCACGGCAGGGTGGCCGTGGTGCCCAACGGCATCATCGAGAACTTCGCCACGCTGCGCGACCGGCTCGAGCGTGGCGGCCACGAGCTGCTGTCCGAGACCGACACCGAGGTGGTCGCGCACCTGCTCGAGCTCGAGCTCGCCGGCGGCGGCGACCTCACCACGGCGATGCAGGCGGTGTGCCGGCAGCTGAAGGGCGCGTTCACGATCGTCGCCAGCACCGCCGACGACCCGTCGCGAGTGGTCGGTGCGCGGCGCAACTCGCCGCTGGTGGTGGGGCTGGGGGAGGGCGAGAACTTCCTGGCCTCCGACGTGGCGGCGTTCCTCCAGCACACCCGCGAGGCGCTGGAGCTGGGCCAGGACCAGGTCGTCACGATCACCACCGACGGGGTCGAGGTCGTGGGCTTCGACGGTGAACCGGTACAGGGTCGGCCGTTCCACGTGGACTGGGACCTGTCGGCCGCGGAGAAGGGCGGCTTCGACTGGTTCATGCGCAAGGAGATCTACGAGCAGCCGCAGGCGGTCGCCGACACCCTGCTGGGGCGGCACACCTCCGACGGCTCCCTGCAGCTCGACGAGATGCGTCTGTCCGACGACGAGCTCCGCACCATCGACAAGATCATCATCCTGGCGTGCGGTACGTCCTTCTACGCCGGGCTGGTGGCGAAGTACGCCATCGAGCACTGGACCCGGGTGGCCTGCGAGGTCGAGCTGTCCAGCGAGTTCCGCTACCGCGACCCGATCGTGGACCGCTCCACGCTGGTGGTCACGATCAGCCAGTCCGGGGAGACCATGGACACGCTGATGGCGATCCGGCACGCGCGCCAGCAGCGCGCCCGGGTGCTGTCGATCTGCAACACCAACGGCTCCACGATCCCGCGCGAGTCCGACGCGGTGATCTACACCCACGCGGGTCCGGAGATCGGGGTGGCCTCCACCAAGGGCTTCCTCACCCAGCTGGTGGCCTGTTACCTGCTCGGCCTCTACCTCGCACAGGTCCGCGGGATGAAGTACGGCGACGAGATCAACGCGATCATGCGCCAGCTGGGCGAGGTCCCACGGGCGGTGCAGCGGGTGCTGGACCAGATCGGTCCGGTGGTGGAGCTGGCGCGTGAGCTCGCCGGCTCCCGGTCGGTGCTCTTCCTCGGCCGCCACGTCGGCTTCCCGGTCGCGCTCGAGGGTGCGCTCAAGCTCAAGGAGCTGGCCTACATCCATGCCGAGGGCTTCGCCGCCGGCGAGCTCAAGCACGGCCCGATCGCGCTGATGGAGGACAACCTCCCGGTGTTCGTCATCGTGCCGCCGCGCGGCCGCGACATGCTGCACGACAAGATCGTCAGCAACATTCAGGAGATCCGCGCCCGCGGCGCCCGCACGATCGTGCTGGCCGAGGAGGGCGACGAGGACGTCGTGCCCTACGCCGACGAGCTGATCCGGCTGCCTCGCGTCGGCACGCTGCTGCAGCCGCTGGTCGCCACCGTGCCGCTGCAGCTGTTCGCCTGCGAGCTGGCCACCAGCCTCGGCCACGACGTCGACCAGCCGCGCAACCTCGCCAAGTCCGTGACGGTCGAGTGATGCGGGTGCAGGTGTCGTGTCCGCCGAGGCGTGGGCTGTTGCGCACAGTACGGCCGACCCAGGGGTGCCTCGGATGATCGTGGGCGTCGGCATCGACGTCGTCGACGTGGCCCGCTTCGAAGAGACCCTCGCGCGCCGGCCGGCGATGCGCACCCGGCTGTTCACGCCGCACGAGCGGGACCGCGCGGTCGCGTCGCTGGCGGCCCGGTTCGCCGCCAAGGAGGCGCTGGCGAAGGCGCTGGGCGCCCCGGACGGGTTGCACTGGGTCGACGCCGAGGTGCGCAGCGCCGACAGCGGCCGTCCCTGGCTGGAGATGACCGGCTCGGTCGCCGCGCGCGCCGAGCAGCTCGCGGTGAGCTCGGTGCACGTGTCGCTGTCGCACGACGCCGGCATCGCCTCCGCCGTGGTGGTGCTGGAGGCCTGATGCGCGCCGCCCACACCGTCGACCAGGTCCGTACCGCCGAGGCCGCGCTGATGGCACGGCTGCCCGAGGGCGCGCTGATGCAGCGCGCCGCCGCCGGCTTGGCCGCCGCCTGCGCCGACCTGCTGGCGGGGCTGCGGGGCACCGTGTACGGCGCCCGGGTCGGGGTGCTGGCCGGCTCCGGAGACAACGGCGGCGACGCGCTGTACGCGGGGGCGCGGCTGGCGCGGCGAGGCGGCCACGTCGACGCCGTGCTCGTGTCGCCGGAGAAGGCCCATGCCGGCGGCGTCGCCGCGCTGCGCGCGGCCGGAGGCCTCGTCGTGGGCGAGCTGGGCCCCGTCGACCTGCTCCA
>DATABY010000150.1:0-26680 GCA_036259355.1 Nocardioidaceae bacterium
GGTCCAGTCCGCGGTCGCGCAGGTGCCACAGGCCCGCCAGCGTGAGCACCTTCCCGAGCCCGAGGCCCTGCGCCGCCGGGTCCACGCCGACCACGTAGACCTCGCCGATCGGGTCGTGCTCCCCGCCGGCGTGCACCTTGGTCCAGTGGAAGCCCACCAGCGCGCTGTCGCGCTCGGCCACGATGAACCCGTCCGCGTCGAACCACGGCTCGCTCATCCGCTGCGTCAGGTCCGCGGCCGTCATCGACCCCTGCTCGGGGTGGTCGGCGAACGCCCGTGCGTTCACCTTCAGCCAGTCCTCGTCGTCGGCGCCCGGCCGGAACGACCGCAGCACGACGCCGTCGGGGACCACCACCTCGGGGAGGGCCGCGTGCAGCGAACGGCGCATCTGCCACAGGTCGCGCACGCGGGTGAACCCCAGCGTGGCCGCCAGCCGCTCGGCCGCCGGATGGTGACCGTGCGCCCACAGTCGCAGCGTCGACGGTGCGGCCTCGTCCAGCATCCGCTGCACCAGCGCGGCTCCGACACCCTGCCGCCGCCACTGCGGGTGTACGACGACCTCGGCGCTGGCGCCCTGGATGCGGTCGGTCAGGTCCAGGTGCCCGTACCCGACCCAGGCACCGTCCGGCGCGGTGGCGACCACGTGCCGGACCGCGGCGTCGCCGCCGTACCGCAGCGCCAGCATCACGTGCTCGTTCAGCGGGCGGACACCGTCGGCCGCGGTCGCCGCCTCCACCAGGGCGCTGACCTGGCTGCCCTGGTCGGCGCTCAGCGTGGGTTGTACGGCGATCACGACGTCTGCGGCGGAGCTGTTCACCGGCACCACGCTAGGCGGTGCGGGGTCCGTGCGGCACCGCAGCGAGGTGCGGGCGCCGCGGACCGTGGCGGACGTCACCCAGCGCGTCGGCGAGGGTCGGCACGGCCGGTACCGCACAATCAGGGGACGCGTTGACCGTTTCCGAGAGTAGGGAACGGGAACTGAGCGGGGGAAAGGAGAGAGCCGCTCCGTGGTCCGGGAGGGAACACGGTCGGGGCGGTTTACGGAGTATGCCGCATGTTGTCGTGATGGTTCTCGTGCCGTTGGTGCCGCTGACGTGTCTGGCGTTGGTGCTCTGGCTGGACCGCCTCGAGGAGACGCTCGACCGCTCCGTTGACCGTAGGCGTGAGCATGCCGCCGCGCCGCAGGCTCAGCTCGAGGCGTCGTTGGCCGGCGTCTCGACGTCCTCCCGGTCCTCGGCCGCCCCGACGTCACCGCGTGCGGCCGTCGCCACGCCGGAGGTGTCGCTGGGTGGGAGCACGAACCGGTAGCCCACGTTGCGCACGGTGCCGATCAGCGCCTCGTGCTCGGGGCCCAGCTTGGCCCGCAGCCGCCGCACGTGGACGTCGACGGTGCGGGTCCCCCCGAAGTAGTCGTATCCCCAGACCTCCTGCAGCAGCTGGTGGCGGGTGAACACCCTCCCCGGATGCTGGGCGAGGTACTTGAGCAGCTCGAACTCCTTGAACGTCAGGTCGAGCACGCCTCCGTCGAGCCTGGCGGTGTAGGTGGTCTCCTCGATCACCACCCCGCCGCTGCGGATCACCCGGGTGTCCTCGTCGGCGTCGCCGCGCGCCGCCTTCAGCCGTCCGGCCGCGAGACGTAGCCGCGCGTCGACCTCCACGGGCCCGGCGCTGTCCAGCACTACGTCGTCCGCTCCCCAGTCGTCGGCGACCACGGCCATGCCCCCCTCGCCGAGGACCAGGATCAGCGGCACGTCGGTACCCGTCGTACGCATCAGCCGGGTGAACTCCCGGGCCTGCGCCAGGTCACGCCGGCCGTCGACCAGCACCGCGTCACAGTCGGGTGCCTCGACCAGCGCGGCCGGCTCGGCGGGCAGGACACGTACGGTGTGCGGCAGCAGCGTCAGGGCCGGCAGCACCTCGGCCGACGGCTGCGGGGCGTTGGTCAGCAGCACCAGGGTGCTCATCGCACCTCCCGAACTGGCCCCGGCGGACCGGGACGAAGACAACACAAGGCCCAGGGGCGTCGTTGCCCGGGCCTCGCGTGAGACAGGATAGCCGACATGGGTTCCCGCGGTTCGCCACTGGTGACGGTGCGGTACTGGGCGGCCGCCCGGGCCGCCGCCGGACGCGAGTCCGACCGGGTGTCGGCGGCCACGCTGGCGGAGGCGCTGCAGGCGGTGGTCGCCCTGCATGCGGGCAACCGACGGTTCGCCGACGTGGTGGGCGTGTGCTCGGTGCTGGTCGGATCGGCGCCGGTGTCGTCACAGGACCCCGCGGCGGTGCTGTTGTCCGCGGACGACGTGGTGGAGCTGCTGCCGCCCTTCGCCGGCGGCTGAGCGGTTGCCGGTCCCCGTAATGTGGGGCGCGTGTTGACCGGGATCTGGGTACTGCTCGGCGTGCTGCTCGTGGCCACCGTGGTCGGCCTGGGCAAGCAGTGGTACGACGGGCGCTTCCACATGGTGGGGCTGGGCCGTCGGTCGGTCGCCGGTGGGGAAGCCACCGGTGCCGGAACGCACCCCGGTGACCCTCCTGGCGACGTCGTGCGACTGAGCCCGGTCGACCTCGACGGCGCCCCGCTCGGCGAGCGCGCGACGCTGGTGCAGTTCTCCAGTGCGTTCTGCGCGCCGTGCCGGGCCACGCGACGCGTCCTCGGCGAGGTCGCCGACGTCGTGCCCGGGGTCGCCCACGTCGAGATCGACGCCGAGTCACACCTGGAGCTGGTCCGTCGCCTCGGCGTCCTGCGCACCCCGACCACCCTGGTGCTCGACGCAGACGGTCGTGTCCGCACGCGGGCGTCCGGCCAGCCCCGCAAGGAGCAGGTGCTGGCCGCGCTGCCCCTCTGACGTTCTCAATATGCGAGAAGGCGTCTTGTCATTCGAGATCGATTGCGGCCTGCTCGCGCGTACGCCGTACCCTCGGGCCATGACCTCGACAGCGCTCACCAAGCGGCGCGCAGTGGACCACTGCCGTGTGCGCTCCGCGCTGTGTCGAATGTCCTGACCGGGCGACGCCCCGACACCTCTGCCCGTCCGTGCCGTCGTGCACGCGCCAGAGCCCGCGTCGCCTGACCCTCGCGCGTCCCTCGAGTCCCGAGTCAGGAGTTCGGATGTCTGTCGACCCCCGTGGCCAGCGGTTCGCCGCCGCTGTGACCACGCTGGTGCTGGCTGCCGTGCTGGTCACCGAGAACGTGTGGCTGCTGGCGTTCCAGGCGGCGGTGTTCGCGACCGGCGCGGTGGCGGGTGTGCGGCGGTCGCCGTACGCGGTCGCCTTCGCCCGAGTGGTCCGGCCGCGCCTCGGGCCGCCCGCGCACACCGAGGCGCCGCAGCCACCGCGCTTCGCGCAGGCTGTGGGCCTGCTCTTCGCCGTCGTCGCACTCGCCGGCTTCGGGTCAGGCCTCGCGGTGCTCGGTCTGGCCGCGACTGCGCTCGCGCTCGCGGCCGCCTTCCTCAACGCCGCCTTCGGGTTCTGCCTGGGCTGCGAGATGTACCTGTTGATCCGACGTACCTTCCCCGAACACCCCAGCAACCGGGCGTCCACGCCCACGGAGGTTTCCGCATGAGCCGCGAATCAGTGCTTGTCGACGCCGCAT
This sequence comes from Nocardioidaceae bacterium, assembly GCA_036259355.1. Taxonomy (GTDB): domain Bacteria; phylum Actinomycetota; class Actinomycetes; order Propionibacteriales; family Nocardioidaceae; genus JALZDI01. The sequence goes on from DATABY010000150.1 coordinate 3,590, forward strand.
GGGTCGAGGAGCGTCTCGATGACGACAAGGTCGTCGTCGTCGAAGTAGACGAGGACACCACCGCCTACGACAAGGGCCACATCCGTGGTGCGGTGAAGATCGACTGGAAGCAGGACCTGCAGGACCCGGTCCGCCGCGACTTCGTGAACAAGGAGCAGTTCGAGCGGCTGCTCAGCGAGCGTGGCATCAGCAACGACGACACCGTCGTGCTCTACGGCGGCAACAACAACTGGTTCGCCGCGTACGCGTACTGGTACTTCAAGCTCTACGGCCACGACCAGGTGCGCCTGCTCGACGGTGGCCGCAAGAAGTGGGAGCTCGACAGCCGCGAGCTCACCGACGAGTCCGTCGAGCGGTCCAAGACCAGCTACACCGCCCAGGACCCCGACCTCGACATCCGCGCGTTCCGCGACGAGGTGGTGCAGGCGATCGGCGTGAAGAACCTGGTGGACGTGCGCAGTCCCGACGAGTACGCCGGACGCCTGCTCGCCCCCGCGCACCTGCCCCAGGAGTCGGCGCAGCGCGGTGGCCACATTCCCACCGCCGCGAACATCCCGTGGAGCAAGGCGGCCAACGACGACGGCACCTTCCGCGACGACGAGGAGCTCAAGAAGCTGTACGCCGACGCCGGTGTCGACTACGGGAAGGACACCATCGCCTACTGCCGCATCGGTGAGCGCAGCGCGCACACCTGGTTCGTGCTGCACGAGCTGCTCGACCAGCCGAACGTGAAGAACTACGACGGCTCATGGACCGAGTACGGCTCGCTGGTCGGCGTCCCGGTCACGCTCGGCGACGAGCCGGGGAACGCCTGATGTGCGGCGCGACCACCGGCGGCCTGTCGCTGGAGGGCATCGACGTCGACAAGGAGGCCATCATCCAGGGGATCGTGTACCGGGACGACGAGCCGGTGAGCGGTGCCTACGTGCGGCTGCTGGACCGCACCGGCGAGTTCACCGCCGAGGTCCCGACATCGGCCACCGGCCACTTCCGGTTCTTCGCCGGGCCGGGCCAGTGGACCTTGCGCACGCTCGCGCCCAAGGCCGCCACGGTCGACCGCGCGGTCGTCGCCGAGAAGGGCAAGGTCGCCGAGGTGCAGATCACGCTCTGAGGCAGGAGCCGCAGCCGCCGAACGCAGCGGTCCCGTCGACCCGGTCGAGCATCGGGCGGCGGGACCGTTGGCGTCCGCGCACCATCCTGTGACCGCCGTCGGCGGATTGTGCACCGGGTCAGACGACCGCGTCACGGGCGGGTCCGCACGGCCGCGGGGCCGTTGCGTAGGCTGCGCAGCCATGTCCGGACGGCACGGGCCCGACGGCCTCGACGACCTGTTCGAGGCCGCCGGCGAACGCACCGGTGAGCACCGTGCGCTCATCGCGCTCGGCGTCATCGGCCGGGCTCTGTCGCTGATCCTCACCGCATTCTTCGTCGGCCGCGGGCTGGCCGGCGACACCGAGGAGGCCTCCGAGCCGGGGGCACCGGCGCCGCGCAGCGACGCGGACAGCCTCGCCGAGGCAGCGGTCGGCGGAGAACTGCGCACCGGCCAGCCGAGGTCACCCGGGCCGTCCCCGTCCCGCTCCGCCGGGCCTTCGGGCCCGGCAACGGCACCGGGCGGCCGGCTCGTCGCAGCGGCGTCACTCTCGAGTTCCGGCTGAAGGGACCCCAGCGCATCGCCGAGGTGGGTCTGGTCCCCGGCTACGGGTCAGCGCACCTGGCCCGACGCCGGCAGCGTCTCGCCGCCGTACCGCTCGAGGTAGCCCTGCACGTCGTCGGTGCGCAGCGCCTCCCACAGCGCCTTGCTTTCCTTCGGCGCCAGCAGCACCACGTTGCCGACCCCTTCGACGTCCTCGGTGCCCGTCGTGGGCGCGGTCAGGTACTGCACGTCGCTCGGGCCGAGGTCCCGCAGGTTCAGCGCCAGCCGGCGCATCTCCCCCGCCGTCCAGCCGGAGTCGACGGTCGTCGCATCCGTGACCGCCTGCAGCAGGTTGGTCAGCTTGAGCGGGTTGGCCAGGGTGCCGCGGCTGACGGTCTTCTGCATCACCGCGCGCAGGAAGTTCTGCTGGCGCTTGATCCGGTCGAAGTCGCCCTCCTCCAACGCGTAGCGGGTACGCACGTAGTCGAGCGCCCGCTGGCCCTCCAGGTTGTAGGTGCCGGCCTCCCAGGTGCCGGTCTTGGGGTCGGTGAACGTCTCCGCCACCGTGACCTGGACGCCGCCGATCGCGTGCGTGAGGTCCTTGAACCCCTCCCAGTCGATCATCGCGACGTGGTCGATGTAGACCCCGGTCAGGTTCTCGACGGTCCGTACGCTCAGGTCCGGCCCCCCGAACGAGAACGCCGCGTTGATCTTCTGCCGGTCGTGGCCGGGGATCGGCACGTAGCTGTCCCGCGGGATCGACACCAGGAAGGCCTGGCTCTGGTCGGCGGGGATGTGCACCAGCATGATCGTGTCGCTGCGAAACGCCCCGGTCGTCCACTCACCGTCCGCGAGCTCCTGCTCGATCGACTCGCCGCTCCCCTTGTCGGTACCGAGCATCAGGATGTTGCGAGCCTCGGCTGCCGCGCCGGTGGGTTCGGGAGCACGCTGGGCGGGGTCCAGGGTGCTGTCGAAGTAGGAGAAGTTGCCGAGCTGGGAGTTGAGGTAGAACCCGAACGCGACGACCGCGCCGGCCAGCAGCAGCACCAGAACGCTCAGGATCGCGACGACCTTGTGGCGCCGGACGAAGCCCGGCCGGGAACGGGTGAGGCCCTCTTCGGCAGTCATCGGGGTGCCAGTCTCCTGCAGACGGTCGGCGCGGGATGGAGCACGGACCGCGTCCTGGTGGGTGTGCCAGGACCAGAGTACGGGGCGCGGGCCGGTTTGGCCGACGGTCCGAGCGCCCGGTCAGCGCACCGACCCGGCGGCGGGCAGCCGTTCGCCGCCGTACTGGCGCAGGTAGGCCTCGATGTCGTCCTGGCGCACCGCGGTGAAGAGCGCCTGCGACTCCTTCTTCTGCAGCCGCACGATGCTCTGGCCGTTGACCTCGTCGTACCGGCCGAGCGGCGTGGTGAGGTACTCGACGTCGTCACCGCGCAGGTTGCGCAGGGACAACGCGAGGTCGCGCATCTTCTCGACGCTGAAGTCCTCGTCCACGGTGAGGTTGTCGGTGAGCACCTCGAGGACGTTGGTGAGCCTCACCGGGTTGGACACGGTGCCCTGGGAGAGTGTCTTGCGCAGCAGCGAGCGCAGGAAGTTCTGCTGGCGCTTGATCCGGTCGAAGTCGCCGTTCTCGAGGCCGTAGCGAGTGCGCACGTAGTTGAGCGCCTCCTGGCCCTGCAGGTTGTAGGTGCCGGCCTCCCAGGTGCGGTCGTTCTTGGGGTCGGTGAAGGTCTCCGGGATCGTGATCGGCACCCCGCCCAGCGCCGTGGTCAGGTCCTTGAACGACGCCCAGTCGATCATCGCCAGGTGGTCGATGCGCACGTCGGTCAAGCCCTCGACGGTGCGCTGCGCCAGCAGCGGGCCGCCGTAGGAGAAGGCGGCGTTGAGCTTGTCGCGCCCGTGACCGGGGATCGGCACGTAGCTGTCCCGCGGGATCGAGACGAGGTAGGCGCCGTCCCGGTCGGCGGTGATGTGCAGGATCATGATCGTGTCGCTGCGGTGGGCTCCCGACTCCCACTCCCCGTCGGCGAGCTCCTCCTTGATCGAGCTGCCGTTGCCGTTGTCGGTGCCCATGAGCAGGATGTTCATCGCGTTCGCGGCTGTACCCTCCGCGCGCTCGGGGCGGCCGTTCAGGTCCGCCAGCGCGCCGATGCGGTCGACGTCACCGAGCCGGACGTTGTAGTAGACCGCGAGGCTGCCGCAGGCTCCGACGACCAGGACCGCCAGCAGGGCGGCGACCATGGCCGCCCGACTGCGGTAGAAGCGGGCAGGCTTTGGCGCGCGGCGCTTGCCGCGGTACCTACCGGCCCTCTCGGTCGCGTGTGCCAATGGCTCTCCTGTGCAGGGGGATCCGGGACAGTGTGGCGAGTGCGGCGGGACGACTCAAATCTCCACCCAGATCGTCACGGGACCCTCGTTTGTGAGGTCAACGGCCATGTCGGCCCCGAACACCCCCGTGGCCACATGCGCACCGAGTGCCCGCAGCGCCTCACAGAACGACTCGTACAACGGCTCGGAGACCGAGCCCGGCGCCGCGGCCCCCCACGACGGCCGGCGGCCCTTGCGCAGGTCGGCGTACAGCGTGAACTGGCTCACGACCAGCAGCGATGCACCGATGTCGGAGGCGGAGCGCTCGCCCTCGAGGATGCGCATCTCCCAGATCTTGCGGGCCAGCGTCGCCGCCTTGGCGGGGGTGTCGTCGTGGGTGACGCCGAGGAGCACCACGAGCCCCGGCCCGTCGATCGCGCCGGTGATGCTGTCGTCCACGGTCACGCTGGCACGAGAAACGCGCTGCACTACCGCTCGCATACCGCAAGTCTTCCCGTCATGGTCCGGTTCCGCGGAGGAAACGCCGTACGAAGTCTGACACCATGAGGCCATGCCCGTCGCGACCCCCTCCGTCCCCGCCCCCGCCCCCGCTCCTGGCACGGTCCCCCAGACGCTGATCACCGTCGCACCGACCGGCGCGGAGACCGGCAAGGCCGAGTGCCCCCAGCTGCCGACCACGCTGACGGAGCTCGTCGAGACGGCACGGCGCTGCGAGCAGGCCGGCGCGGCGATGATCCACGTGCACATCCGTGACGAAGATCACCGGCCCACTCTCGACCTCGGGCGGCTGCGGGAGACCGTGGCGGCCCTGCGCGAGCAGACCTCCCTGGTCGTACAGCTGTCCACCGGCGGTGCCGTCACCGACCCGCTCGAGGACCGGCTGCGGGTGCTCGACGCCGGCCCCGACTCCTGCTCGCTGACGATGGGCACGGTCAACTTCGGCGACGACGTGTTCATGAACCCGTGGGGCTTCGTCACCGACCTCTACCAGCTGACCCAGGAGCACCGGGTGGTGCCGGAGTTCGAGCTGTTCGACCTCGGCCACGTGCACGCGCTGCACCGGCTGCTGGACAAGTACGGGCTGCCGTACGGCGGCCGGGTGCACGCCGATCTGGTGATGGGGGTCCCCGGCGGCATGCCGGGCACGGCCGACGCGCTCGTCGCCGCGGTCGCCGCGATGCCGCCGGAGGTGACGTCGTGGTCGGCGACCGGTGTCGGACGCTCGACGCTGCCGGTGGCACTGACCGCGCTGGCCAAGGGCGGGCACCTGCGGGTCGGCATGGAGGACGTGCTGACGCTGGCCCGGGGCCGGCCGGTACAGCACAACGCCGAGCTGGTGGAGCGGGCCGCGACCCTCGCCACGCTCGTGCAGCGCCCGCCGATGAAGCCCGCGCAGGCCCGCGAGCTGCTCCAGACCCGCCCGGCGAACTGACGCCTCACCGCGGGCGTCGGGAACCCCAGCCGTGAGGCGTCGTTCTCTGCACGCTTCCGCGCGGCCGGCAGCTCAGTAGACGAGGGCCTGCGCACCCTCGGCCAGCGACTCCTCCACGAAGACGGGTGCGCCGGCGATGCGGACGCCGTCGACCACATCGGCCTCCTCGATGCCGCGGCGCTTCGCGCACTGGGTGCACAGCGTCACCCGCCCGCCGGCCAGCACCGCGTCGAGCAGCTCGTCGAGCGGTGCGGCGTGCGGAAGGTCGAACTCCTTGGCCCGTCCCGGTAGCGCGAACCACGCCGACTCGCCGGTCAGCCACAGCGACACGTCGGCGCCGGTCGCCACCGCCGTCGCGGCCACCGTGAACGCCTGGTTGCACCGCTCCGGCGCGTCGACGCCCGCGGTCACCTTCACGACGAGGGAGCGGGCTGCCATGTGTTCACCGTAGTCCACCGTGGTTGCGTGCGCGCCGCGATGGGCGGAGGCTGGGAACGAGGGGCACGCAGACATGAGGTGATGAACATGTCCGACCTCAAGACCGGGTCCGGGATGGCGATCTGGATCGGTGCGGCGCTGGCGGTCATCGTGGTCCTCTCGCTGGTGCTGCTCTTCGTGAACGCCGGCGGAGCCGGCTCCTCGTCCCCGGCCGGCGGTGGCGGCGACAGCGGCGGGTTTGGCGGCTACCTGATCGGGCCGTGACCGATGCGGTACGCCGAGGTCCGGCGGCACACCGACAACGACGGTGACGCGCTGACGCCGGACGGCGTGGCGGCCGCCGAGGCGATCGGTCGGGAACGGCTGCATCCGCCGTACGCCGTGCTGGTGTCCACCGGCGCCGCCCGTGCCACCCAGATGCTGGAGATCCTGCGTCGGGCGGCCGGCCAGGACGACCTTGCGGTCACCGAGGTGCCGGCACTGCGTTCGTCGGTGGAGGACCGCTGGCGCGAGGCGGCCAAGGCGGCGGGTAAGGGCGCCGACCTCGAGGCGATGCGCGCCGTCGACCCCGACCTGGTGGAGATGGAGTCGCAGCTCCTCGGGGCGGCGCTGCGACAGGTGATCGAGGAGCTGCCCGAGGGCGGGCGCGCCCTCGTGGTCGGACACAGCCCCACGAACGAGGCCGCCGTCCTCGGTCTCGTCGGAGAGGTCGTCGGGCCGCTCGGCAAGGGAAAGGGCGTGCTGGTCGTCGAGTCCGGCGGCACCCACGAGGTCCGCCCACTCGATGTCTAGCGACCCACGTCAGCGCTGGTCGCGGCGCAGCGGATGGTCGGCCGGGATCTCCACCAGCACCAACCGCACGCCGTCGGGGTCCTCGACCCACATCTCGTGCAGCCCCCACGGCTCCTGCCGAGGCTCCCGCAGCACCGGTACACCGGCGGTGGCCAGTCGCTCGTGCTCGGCGGCGAGGTCGCGCACCTGCACCCAGATCGCGAGTCCCTCCGCCGCGACGGCGCCGCCGGAATGCCCCGACACCTCGAGGAACCCACCACCGAGGAAGAACACGGTCCCGGGACTGTCACGGGGCCCGAACTCGCGGTACACCGCCAGCCCCAGAGTGTCGCGGTAGAAGCGGCGACTCCGCTCGGGGTCGGAGGGTCGCAGGATCACCCGGCTGCTCAGCACGTCCATGCGGCTACACTGCCCGATCGTGGAAGCGTTCTTTGCAACCCTGCTCGTGCTGAGCGGTCTGTTCATCAGCTGGTTCACGGTGTACGTCATCTACAAGCTCTACAAGGGCCAGTCCTGACCCGTGGCATTCCATATCCCCTCCGACCTGCACGCTGACTGCGCGCCGATCGTCTGGCTGCTCGGCACCTGGCAGGGAAACGGCCAGGGCGACTACCCGACGATCGAGAAGTTCTCGTACCGGCAGGAAGTGATCTTCGCCCACGACGGCCGCCCGTTCCTCCACTACTTCAGCCGGGCGTGGCTCACCGACGACGAGGGCAAGGACATCCGGCCGGGTGCGCTGGAGACCGGCTTCCTGCGGCCGCGCCCCGACAACCAGCTCGAGCTGGTGCTGACCCACCCGACCGGCATCGCGGAGATCTGGTACGGCACCGTTGACGGCGCCAAGCTCGAGCTCAAGACCGACGCGGTGGTGCGCACCGAGAGCGCCAAGGAGTACAACGCAGGCCACCGGCTGTACGGCCTGGTCGACGGCGACCTGATGTACGCCTACGACATGTCGGCCGTGGGTCAGCCGCTGCAGCCGCATCTGTGGGGCCGGCTCAAGCGGATCTGAGCCGGCTGAGTGACCGCTACGCCGGGTCGACGGGGACGAGGAGCGCCTGCTCCTCCACCGCCTCCCACGCCAGCGTCTTGTAGCCGCCGTCGTCGAACAGCACCGTGACCCGGTCGTTCTCCACCCGCAGCACCACGCCCTCACCGAACTCCGGATGCCGCACCCGCACGCCGGGCGGGAAGTCCGCCTCCCGCGCGCTCGGCTGCGCCTGCGCGGTGAGGTCCTCGTCCTCGCAGGTGTCGCAATGGCCGCACGGCCGGGCCAGGTTCTCGCCGAAGTAGCCGAGCAGGTACTGGCGCCGGCAACCGGTCGTCTCGGCGTACCCGCGCATCATCGAGATCCGCGAGCGGATCAGCCGCTCGTGCGACTCGCTGACCTCGACCGCACGGGCGACGGCCTCGTCGCTGGGCACCCGAGCGTCGGTGTACTCCAACCGCCCCTGCCTGGAGGTGGTCACCGCCCCAGCCTGCTCCAACAGGTTGGTGGCGCGCGTCTGCTTGGCCCGGGACACGTCGGTGCGCCGGTCGAGGTCGCGTGCGCTCATCGCCTCGTCCTGCTCGCGCAGCACGCCGGCGACCTCGTCGAGGGCCTCGGTCGGGGCCCGGTTGGCGGTCAGGAACTTCTGCAGTGACAGATCCTCGGGCCGGTAGAACAGCCTGGCCTCCGCCGGTTCGTCGTCGCGGCCGCCGCGGCCGATCTCCTGGTAGTAGGAGTCCAGCGAGTCGGTGATCGAGGCGTGGTAGACGAACCGCACGTTCGGTTTGTCGATCCCCATCCCGAACGCCGACGTGGCCACCACGACGTCGACCTCGTCGTCCATGAACTGCTGCTGCACCCGTTCGCGGTCGTCGGCCCTAAGGCCGGCGTGGTACGCCGCCGCGCGCAGGCCGTGGTCTTGCAGCGACTCGGCGTAGGCCTCGGTGTCCTTACGGGTCGCCGCGTAGACCAGCCCCGGTTTCGCCGCCCCGGCCACGTGCTCCACGACCGCCTGACGCTTGTCCTCGTCGGCCTGGAAGCGGCTGACCGCGAGGTGGATGTTGGGCCGGTCGAAGCTGGCGACGACCTCACGGTGCGAACGCATACCGAGCCGCTCCACGATGTCGGTCCGAGTGGGCGGGGCGGCCGTGGCGGTCAGCGCCAGCACCGGCGGATGCCCGAGCCGCTCGATCACCGGCGCGAGCCGCAGATAGTCGGGCCGGAAGTCGTGGCCCCAGCTCGACACGCAGTGCGCCTCGTCGACGACGAACAACGAGGGCCGCGCCTGCGCGACGGCCTCCACCACGTCGTCCTTCGCGAGCTGCTCGGGGGACAGGAACAGGTACTCGGTCTCACCTGCCTCCGCGGAGTCGAACGTGTCCTCGTTGGCGGCCTTGCTCTCCGTGCTGTTCACCGCGGCAGCATCCGGCGCCCGGGAGCCGTCGAGACCCGCCACCTGGTCGCGCTGCAGCGATATCAGTGGTGAGACCACCACGGTCGGGCCGTCCAGCAGCACGCCGGGGACCTGGTAGATCGCCGACTTGCCGGCGCCGGTGGGAAGCACCACGAGGACGTCGTTGCCGGCCATCAGCTGGCCCATGGCCTCCAGCTGCTCGTCGTACAGGCGGTCCCAGCCGAACCGGTCGGCGGCGACCTTACGCAGGCGGTCGCGGTCGGAGTTCTTCTTTGCGGGCTGCGGCACGGGGGCGACGTACCCCTGCGGCACCTCGCGATAACACAGCGCCCGCCGAGGGTGTGGGCCATGGCGACACAACGGCGGACGCAACCAGCGGCGACCTAGACTCGGGTGCGTGCGACGCGGTGACGACGTCGGTGAGCCCACCGACTGGCAGGGGGAGCTACGGGCCCGTGGCTACCGGCTGACCCCGCAGCGCCAACTCGTGCTGGAGGCGGTGCAGGACCTCGAGCACGCGACGCCGGACGACATCCTGGCGCACGTGCGCGAACGCGCCTCCGGGGTGAACATGTCGACGATCTACCGCACCCTGGAGCTGTTGGAGGGCATCGGCCTGGTGACGCACACGCACCTGTCGCACGGCGCCCCGACCTACCACTCCGCCGCGGTTCCCCAGCACGTCCACCTGGTGTGCCGCTCGTGCAAGGAGGTCTCCGAGCTCGACCCGCAGGTCGTGGAGCCGCTGGTGACGCGGCTGCACGACCGCGAGGGGTTCGACACCGACGTCGCGCACCTGACCATCTTCGGCCTCTGCCGCAAGTGCGCCGGCTGACTCCGCCGAGCCGACGAGGCCGCGGCATGCCACTGGCCCACCACCGGTGTTGGCAGAGCGACGCAAACGGGTAGTGGTACGGCGATGTCACCCGAAGGCACCCTGCTCGCCGGTCGGTACCGGCTCGATGCTGTCCTCGGCGACGGCGGCATGGGCCGGGTGTGGCAGGGGTACGACGTGACGCTCGGCCGGCAGGTCGCGGTCAAGGAGGTGCACTTCCCGGCCGACGTCTCCCCGCGGGACCGGGACGCGCTGAGCGAACGGACGATGCGGGAGGCGCGTCTCACCGCCCAGCTGAACCACCCCGCCATCGTCACCACCTACGATGCGGTCGTCGAGGATGGCAGACCGTTCATCGTGATGGAGCTCGTGCCGGCGGTCAGCCTGGCCGAACACGTCAACAGCAGCGGGCCGTTGTCGCTGTCCTCGGCGGCACGCATCGGCCTGCCGCTCTTGGACGCGTTGTCCGTGGCACATGCCCACGGCATCGTGCACCGCGATGTGAAGCCCAGTAACGTGCTGCTCGCCGACGACGGACGCGTGATGCTCAGCGACTTCGGCATCGCCACGCATGAGTCGGACCCGACGCTCACCACCACGGGGACCCTCGTCGGCTCTCCGGCGTACATGTCGCCGGAGCGGCTGCGCGGCGACCGCCGCGGGTACGCAGCGGACGTCTGGTCGCTCGGCGCAACGCTCTACACCGCCATCGAGGGTCACCCACCGTTCCGTGCCGACACAAGCATGGGCGCCATCGCCGCCATCATGTCCGATGACGTCGTCCCCCCACGGGCTCGGGGACCCCTCTCCGAGGCGGTGCTGGGCATGCTGGTCAAGGACCGCGACCAGCGGCTCACACTGGAGCAGGTCCGGCCCCTCCTCGCCAGTGAGGCCGAGGGAGAGCCGGAGCCGGAACGGACGACACCGTTGGTGGCGGCCGACATCCTGCCGGAGGACGAGGCGTCGGTGCACGAGCCGGACGCAGAGCAAGTGCCGGACCCGAGACCTGAAACCGACGCTTGGTATCCACCTCCACCGAGTGATGGCGAGGACGAGCCGATCTGGGCGGGACGGTCGCCGTCGGAGGCACCACGACCGCGACGCCGCCCCGGGCCGGCCACACTCGCTGCCGTACTCGCCGTGGTGGTGCTTGTCGGGCTGGGTGTGGTGGGGTTCATGACCCTCGACGAGGGTGGGGGGTCGCCGGACCAGGGTGGCGGGGCCTCCGATGGCCCCCCGGCGGCCGCGCCTGGACGCGGCGGAGACCAGCGGCAGTCCTCGGAAGGGGCGCAACCATCCGGTGAGGTCGAGGCGCAGCCCTCTCCGAACCCGAACGCGTCCGCCGGCGGGAGACCTCCGACTCGATCGGCGCCGGAGGGCTTCCGGATGCACCAGGACCCGCTCGGCTTCCAGGTCGCCATCCCGCGTGGCTGGGAGCGCCGGCTCGACGCGGATACCCGGGTCGACTTCGTCGCCCCGGACGACAGCGGCTTCGTGCGAATCGACCAGCGGCCCCGAGCGCTCCCCGACGCCGAGCAGGCCTGGCTGGAGGCGGAGCCGGCGGTCGCTGACAGCCTCCCCGGCTACCAGCGCATCCGGATCGACTCGGTCCCGCACCCGACTTGGGACATGGCCGACTGGGAGTTCACCTGGGAGGGTGACCCCGGCACCGTGCACGTGCTAAACCGTGGCATCGCGACCGAGACCCGCGGGTTCGCGCTCTACGTCTCTGCCCCGCAGGGGTCGTGGGACACCACGGGCAAGCCGGTGTTCGACGTGGTCAGCTCCACCTTCCGACCGACCCCCTGACGCGCTTGCGCCCGACCGTCTCCTCAGCACCTCCTCGTAGACTCGAGACATGACATCCGTCCCCCTCCCCGGCCCCTCGGCGACGTACCGCAGTCCTCTGCTCCACTCCACCCCCGGCGCGGTCGAGGCAGAGCCGCCCGACGCCGGGGTGGCCTGGCACTACGGCGAGTGGTCGGCCGAGCAGCGGCGGCTGGTCTCCGGTGACGGGTTCGTCGACCTTTCACACCGCGGCGTGCTGCGGGTCTCCGGCCCTGACCGGCTGGGCTGGTTGCACTCGATCACGTCGCAGCAGCTCGAGGGCCTGCCGCCGAACACTCCCACCACGACGCTGGTGCTCTCGCCCAACGGCCACGTCGAGCACGTGATGTCCGGACACGACGACGGGGAGGCGTTCTGGGCGCACGTCGAGCCCGGCACGGTGGGGTCGCTCGTGGAGTGGCTGGACCGGATGCGGTTCATGATGCGGGTCGAGGTCACCGACGTGTCGGAGGAGTACGCCGTGGTGCACCGCCCCGGCGAGGGTGAGGTGATCGTCGAGCGGGCGTCGCTGCCGTCGTACCCCGAGCAGGCCGGGCCGCCCAGTGGGGTCTGGGCGCACGAGGCGCTGCGTATCGCCGCCGGCATCCCGCGCCACGGCCTCGACACCGACCACCGCGCCATCCCGAACGAGCTGGGCTGGATCGGGCCGGCGGTCGCCCTCGACAAGGGGTGCTACCGCGGCCAGGAGACCGTCGCCCGTGTGCACACCCTCGGTCGGCCGCCGCGGCGGCTGGTGCTGCTGCACCTGGACGGGTCGGTGGACCGGCTGCCCGGGCACGGCGCCAACGTGGTGAACGGCGAACGCACGGTCGGGTTCGTCGGCTCCTCGGCTCTGCACTACGAGCTCGGCCCGATCGCGCTGGCGCTGATCAAGCGCAACGTCCCCGGTGACGCGGAGCTGCTCGCCGACGGGGTCGCCGCGGCCCAGGAGGTCCTGGTCGACCCGGAGATCGGGCTGCACGTGCGGCCACAGCTGCGCTGAGGCCCTCGCCGGGTCGCTCGTCGCTCGGGGCCAGCCCGCAGCGTTCACTCCTCGGCAGCGCCGTCGAGCACGTCCTTGCCGTTGCCGCCGTCGAGGGCGTCGTCGCCCGGGCCGCCCAGGAGGATGTCCTTGCCGTTGCCGCCCAGCAGCTCGTCGTCGCCGCTGCCGCCGAGGAGGCAGTCGTGCTGGTTGCCGCCGTGCAGCGTGTCGTCGCCGCCGTACCCGACGATGATCTGTGGGCGGTTGCCACCGCGGAGCTCGTCGTCGCCGGCGGTGCCGTGCACGACACCGGCGTACGCTTCCGGGTCTCCGCAGGCGGCCAGGTCCGCGAGGGCGGTCGCCGGGCCGTCGAACTGGAACACCTGGAGCACCCCTCCGTCGACCTCCAGGTGCGCGGCCGACCCCGGCTGTGCCGCTCCGATCCCCGACACGAGCACGGCGAGCACGGCGCCCGCACCGCAGGCACGGGTGAAGATGCTGGGGCGAGGCCACCTCATGCCGAGACGGCCTCCTTGCGAGCCACGGCGACTCCCTTGTCCCTCGGGCCGTCGGAGTTGCCGCCGAGCATGGTCATGCTGGCCGCGAAGCCGGCGAACAGGGCGGCGAGGTGCAGCGGCTGGCCGAGCCACCGCACGGCGCTGCCGAACCCCGGGACGGCGAACCAGAGCTTTCCGGTGACCTCGTCGGCGGTCGGGCGCCACGGGTCGTTCCAGTCGTTGTTGTCGCCGCGGGTCACGTATCCCGACTCCGCGCCGCCACCGACGATCCGGTGGATCACGTAGGCGCCCGGCTTGCCGGGCACGGCCTCGGAACGGAACGCGACGACCTCACCCTTCCGGTACCGGTCGACCTCGCGCATGACCGCGAGATCGCCGGTATGGAAGCCCGGCTCCATGCTGACCCCGGTCACCGTCACGAGCGTCAGCGGGCCGCCAAGTGTGGATGGGCGGAGGAATGCCCACCAGCCGGCCGCGAGCATCACCAGCAGCAGTGCGGAGACGCTCCGTCGGAGCGTGCACCAGCCGGCGAGCCGACGAACGGTGGTGGGCATCCTTCCCCCTCTCGTCGTTCGCGGGTCCAGGGACACCCGCCGAGCCCCGGACCCGCGAACGCGCATGTGGCTGACCTAGTCGGCTCGCTCAGCCGATGGTCAGGCGGACGCCCTTGATCTGCGACACGGGAACCTGCGTCCCGCCGTTGTACTTGACCGTCGCCGTGCCGCTGTCGTCGAGCGTGACGAACCCGCGAGCAAGGCCGTCGCCGGCGTTGTCGAACACGCTGGCCACGATCGTCTTGCCGTCGCATGCAGCGGCGATGTTGCTGATCACGACGCCATTGGACAGCGAGGGCTCGTCGGCGTCGGTGTCGAGGAAGTAGCCGTCGATGTTGACGCCGTTCTCGTCGCAGACCAGGTCCATCGCCTGGCCGTACTGCGCCACGCCCGGGTCGTTGATGTCGAGTGCCGACGCGGAGCCGAGAACCCCGCCGAAGACGAGAGTGCCGACGCCGGCTGCAACCAGGTAACGCTTCATGAAAAATTGCCCCCACTGGGTCCGAGATGAGAGAGCGGCATTCCCGCCCACACGCAGAAACGTAGGCACGTGGGAGAGTGCGGGCTATGGGTCCGTGGCCCATTTCCCCAACCTTGGGGACGCACTGTTGGCTTCCGCGTCTGGGGCGCAGAAAACCCCGGTACGCCGTGGCGCGGTATCGGTGCTCAGGAAGCGGCAGTACGCGACCGGCGTACCGGCTGCGCCGCCGACGGCTGCCAGCCCGCGTCGCGGGCCATCGCCACGGCCGCGATCTGGGAGGTGACGCCGAGCTTGGCGAGGATCGACTTGACCTGGCTGCGGACGGTCGACTCGGCGACGAACCACTCCGCGGCGATGTTGCGCACGCGTTGCCCCGCCAGCAGCGCCGCGAGGATCGACTCCTCGCGGCTGGTCAGCCGGTCGAACCGGGCGTCGACGTTCTGGTGCTGTCGGCGCGATGCCTCCCACTCCCGGACGAGGTCGTGGGCCTGCGCGGGTGCCATCACCGTGCCGCCGGCGACGACCGTCCGGACCGTGGCCGCGATCGCATCCAACGGCGCCGACTTCGGCAGCACCGTGCAGGCCCCGCGGGCCAGGCACTCGCCCCAGCGGGTCCGTTGCGTGACGCCGGTGACGACCACGACCTGGCAGCCGGCGTCCTGCAGCGGGCCGATCAGCGGAGCGCTGTCCCCGGCCGGGCCGAGGTCCAGGTCGAGGAGGACGACCTGGGGACGTGCGGCCCTGATCGTCGGCAGCAGCGACATTGCGTCGCCTGTCGTCGGTGGTCGCACGATCGTGGCGTCGAACCCCTCGGCCGACAGTGCGAAGACCAGCGACTGGGCCAGGAGGGTGTGGTCCTCCACCAGGGCCACGCGGATACTGGATGCGCTCATCCGGGCTCCTCCTCTGAGGCCCAGCCGATCGTCCGGTCTGTCGTCGGGTCGGACGGGGCCGGCATCGTCAGGGCGAAGCACGTCCTGCCGCCGTCGGACGACGGCACCAGCTCGAGCTCGCCGTGGGACTCGCGGGCGAGGTCGCGGGCGATGTGCAGGCCCAAACCGCTTCCCGGTGAGTCGCTGCGGCACACGCCACGCTCGAACACACAGTCCTGCACCTCCGTACGCATCCCCGGACCGCTGTCGGCCACGAGCACGCGTACGGCGTGCGGGTGCTCCTCGACCATGATCTCGACCGCCGCTCCGGGCGCGTGTGTGCGCGCGTTGGTGAGCAGGGTGGTGAGGATCTCCGCGACGGTGTCCGCGTGGCCGATCGCGCACGCCCCGGACGGCCGCCAGGTCACGGCGGCCCCCTGCTCGCGCTCGGACACCACGAGCGGGCGGATCACCTCGTCGAGCATCACGGGTCCCGGCTGGTGCGCCGGCCGCTCCGTCGTGAGCAGGCGCTCCAGCCGGCTCAGCTCGGCTGCCATCATCTCCTGCAGGTCGTGCTCGCGGCTGGGGTCGAGTCGGTGGGCGTAGCGGCTCAGCGTGCCGGAGGCCTGCCGGATCCCGGCCACGGTGGCGCGCACCTCGTGCATCCGCTCCTGCTCCTTGCGTACGGCGTCCTCGGCGCTGTCCGCCTGCAGGCGCAGCGACAGCATCCGGACGCCGTAGAAGTCGAGGGCCGACCGCAGCAACGACAGCGCGATCAGGCCGAGCAGGACGGCAGCGACCACCGCCAGGGACTCCGCGAGCACGAACATCGGGCGCGACGCCAGCCGCGCCCCGACGTTGACCAGCATCGCGAGCGCGAGCCCGCCGAAGGCGACGGCCAGGCGACCGTCCAGCGGCGGGGCGATGGCGTGCGCCCGGCGGGCGAACACCCAGGCGAAGACGAGCAGCAGGACCGCGAGCATGCCGGTGGTGAGCAGCCGGGCCAGCGGCGAGGACGGGGCGACCAGGCCGAGGGCCTGACCGGCGTTCAGGGCACCGGCTGCGGCGGTGGCCGCAAGGCTGTAGCCCAGGACCTCACGGGCGGGCCGTAGTGTGCTGTCGACCTGTGGGCTGCGGACGCAGCGCAGCAGCAGCCAGCCGGCCGGCACCATCACCGTCATCCGGGTGAGCGGGCCGAGGCGTCGCAAGGTGGCGTCGGGGTCGACGGCGACGTCGGCCAGCGCGAACGGCAGCTGCGGGAGCGCCCACACGACCAACGCGGCGCCGAGGAGCCCGATCGGGGCCTCGCCGCTGACCCGCCAGCGCAGGCAGAAGGCGACTCCGGTGCCCACGATGATGATGCACCAGCACAGCCGCAGGGTGGCGTGGATGGTGCCCACCTGGCCGAGCCCCTGGGCGGTGACGACGGCCGCAACGAGCGCGCACGCGGCGACCAGCGGGGCGAACAGCGCCGCCCGCTGCCAGAACAGTCTGCTTGGGTCCTCCAGCGCCAGCGGCGGCGGAACGCGGTCGCTCCCCCTACGCTCGGGCCCCCGGTACGCCGAAGACTCCTGCCGTACCCTCCCCAACACGCCGCGCACGATACACACCAAGCACCGACAAAAAACCAGAACGGCGAACTCGATCCGCCCGATTTGCGCCGGGCCTTCGCGGGCCCGGCGCCAGAGCCCGGGAATTGACCCGTAACCGCGCGTTCTGCTCCCTGCCCGAGTCGAATTCCGGTCGGGGAGGGGGTGTTTCACTCGGTTACGGTCGGTTTCCCGGTACGGCCGGCCCGATCGGCGGCCACTCGACGGTACGGATGTCGTGCCGGTGCGTGCACTGGAAGCCCGGGATCACGCACTCGAACAGCGGCGGCGACACCTGCACCGCGATCACGCAGCGGGTCGTCGCGTGCTCCAGGCACACCCCGTCGGCGTCGGCCTCCTGGCCGGTGAGCGCACAGGCCGCGAACTTCGTCATCACGGCCATGACGCTATTCGCGCCCCGCAAACCTGTCGTGAAACCACGCCTTCTAGGCTCGCTGCACTGGGCTGTACGGGGGCCGGGCCAACCGAGGAGAGCGCGATGGACACCGGGCTGCGACGGGCGCTGCGACGCGTCCGCGACGGAGTCACCCTCAACCGCGACGAGGTGACGACGCTGCTCGGGGCGCGGGGCGAGGCGCTCGACGCCCTGCTGGACAGCGCTGCTCGGGTCCGCGACGCCGGCCTGGTCGCCGCCGGCCGACCCGGCGTGGTCACGTACTCACGCAAGGTGTTCATCCCGCTCACCCGACTGTGCCGCGACCGCTGCCACTACTGCACGTTCGCGACCGTGCCCGGCCGGGTCGAGGCGCCGTACCTCGAGCGTGACGAGGTGCTCACGCTCGCTCGCCAGGGCGCGGCGATGGGTTGCAAGGAGGCCTTGTTCACGCTCGGCGATCGTCCCGAGGAGCGGTGGGACGCCGCGCGCGCGTGGCTGGCCGAGCGCGGCTACGACTCCACCCTCGACTACCTGCGCGCGTGCGCGATCGCGGTGCTGGAGGAGACCGGGCTGCTGCCTCACCTCAACCCCGGGGTGATGTCCTGGACGGAGCTGCAGCGGCTCAAGCCGGCCGCGCCGTCGATGGGCATGATGCTCGAGACCACGTCGCACCGGCTGTGGGCCGAGCCCGGCAACCCCCACTTCGGCTCGCCCGACAAGGAGCCTGCGGTCCGGCTGCGGGTGCTCGAGGACGCCGGCCGCTCCAACGTGCCGTTCACCACGGGGCTGCTGATCGGCATCGGGGAGTACGCCGAGGAGCGCGCCGACGCGTTGTTCGAGCTGCGCCGCATCGCCCGCGAGCACCGCGGCATCCAGGAGGTGATCATCCAGAACTTCCGCGCCAAGCCCGACACCGCGATGCGCGGGATGCCGGACGCGGAGCTGGAGGATCTCGCGGCCACCATCGCGGTAGCCCGGCTGGTGCTCGGGCCGGCGATGCGGATCCAGGCGCCCCCGAACCTCGTCGACGAGCAGTACGCGCTGTTGCTGCGGGCGGGCATCGACGACTGGGGCGGGGTGTCGCCGTTGACGCCCGACCACGTCAACCCCGAACGGCCGTGGCCGCAGATCGACGAGCTGGCGCGGCGTTGCGCCGAGCAGGGGTTCGCGCTGCGCGAGCGGCTGACCGCCTACCCGCCGTACCTCGACGGACCCTGGCTCGACCCTCGGCTGCGGCCGCACGTCGACGCATTGGCCGGTCCGGACGGCCTCGCGCGTGCCGAGGCGCACCCGGTCGGTCGACCCTGGCAGGACCCGGAGACGGCGCTCTCCGGGTCCGGTCGGGTCGACCTGCACGTCGGCATCGACCACGAGGGCCGCACCAGCGACCGCCGCGACGACTTCGACAGCGTCTACGGCGACTGGACCGAGATCGGCCACCGTGTTTCTTCTCGTCATGCTGACACGACCACGACCGATGTGCGGACAGCGCTGCGGCACGCCTCCGCCGACCCGGCGTCGATCAGCGACGACGACGCCTATGCGCTGCTGACCGCCGAAGGAGCGGCGTTGGAGGAGCTGTGCTCGCTCGCCGACGACGTACGCCGTGACACCGTCGGCGACACCGTCACCTACGTCGTCAACCGCAACATCAACTTCACCAACATCTGCTACACCGGCTGCCGGTTCTGCGCGTTCGCGCAGCGTGCCAGTGACGCCGACGCCTACTCGCTGTCGCTGCAGCAGATCGGCGACCGGGCGGTCGAGGCGTGGCGGCTCGGTGCCACCGAGGTGTGCATGCAGGGCGGCATCGACCCCGCCCTGGGCGCGACGGCCTACTTCGACATCGTGCGTGAGGTGAAGCGCCGCGTGCCGCAGATGCACGTGCATGCGTTCAGTCAGATGGAGGTCGTCAACGGCGCCAACCGGGCGGGCTTGTCGATCCGCGCGTGGCTGCAGGCGGCCAAGGACGCCGGCCTGGACACGATCCCCGGCACCGCGGCCGAGATCCTCGACGACGACGTGCGGTGGGTGCTGACGAAGGGCAAGCTGCCGGCGGCCGCCTGGATCGAGGTGGTCACCACCGCCCACGAGCTGGGCATCCGTTCGTCGTCGACGATGATGTACGGCCACGTCGACCATCCCGGGCATTGGGTCGCACACCTGCGCACGCTGGCGCGCATCCAGCGCCAGACCGGCGGCTTCACCGAGTTCGTGCCGCTGCCGTTCGTGCACACCAACGCGCCGATCTACCTGGCCGGCATCGCCCGGCCTGGCCCGACCACGGCGCAGAACCGTGCCGTGCATGCCGTCGCGCGCCTGCTGCTGCACGGGCTCATCGACCACGTGCAGTGCTCCTGGGTCAAGCTGGGCGACCACGGGGTGCAGCAGCTGCTGCAGGGTGGCTGCGACGACCTAGGTGGCACGCTGATGGAGGAGACGATCAGCCGGATGGCCGGGTCCGAGCACGGGTCGGCGAAGACCGTGGCCGAGCTCGAGGCTCTCGCGGCCGCGATCGGGCGGCCGGTGCGCCGGCGCACCACCACGTACGACCCGCTGCCGCCCGAGCTGTCAGGCGCGCACGGGCGTGTGGACCAGACCGCGCCTGACGAGTCGAGTGCCGAGGCGGCTCTAGACTCGGCCGGGTGAGTCCGGGACAACGGTGGCCGCGCTGGGTGTACGGCGAGGGAACCGAACCCGATGTCCGCTTCAGCTTCGCCAACGAGCGCACGTTCCTCGCCTGGATCCGGACGTCGCTCGCGCTGCTCGCGGCCGGTGTCGCGCTCGATGCGATCCCGCTGTCGATGCCCGCCGGAGTCCAGCCGACGCTCGCCGCGCTGTTCATCGTCCTCGGGCTCTCCTGTGCCGTCGCGTCGTGGATCCGGTGGGCCCGGGCCGAGCGCGCGATGCGCCGGCACGAAGCCCTGCCGGCGTCGAGCTTCGGCGTGCTGCTCGCCGTGGTGGTCGTGCTCGCGGCGGTGGCGATGCTGGTCGCCGGGCTCGTGCGGTGAGCGACGGGGCGCGATGACGACGCGGGAACCCGATCCCGGGGTGTACAACGAGCGCACGGCACTGGCCTGGCAGCGGACTGCGCTGGCGCTGCTCGCCGGCTCTGCCGTCGTGACCCGGCTTGCTCTGGAGGAGCTGGGCGTCGTCGCCGTGGCGGGGTTCCTCGTCGTACTCCCCCTGGTCGTGTGGGTGCTGCTGGAGAGCCGTGGCCGCTACCACCACCACGCCGGCATCCGCCTACGGCCACACTCACGTGGCGGCCGGGCCCCCGCGGTGCTCGCGGTGGTCACCGTCCTGGTCGCGCTGACCGAGCTGGCCGCACTGCTCTCGGCATAGCGCCGCGTGGCCACATCGCGCCAACGAGCCGGCCTCCCGTCGAGACGGCAGAACTGACCCCTTGGACGGGGATCAGTGCCTGCTCAGGACTCCGGCTCAGGCTGCTCGCCGCGCGCGCTTGCCCGCTCGACGGCGTCTGCCAGCTCGTCTCGGGTGAAGGGGAACTGACGCAGGCGCCGGGTGCGGTAACCCGCCCGACCCAGCATGTGCGCGGTGACCGGCGCCGTGAGCGTCTGGAAAGCCCAGATGATCAACAGCGTGGTGATCGTTCCCCAGTCGGGGTTGCGCAGCCCGACCGCCACGACCACAAGGAGCAGCCCCAGCACCTGCGGCTTGGTCGCCGCGTGCAGGCGGGAGAGCACGTCCTGGAACCGCAGTACGCCGACGACTCCGACCAGGGAGAGCGTGCAGCCGGTGACCAGGAACACAGAGGCGAGCGCTTCGACGATCACTGCTCGTCCCTCCTCATCCGGCTGGAGACGTAGCGCGACACGGTGACCGAGCCGGTGAAGGCCAGCGCCGCCAGCACGAGTACAAGTGGCAGGTTGGTCGTGTGCTGCCGCAACGCCATGTCGGCGAGGATCGCGATCATCACGACGACCAGCAGCACCTCGGAGGCGACCATCCGGTCCAGGATCGTCGGGCCGTAGACGATGCGCCAGGTCGCCCCGAGCCCCGCCAGCGACAGCAGCACCACCACCACCGCCGCCGTCACCTCGGCGGTGCTCATCGGTCCGCACCTCCTCCGTCTGCCCGCGACGCCGCCGTCTGTCCGTCGGCCGTCCGCTGCTGCAGCGATGCGTAGTCCTCGCGGCTGCCGAGTGCGCGGATGACTCGCTCCTCCATGACCATGATGTGCCGGCGGTCGTTCTCGATGCCCTCGTCGTCGTTCGCGTCGAGCAGATGGACGTACAGCGTCGTGTTCCGCCGGTCGACGTCGATGGTCGACGAGCCGGGGATCAACGAGAGCGTGTTGGCCAGGACCGTGAGCACCAGGTCCGACGACGTGTGCAGCCGTACCGCGATCACCGCGTTGCGCGGGATGTGCCCGAACGAGAGGGCGAGTCGCGCGACCTGCAGGCTCGACCGCGCCAGGTCGAGCAGGAAGTGGCCGAAGAAGACCACCAGCCAGTAGAGGTTCACCCGCCCGGACAGCTCCGCCGGCGGCAGGTAGAAGACCCGGGTCAGCACCACCGCGATCACCGCGCCGTTGACCACGTTGCCCCAGGACACGTCGTCCCAGAGCAGCATCCACAGCACCATGAGCCCGACCAGCAGCGGCAGCTGGCGCCGCCAGCCGGCGGGGTCGCGCCACGGGCGACGCAAGCGCTCCCGCCAGCCCCGGAGGCCGCGGTCACCGACCACCGCCCCGCCACCGCGCGCGCCGGATGCGTGCGACTCCGTCACCGGCCCACCCCCTCGCCGGCCTCGGGCGCCAGCGGCGCGGGCACGCCGTCGGGAAGCACCGCGGAGACGTACGGCGTACGCGCGCGCAGATCCTCGGCCGCGCGGGTGCTCACCCCCCACAGTGGTCCGGCGACCACCGCGAGGGCGACGCCGACCGCGGCCATCACCGTGGTCGCGCCGACCATCACCGGCGGCATGAGCGTGCGCGACGGCGTAGGCGCGGGCTGGCTGTGCGCCTGCTGCGAGGTGGTGTCGGCACGCACGATCAGCAGCTCGGGCTCGGGGTCGTCCGCCTCGTCGGCCGAGCGCCAGAACGCGAGGTTCCACACCCGGCCCACGGCGTACAGGGTGAGCAGCGATGTGAGTGCTCCCGCGCCGATCAGCGTGTAGGCCATCCAGCCGCCGGCCTCGGTGCCCGCGCGGAACAGGCTGAGCTTGCCGACGAAGCCGGAGAACGGCGGGATGCCGGCGAGGTTCATCGCCGGCAGGAAGAACAGCACGCCCAGCACCGGCGAGAGCTGCGCAAGCCCGCCGAGCCGGCGCAGCGACGTCGTCCCGCCGCGGCGGTCGACCAGCCCACAGGTGAGGAACAGTGCGGTCTGGATGGTGATGTGGTGGACGACGTAGAACACCGCTCCGGCCAGCCCGGCGACCGAGCCCAGGGCGATGCCGAACACCATGTAGCCGATGTGGCTGACCAGCGTGAACGACAGCAGTCGCTTGAGGTCGGCCTGCGCGACCGCGCCGAGGATGCCGAGCAGCAGCGTGAGCAGGGCCACGACCATGAACACCTGCCGCAGCTCGCCGCCGGGGAACAGCAGCGTCTCGGTGCGGATGATCGCGTAGACACCGACCTTGGTGAGCAGGCCGGCGAACACCGCCGCCACCGGCGCCGGCGCGGTGGGGTAGCTGTCGGGCAGCCAGAACGCCAACGGGAACACCGCGGCCTTGATCCCGAACGCGACCAGCAGCGAGACGTGCAGCAACAGCTGGGTCTCGGCCGGCACCGTCGGCAGCACCTCGGCGAGGTGCGCCAGGTTGACCGTGCCGGTGGCGCCGTAGACCAGCCCGATCGCGCCGAGGAACAGCAGCGACGACAGCAGGCTCATGATCACGTAGGTCACGCCCGCCCGCACCCGCGCCTCCGTGCCGCCGAGGGTCAGCAGCACGTAGCTCGCCGTCAGCAGCATCTCGAAGCCGACGTAGAGGTTGAACAGGTCGCCGGCGAGGAACGCGTTGGAGATCCCGGCCGC
>DATABY010000151.1:0-15094 GCA_036259355.1 Nocardioidaceae bacterium
GGCTGGACGAGCACGGACCGCTGAAGACGATGGCGCTCGCCGAGCTCGCCCGGCTGGAGGCGCCAGGACGTGCGGTCCGGCGTCTGCAGCACCGCAACCTGCGACCGCTGTTCTGCGGGCAGCCGGCCCAGCTTCGACGTACCGGAGCGAACGGGCCGGACGCGGTCACCGTCAGCCTGTTCGGCCGAAACGACCGAGGGCCCGGCACCGACGCGAGTCCCCACACCAGCCTGACCATCGAGTTCGACACAGCCCAGGAAGTAGGCCCCAGCCATGCGTGAAGCCGTCATCTGCGAGCCCGTCCGCACCCCGATCGGCCGGTACGGCGGGATGTTCAAGAGCGTCACCGCCGTTGACCTGGGGGTCACCGCGTTGAAGGGGCTGATCGAGCGTACGGGGATCGCGCCCGACGAGATCGACGACGTGATCCTCGGCCACTGCAACGGTAACAGCGAGGCACCCGCCATCGGCCGTGTCGTCGCCCTCGACGCGGGGCTGCCCGTGAGTGTTGCGGGCCAGCACCTGGACCGCCGCTGCGGCTCGGGCCTGCAGGCCGTCGTCAACGCGGCCATGCAGGTGCAGACCGGAGCTCAGGACGTCGTGGTCGCCGGTGGCACCGAGAGCATGAGCAACGCGGCGTTCTACTCCGTCGACATGCGCTGGGGTGGTGCGAGCAACGGCATTGCGCTGCACGACGGACTGGTCCGCGCGCGCTCGACGGCCGGCGGCCGCCACTACCCCGTCTCGGGCGGCATGCTCGAGACCGCGGAGAACCTTCGGCGCGAGTACGCCATCTCCCGCGAGGAGCAGGACGAGCTCGCACTGCAGTCGCACCGGCGCGCGGTCGCGGCGCAAGATTCCGGCGTGTTCGGCGAGGAGATCGTTGCGACCACGGTGCCGGCCCGCAGGGGCACCCAGGTGATCGACACCGACGAGCATCCGCGCGCCGACGCGTCGCTGGAGTCGCTGGCCAAGCTGAAGCCGATCCTCGGCTCCTCCGACCCGGAGGCCACGGTCACCGCCGGCAACGCCAGCGGCCAGAACGACGCCGCAGCGATGTGCGTGGTCACCACTCCCGAACGGGCGGATGAGCTCGGCCTGCGGCCGTTGGTCCGCCTGGTCTCGTGGGCGGTGGCCGGCGTACCGCCGAAGATCATGGGCATCGGCCCAGTGCCCGCAACCGAGCGGGCCCTCGCCCGCTTGGACCTCGCGCTGCGGGACATGGACGTGATCGAGCTGAACGAGGCGTTCGCTGCGCAGGCGCTCGCGGTGATGCGCGAGTGGAAGTTCACCGACGAGGACCACGAGCGCACCAACGTGCACGGGTCCGGCATCTCGCTGGGACACCCCGTGGGCGCGACTGGCACGCGCATGCTCGGTACGCTGGCGCGAGAGTTGCACCGCCGGGAGGCGCGGTACGGGTTGGAGACGATGTGCATCGGCGGCGGCCAGGGTATGGCCGCCATCTTTGAGCGCGTTCCCTGAGCACACGGCCGCCGAGCGGGCGATCGACATACGGAGCACGTCCATTGTCCCATGCCTCTCGCCGAAGATAGAGCATGCTTGTTGGCAATGGGCGAGCACGTGATTGGCATCCGGATCGGCACAGTCTGGTCGACGACTCCACCTCGACCACTGCCCCGTACCGCACGCGCCCTCATGGAACTTCTTCAGGCCGACGGCTCTCTGCGCCTCCAACTGCCTCACGACGTCCGCTGGACGTGAACCGAACGCATCTGGCGCCGCTGACGCCCAGCGATACGTAGCAACTCCCTGCACGTCCCGCAAGCTCCGGCGCGCGGTCCCGTTCCGAACGCACTCGGGCGCGTAGAGGTAGGTCCACTTCCGCGCAGAGATTGCCGCCGCGTACGGCGCCACCGAGAAGGGCTGACCGCCGAAGACCTGCTGCGTTCGAGCACCGGCGTGCTGCCATGGTCACCTCCAGGCACGTGCCAGATTCTCCCGCGCTCTGCCACCGTGTAGCCGTTCTCCCGAGCCCAGGACCGAAGTTCGGCCGTGCTTATCCTCACGCGTGCCGTTCGCTTATCCCCCGGCCGGCGACTTCTGTCGCACCGCTGACGGGACTACCACGGCCCGTCGACGGCTAGGTAATCACCGTGGAACGCCTGCTGCTCACTCCGAGGAAGCCGCCGAGTGCCTGGCGATCTGTCGGGCAAAGGTATACGAGCTGCTGCGCGCCGGTGAACTTCGTTCAGCGCATCGGGACCGCCAGGCGCGTCCTGGTCAGCGCGCTTCACGAATTCATCGAAGCTCATACGGGAGAAGCATCGTGAAACAGCAGCGGCCGAAGCGTGGCAGGAGTCGGGGCTCGTCTTCACGACTCGTACGGGCGGACCGGTCCACCCCGCAACGACTACCGCTCGTTCCAGTCCCTTCTTGACCAAGCAGGGCTCGCCGAATTCGACTGCACGACCTTCGGCACGCAGCAGCGCGCCTCATGCTGGCCAAGGAGGTGTCCGCTCGTGTCGTCATGGAGGTCCTGGGTCACTCCCAGATAAGCCTGACCATGGACACCTTCAGCCACGTCGCCGACGAGAGCATGCTCACCGTTGCGCAACGGATGGAGGAGACCCTGTGGAAGGCGAACGAAGGACTGTCATGCGGTGCTCGTGGCTGAAGTTGTGGCTGCAGGGCCTCCGAATGCTCCTGTCATCGCGCGAGCGCGGGGAACCACATGGGCCTGTGACCTCGGGATCTGAGGGAGCCGCCTGTCGGAATCGAACCGACGACCTTCTCATTACGAGTGAGACGCTCTGCCGACTGAGCTAAGGCGGCTTGGCTCCGTCAACGCGAGGCCGACGAAGAGTCTAGGACACCGCCCCCGTACCGCCCCAACCCGGCCTTGCGGTAGGGATTCTTCTTGCGATCTCGGCGCGAGGAAGGCGTACTTCTGCGATCTCGGGGCGAGGCTGGGTCAGCCGGCGCCGACCACCAGCATCGTGCCGGCGAAGACCAGCCCGCTGACCAGCAGCGCGATGGTGGTGTACCCGAGGATGTCGCGGATGCCCAGCCGAGCGATCGCGAGCAGGGGCAGTGCCCAGAACGGCTGGATCATGTTGGTCCACTGGTCGCCGTACGCCACCCCCATGATCACCACGCTCGGGTCGACGCCGAGCTCGCTGGCCGACTGGAGGAAGATCGGCGCCTGTACCGCGAACTGGCCACCGCCACTGGGCACGAACAGGTTCAGCAGCCCGCCGGACAGGAACGCCCACAGTCCCAGCGTGGCGGGGCTGGCGATGCTGACGAAGAAGTCGCTGAACACCGTGATGAGCCCGCTGCCCTCCATCAGCCCGAGGATGCCGGCGTACAGCGGGAACTGGACGAGGATGTCGCCCACGTTGCGGGCCGCCCCGACGACCAACGAACCGAGCTCGTTGGTGCCGCCGACCAGCAGCAGGATCGCGGCGAGGAACGTCCAGTTGACGATGTCGAGGGTGAGCGCGAAGCCTTCCTGGGCGAAGTAGAGGACCAGGTACGCCGTCAGCGCCAGGCCCAGCACCGTGGTCACCACCCGGCTGGAGTCCACGCGCTCGGCCGGCGACCGCCGCACCGCGACGCCGCCCCCAGATGACTCTTCCGCCACCACGTCCTCCGACGAGGCGGCACCGGCCGACTCCGCCGGCCCGCGGCGCTCCTCCAGCTCACCGCTGACGTCGGCGGGAAGCTCGACGACGGGGTCGGAGGCACGCGGTCGCAGCGACGCCATGGCCGCCGTGACGAGGACGACCGTCACCACGACCGCGATCATGTTCCAGCCCGAGAAGATCGTCTCCGACACCGGGATCAGCCCGCCGGCCGAGTCCTCCACGAAGCTGCCCGGCGTCGCCGCGACCAGCGGCCCGGAGCCGGAGTAGCCCATGTGCCACACCACGAAGCCGGCGTAGCCGCACGCCACCAGCAGCGGGAAATGCAGGCGCAGCCCACGCTCGCGCCCCTGTACGGCGATCTCGCGCGCCAGCAGCGCCGCCACGACCAGCCCGAGCCCCCACGAGATCAGCGAACCGACCGCGGCCAGGAACGTCACCCACGCGTACGCCTGCACCGGGTTGCGCGGAACCCGTGCGGCGGCGGCCAGGAGCCGGCGCATCGGCCGGGTGTTCGCGAGCGTGTGGCCCAGCAGCAGGATCAGCGCCATCTGGGTCATGAACTCCAGCAGGCCGGTGAGCCCGTCACCCCAGCCGCGCAGCAGCTCGGCGCCGCCGGCGTCGGTGAGGCCGAGCGCCAGCACCGCCACCACGCCGGTCAGCACGACGGCGAACACCAGCGAGCTGGGCACCCAACGCTCGACGACGGAGACGAGCGGACGAGAAAGGGCACGAAGCATGCAGACACCTCACTCCAGGATCAGTGCGGACAGACCGCTCTGCCGGGCCGCGCCAGGCACCGAGGTGAACGGCGCGGCTACTTCTCCGCGATCGAGTTGTCGAAGGTCTTGCGCCACGCGTCCGGGCTCACCAGCTCGGGCAGCGCGCGCTGGTACTCCTCCACCAGCCGGGGCCACTCCCGGTACAGCCGCGCATGCACGGTCATGGACCGGCGCAGCAGGTCTCGGAACTTCTCGGGGTCGCGCTGGTACCAGGCCGCGGAGGTCCCGTCGGCGGCGGACACCAGCGCGCTGTCGAAGTGGCTCAGCACCCACCAGCGCAGGTCCACGTGCGGCACGTTGGTCTCCGGGTGCTCGCGGGCCAGTCTGCGCACCGGCTTCAGCTGCCGCGCGGCACCGACGGCCAGCGTCTTCACCTGCCCGATGCGGTTCGTCGGCGCGGTGGGTGTCTTGCCCCGGCGCGGCGGCTTCTTCCGCTTCGGCGGCGGGAACTGGTCCAGCGCCGGCTTCATCTGCGAGTCCGGGTACTGCGAGCGCAGCTCACGCAGCTCCGGCAGCCGCTCGAGCACGTCGCGGTGCATGCGCTCGGGCCCCTCCAGGATGTCCTCGATCGCCAGCAGCCCCATCTCCGCGGGCGCGTACTGCATCATCATCAGGTGCCGGATCTGGGTCTCGAAGCTCTTCCGGACCAGCGCCCCGCCCCGGTCGTACGGCGAGTGCAGCAGCGCGGCGATCAACCGGTTGCGGCGGTGGAAGTACGCCTGCCAGTCGATCGTGTCGTCCTTCTCGTGCCACGGCACGTGCCACACCGCGACGCCCGGAAGCGTCACGGTGGGGTAGCCGGCCTCCTGCGCCCGCAGGCCGAAGTCGGCGTCGTCCCACTTGATGAACATCGGCAGCGACAGCCCGATCTCCCGGATGACCTGGGTCGGGATCAGGCACTCCCACCAGCCGTTGTAGTCGACGTCGATGCGGCGGTGCAGCCACTTGGTGCCCTGCAGCGACTGGCGTGCGAAGTTGTGCCCGTGCCGGGTGCTCGGTGCCGGCCCCCAGAACCACGTGTACTTCTCCACGGTCTCGCCGTACGCGTGCATCACCGAGCGGTCGTAGAGGCTGAACATCTGCCCGCCGACCGTGGTCGGCTTCTTCGCCAGGTCGGCGAACGCGACGGCCCGCAGGATGCCCTCCGGCTCGGAGACCACGTCGTCGTCGAGCAGCAGGCAGTAGTCGCTGAGCCCCCGCTCGACCGTCTCCATCATCGCCCGGGAGAACCCGCCTGAGCCGCCGAGGTTGCCCTGCTCGATGATGCGCAGCTTGTCGCCCAGCGCGGCCCGCGCCTCGGCGTACTGCTCGTACTCGACGACCTTCTGGTTGCCCTGGTCGACCACGATGACCTCGTCGAGCAGCTCGAGCACCTCAGGGGTGTTGCCGAGCGCGACGAGCTGGTCGGTGCAGAAGTCGGGACGGTTGAACGTGGTGATGCCGATCGTCACGCGCCCCGGCGTCGTGCGGTCGGTGTCGACCAGCCACTGCGCGTCCTCGACCACGAACCC
This sequence comes from Nocardioidaceae bacterium, assembly GCA_036259355.1. Lineage (GTDB taxonomy): Bacteria > Actinomycetota > Actinomycetes > Propionibacteriales > Nocardioidaceae > JALZDI01. Next base: position 5,902 of record DATABY010000151.1, read on the forward strand.
GCCGTCGCCGGCCTCCACGTCGAACCAGTACCACCCGCCGTCGATGAACGGCTTGAGGGTGAGCGGGAACTCCAGCGTCGTGGCGTCCTGCTGGTCCAGCGTGACCGACTCCTCGCGCTGCACGTGCCCCTTGGAGGTGGAGCGGTAGACCAGCAGCGTGCCGCCACCGCGCACGCGGATGCGGAGCGTGACCTCGTCCACCTCGGTCCACCGGCGCCAATAGCTGGCCGGGAACGCGTTGAAGTAGGTGCCGAACGTCACCCGCTGGTGCGGCAGCACGTGCGCGTGTCCCTGGTCGCTGACCGTGACCGCCCCGCCGGTGCCCTCGTAGGAGCCGGTGGGCTGCTCGCCGTAGTCGGCCTTCGACCGCTTGTTGCCGGTCTGCGGTGACTCCGCGCCCCAGCTCTCGGCCTCACCGGACTGGCGCGCGGTCGCCGCCCCACCGGTGACCGCAGACATCCCGCCGATGTAGAGCGGGCGGATGTCGAGCTCCTGGTCGGCGCGGATGATCGTTCGCTGTACGGTGCGCACTCGCTCCCCTTCGGTGAACTGCCACGGTGCCCGCGCGCCGGCGCGACTGGCGGTGCCCCGCAGGTCCGGCAACCTCGGACGCTATCAGACCCTCGAACGGCCACATCCCGGCTGCGAGGGTGGGCTCCGATGATTGGATGGCGCCCATGGCACAGACAACCCCGTCCCCTGCGGGGCCGGCTCCGCCGAGGGCGTTCGTGCACGTCGGCGCACCCAAGACCGGTACGACGTTCGTCCAGAGCGTGCTCTGGCGCAACCGGGAGGCGCTGGCCGCCGACGGCGTGCTGTATCCCTACCAGTCCAGGCAGCAGCACTTCCCCGCGATGCTGGACCTGCGTGAGCGCAACTGGGGCGCGACCACGCCCGTCCACTCGGGCGGTGTCTGGGACTCCGTGGCCGAGCGGGCCAGGGGCTGGACCGGGCACACGGTCGTGCTCGGCAACGAGATCCTCGGGGGCGCCACGGAGCGGCAGATCCGCCGGCTCCTCGACTCGCTGGCGCCCGCCGAGGTGCACGTCATCTTCACCGCCCGTGACCTGGCCCGCCAGATGGTCTCCGACTGGCAGGAGCACATCAAGCACCGGCACACGATCACGCTCGAGGAGTTCGTGGACGAGCTGATCGAGCACGGCCACGCCGCGCGGCCTCCGTTCGGTGAGATGTTCTGGGGCCTGCACGACGCCGACCACGTGCTGCGACGCTGGGCCGACCAGGTCCCCGCGGAGCGCATCCACCTGGTCACGCTGCCACCGCCCGGCAGCGCCGGCAACACGCTCTGGGAGCGGTTCTGCGCGGTAACCGGACTCGACCCGGAGCGGTACTCGCTCGACGTGGGTCGGTCCAACACCTCACTCGGCCGGGCGGAGGCCGAGGTCGTACGCCGGATCAACGCACGCGTACGCGGGATGCAACAGCCGCACTACGACGCGCTGGTCCGCCTCCGGCTGACCGGCACGGCGCTGACCGGTGCCGGTGGCCGGATCGTGCTCCCGGAGGGCCGTATGCCGTGGGTGCGCGACCGTTCCCGCGCCCTGATCGACGCCCTCGCCGACCGTGGGTACGACGTCGTCGGCGACCTCGAGGAGCTGATGCCGCGGGCCGAGCACCACGAGGGCTACGTCCCCACCGGCGCGATCCCGGCCCGGCAGATGCTGCCGATCGCGATCAAGACGAACGCAGCGTTGCTCCGGATCGCCGCCGGTCAGCGCAGCCGGATCCGCCGCTACCGTCGTCAGGTCGGCGACCTACCGCCGGAACCGCAGACCCCGCCCGACCGGCTGCCGCTGCGCCGCAGCGTCGAGCAGGCCGTGGCGCAAGTGCGTCACCGGCTTCGCCGCCGCTAGGCCGCGCGACGTCCCCGACGCCGGCCCTGCAGCCGGTGCCACCCCCGGCGAAGCAGCTGCTCGACCCGGGCGGCGCGTCCGGCAGCCGCGGGCGGTGCCAGCCGTCTCGCCCCTCGTCCGAGGGGTCGCTCGGCGACGAGGTCGCCGACGCACTCGGCGGCGATGGCCAGCAGGTCCTCGACCGGGATGTCGCCCGGCATCACCACCGGCCGGTCGTCGAAGACCGGCCGCAGCTCCTCGAGGTCGCCGACGATGTCGTACCCGCCCGTGCGCAGGCCCTCGATCAGCTGGTCGGCCCGCTCCTGCACCCGGGCACGACGCTCGGGGGGCACGGTCAGCCGCGCCGACCCCTCCCGTGCCGCCAGCCGCGCGGCCAGACCGACCTTGACCCGCCGCTCGTAGGCGGGCCAGTCCAGCCGCTCGCGCAGCTGCGGGTTCATCCGCCGGAGCAGCTCGGCCTCGGCGACACCGAGCGAGACGTTGCTCACGGGTACGTCGGTGTCGACGACCGCCGGGTCGACTCCGATCACCGAGGCGAAGCGTTCCCACAGCAGCCCGGACGTGCTGCCCGGCTGTGGCACCGTCACCACGTGCACGCGGTCGGGGGGAGCGGCCACCGACCAGCGTCCCAGCACGTCGAGGATGTCCTGGGCCTCCCAGAAGTGGCGGTACTGGTTGCTCGTCGGGTGCTCGGTCACGTCGTCGAGGAAGCGCTCGTAGGTGAGCATGCCGCGGTTCTTCACCTGTTCCTGCCACACCGCCGGCAGCTGCCGGCCGAGGTCGCGCACGGTGATCACCAGGTGCACCTCCGACGCCGACCGGAGCGACTCGACGGCCCGCCGGACCTGGTCGAGGTGGGTGCGGGTGAGCGTCTCGTGCGAGATGACCGCGCGGTCGGGCGCGGACACCGCGGCCCTGGCGATCTTGTCCCAGGCACCGGGCTCGTAGGTGGACTCCTCGCCGGCGAACGGCTTCTGCCGCAGGTCGACGGAGGCGCGAAAGTGGTCGCCCGGCAGGTCACCGGGGTAGCGCAGCCCGTGCCGGCTCAGCACCCCGCGGTTGTGCCACAGCAGCCCTTGCAGGTAGGTCGTGCCGGTCTTCGCGATGCCGATGTGCAGGTAGACGGTCGGCTGCCGACCAGACATCCGCACCCCTCTTCCGCTGCCGTTGGTGCGGGCCACCCTAACCCGCGCAGCGCAGGCCGTTCTCGGGCACCTCGCCCGCGGCGAAGAAGTCGTTGACCGCCTCGTCGACGCACTCGTTGCCACGTCCGAAGCCGGTGTGCCCCTCCCCGACGCGGGTCACCAGCACCCCTGAGCGCAGCTGCTCGGCCAGTGCCACCGCCGACTCGTACGGCGTCGCGGGGTCGCCGGTGGTGCCGATCACGACGATCGGCGGGGCGCCGGGCGCGTCGATCGTGGGCATCGGCTCGGCCGTGCGCACCGGCCACTCGGGACAGCCGATCAGGAACCACGCGAACACCTCACCGAACGTCGGCGAGGCCTGCCGGAACCGCGGCAGGAGCCGGCGGATCTCCTGCGTGCTGCGCCCGGTCGGCTGGTCGAGGCAGTTCACGGCGTACAGCGCCTCCAGCGAGTTGTCCCGGTAGCCGCCCGGCCCGCGCGAGGTGTAGAGGTCGGACAGCCGCATCAGGGCGCTGCCGTCGCCGTTGGCCGCCTGCTGCAGCGCCACCGACAGCGTCGGCCACAGCTCGGGCACGTACAGCGGCAGCCACACTCCCAGCACGGCGTGCCCGGTGGTGAGCTCGCGCCCGGCACCGGCGGGCAGCGGAGTCGCGTCGATCCGGTCGAGCAGTGCGTTGAGCCGGTCCTGCGCGGCCGGCACCGTGGTGCCGAGCGGGCACTCGCCCTGGTCGACGCAGAACTGGAGGTAGGCCCGCAGCGCCGTCTCGAACCCGGCGGCGGCCTTGAGGTTCTCCTGGAGCACCGACTGGGCCGGGTCGACCGCCCCGTCGAGGACCATCCGGCCCACCCGCTCGGGGTGCAGGTCGGCGTAGGTCGCGCCGAGCAGGGTGCCGTAGGACGCGCCGTAGAAGTGGAACTGCGGGGAGTCGACCGCGGCCCGGATGATGTCCATGTCGCGGGCTGCCTCGGGGGTGGAGACGTGCCCGGCGAGCTCGCCGGAGCCCTCGACGCAGCCGCGGCCGAAGTCGGCGATCGCCTGCTGCGCCTCGCTGACGGCTGCCGGGTCGTCGGGCGTCGGGTCGAGCGCGACGAACGCGTCGAGCTCGCCGTCGGTGAGGCAGTCGATGCCCTCGCTGGCGGCGACCCCGCGCGGGTCGAAACCGACGATGTCGTAGCGGTCCAGCACGTCGGAGCGGAACTGCGCGGCAGCCGTGGGGGCGAAGCTGATGCCGGAGGCGCCCGGGCCGCCGGGGTTGATCAGGATCGCGCCGATGCGCCGGCCGGGCTCGTCGGCGGGTCGCCGCGACACCGCGAGCGAGACGGTGCCGGCGGACGGGTCGGCGTAGTCGAGCGGCACGCGCACCTTCGTGCACTCGAAGCCGCCGCCCTGGCAGGGCCGCCAGGACACGTCCTGGCCGTAGAACCGCTGCAGCCGCTCCGGTGCCGGGGGCGTCGAGGCGGGTTCCTCCCTCGGTGCGGGCGTCTCGGGGGTCACCGCCGGGCTCTCCGCCGGGCTCTCCGCCTGCCGGTCGGGCGACTCGCCCTGCGGCGACGACGAGGTGCTGCACCCACCGGCCAGCAGGACGACCGCCGCCACCGCCGCGACGATCGGAGGCGGGCGCATCACCGACCCCGTGCCAGCGCGATCATCAGCGCCTCCAGCGCGAGCAGCGGCGCGACGCTGCCCTCCAGTGCCTCCCGGCAGTCGAGGATCGCCTGGATCCGTCGCACCGTCGACTCCGCCGTGCCGGCGCGGGCCACCGACTCGACGTCGCGGCGCGACTCCTCGTTGACGAGGTCGACACCGCCGCCGGTCTGCAGCACCAGGACGTCGCGGTAGAAGGACATCAGGTCGACCAGCGCACGGTCGAGCGCGTCGCGCTGCAGCCGCTTGCCGCGCGCCTTCTGCTGGTCCTCCATCTCCTTGAGCGCACCCTGGGTGCCTCGCGCCTTGACGCCGCGGGTACCCATGCCCAGCGCCTGCTCCAGGTCGGACCGCTCGGTGCCGTCGAGCCGGGCCGAGATCGGCGCGGCCTCCTCGTTGGCGGCGTCGACGAGGTTGGCGGCGGCGGTCATGCAGGCGCCCAGGTCGCGCAGCCGGGTCGGCAGCCCGAGCACCTCGCGCCGGCGGTTGCGGGTGTCCTCGTCGCCGGCCAGTGCGCGCGCCCTGCCGATGTGCCCCTGGGAGGCGCGCGCGGCGAACGTCGCCACCTCCGCGCTGACGCCGTCGCGCTGGGTGAGCACCTGCGCCACCGCCGCGGGCGGCGGCGTGCGCAGCACCAGCAGCCGGCAGCGCGACCGGATCGTGGGTACGACGTCCTCGGCCGTCGGCGCGCACAGCAGCCACACGGTGCGGGTCGCCGGCTCCTCGACGCTCTTCAGCAGTGCGTCGGCGGCGCGCTCGGTGAGCCGGTCCGCGTCCTCGACCACCACCACCTGCCAGCGGTCACCGGTCGGTGACATCGCCGCCCGGCGCACCAGCTCACGGACCTCGTCGACCCCCAGCGACAGCCGCTCGGTGCTCACCAGCGAGACGTCGGGATGGGAGCCGGCCAACGCGGTGCGGCAGGCCAGGCACTCACCGCAGCCGCCGTGCGGGCACTGCAGCGCCGCGGCGAACGCGCGGGCGGCGTTGGAGCGGCCGGAGCCGGGTGGCCCGGTGAGCAACCAGGCATGGGTCATGCCGCCCGACCGCGTGCCCGCAGCCGGACTCCCGGAGTCGCCGTGCAGGGCGGTGGCCGCGGCGCTGACAGCGCCGCGCAGCACCTCGACGGTGGGCTCCTGTCCCACCAGGTCGCGCCACACCCCCGAGGCCGCCGAGGCGCCCACCTTCGCCGCGCTCACGGGTTGGCTCCCTGCGGGTCCGCGGACTGCTCGGCGTGCCGGTCGCGTGGCCTGGCGCGGAACAGCAGCGGCTGCACGCGAGCACGCACCTCCGCGGCGATCTGCTCGGGGACGCGGGAGGCGTCGACGACGGTGTAGTGCTCCGCGTCGCTGGCGGCGAGCGCGAGGAACGACGTCCGCACCCGCTCGTGGAAGTGCAGAGGCTCGGCCTCCAGCCGGTCGCTGCCCTCGAACCGTCCCAGACCGACCGTGGGCGGCACGTCGAGCACCACGGTCAGGTGCGGCCGCAGGTCGGCGGTGGACCAGCGCGCCAGGCGTTCGACGTCCTCGGCGCGCAGCTGCCGGCCCGCCCCCTGGTAGGCCAGCGTGGAGTCGACGAACCGGTCGGTGACGACCACCGCCCCGCGCCGCAGCGCCGGCACGATCTCGGCGTCGACGTGCTCGGCCTTGTCGGCGGCGTACAGCAGCGCCTCGGTGCGCGGCGACAGCGCGCCGGTGCGGGGGTCGAGCAGGATGTCGCGCAGCCGGGTGCCGACCTCGGTGGCGCCCGGCTCGCGGGTGAGCACCACCTCGTAGCCCTCGTCCTCCAGCCACCGGGCGAGCATCCGGGCCTGGGTCGACTTGCCGGCGCCCTCACCGCCCTCCAGGGCGATGAACACCCCCTGGTGCGCGTAGATGCCGGGCGAGGTGGTGAGGGCCCGGATCACGTCGCGGTGCAGCGGGACGCCGCGGCGGTCGTCCATCTGCCGGTACGCCGAGACCCCGACCGCGGCCAGCACGACGGCGGCGAGCAGGAAGGTGATCGACGCGCCCGTGTAGTTGACGGTGAGGTCGGCGTTGACCCGAAGCGAGTGGGTGCCGATCAGGCCGGCCAGGGCCGGCGCCGCGGCCAGCACCAGGGCCAGCACCAGGCGGATCATCGACTGCACGAACGCGAACGTGCGGCCTCGCACGTTGTCCGCCACCTCGAGGCCGAGCAGCGTGTAGCCGGTGATCCACGCGATCCCGGCGCAGAAGCCGATCACCAGCGTGAGCAGGGTGACCAGCACCAGGTCCTGCAGCAGCGCCAGGCCGGCCAGCAGCGCCCCGGCCGCGGTCAAGGAGATGCCGAACAGCCGGCGCCGGGAGAGCCCGCGCAGCAGCCGCGGCCCCAGCCACATGCCGGCGGCCAGGCCGGCGAACACGGCGCCGAAGAGGATGCCGTACGCCGGGTCTCCGCCGCCGAGGTCGCCCACGAACACCCGCGCCAGGCCGACCACCACGCCGCCGGCGGCGAAGGCCCCGACGATGCCGATGACCAGGCCGCGCACGAGCTTGGTGCGGCTGACGAAGGCCCAGCCCTCGACGATCGTGCGCCACAGGCTGGTGCGGTCCTCCTCGGAGACCGAGGACCCCTTCGGGATCTCGTGCAGGGTGGCGATCACCAGGCCCGACACCAGGTAGCTCAGCGCGTTGAAGTAGAGCGCCACGTCGACCGGGCTGGGCTCGAACGGGCCGAACAGCGAGCCGAGGTTCTGCGTCCAGGACGTCAGCAGCGTGAAGATGCCGGCGGCCGGCAGCGCCGAGCCGTAGGTGGTCGCCAGCGACAGCTGGTTGGCGGCCTCGAGCCGCTCGCGCGGCACCAGGTTGGGGACGGTGGCGTCCTTGGTCGGCAGCCACACCAGGCTGATCGCCTCGACCAGCACCGTGACGACGTAGACCCAGGCCAGGGCCTGCCCGCGGCCGTCGCTGCCGAGCATCGCGGTGACCACCGGGATCGAGGCGAACAGCAGGAACCGCAGCACGTCGCCGACGATGAGGTTCCAGCGGCGGTCGAGCCGGTCGGCGACGTAGCCGGCGAGCGGGCCGATCACGACCGCCGGCAGCACGCGCAGGAAGAGGACCCCCGCGATCGCGAAGTTCTGCTCGGCGTACCCCTCGCCGGCCAGCTCTCCGGCGAAGGCAGTCAGGGCCAGCAGGCCGAGCCAGTCGCCGAGGCTGGACAGGCCGAGCCCGATCCAGAGCCGCCGGAAGGCGCGAAGACGCAGCACCCCGGCCAGTGAGTGGGCGGGGGCGCTCAGGTCTTCCGGAACGGACCTCTGCGACACGCCCTCAGCGTAGTGACCCGCTCCCCGGCGGCCGGGAGCGCACGGGGGAGAATCAGGACTTGTCGGACGACTGGTCCGGTGCCGACCTCTTCGCGGCGGTCTTCGCCGTGCTCTTCTTCGTGCTCTTCTTGGCGGTCGTCGTCTTCTTCGTGCTCTTCTTCGCCGTGGTCTTCTTCGCGGGCGTCTTCTTCGCCGCCCGCTTCTTCGGCGCGGGACCCTTGGCGCGCTTCTCCGAGAGCAGCTCCACCGCGCGCAGCAGCGTGACCTCCTCGGGGCTGTCGTCACGGCGCAGCGTGGCGTTGGTCTCCCCGTCGGTGACGTAGGGGCCGAAGCGGCCGTTCTTGACCACGACGGGCTTCTTGGTGTCGGGGTCCTCGCCGAGCTCGCGCAGCGGCGCGGTGGCCGCAGCCCGGCCGCGACGCTTGGGCTCGCGGAGCAGCGCCACCGCCTCGTCGAGCGTGATCGTGAACAGCTGCTCCTCGGTCTCCAGCGAGCGGGACTCCTTCTCGCGCCGGATGTAGGGCCCGTAGCGACCGTTGGCGGCCTGGATCTCCTCGCCCGTCTCCGGGTCCTCACCCAGCGTGCGCGGCAGGGTCAGCAGCCGGACGGCGTCGTCCAGCGTGATGGTGTCCAGCGACATCGACTTGAACAGCGAGCTGGTGCGTGGCTTGGTGCCCTTGGGCGCGTCGTCCTCGAGCACCTCGGTGACGAACGGCCCGAAGCGGCCGTTCTTCGCCACCACCCTGCGCCCGGTCTCGGGATGCTCGCCGAGCACGTTCTCCGCACCCGCCGGGTTGGCCAGCAGCTCGCGGGCCAACTCGGCTGTCAGCTCGTCGGGAGGCAGGTCCTCGGGGACGTTGGCCCGGGTGCCGTCGGAGGTCTCGAGGTAGGGGCCGTACCGGCCGACCCGCAGCGCGACGCCGTCGGCGATGTCGAACGTCGACAATGCGCGGGCGTCGATGTCGCCGAGCTCGCTGACGAGGTTCTTCAGCCCCTCCAGGTCGCCGTTGCCGAAGTAGAACCGCGCCAGCACCTGCGGTCGGACCTCGCGGCCGGCGGCCACGTTGTCGAGCACGTCCTCCATCTCCGCGGTGAAGGAGTAGTCGATGATGCCGGCGAAGTGGCGCTCCAGCAGCCGTACGACCGCGAACGCCAGCCAGGACGGCACCAGCGCGGTGCCCTTCTTGTAGACGTAGCCGCGGTTGAGGATCGTGCCGATGATCGAGGCGTACGTCGACGGGCG
>DATABY010000152.1:0-6106 GCA_036259355.1 Nocardioidaceae bacterium
AGACCACGGCTCCGGCAGCCAGCACGGGGCCCTGCGCGGCGCCTTCAACCGGGCCCTGTGCCGGGGGAGTACCGTCCACGGCGGTCAGTCTCACATCCGCGGATGTCCAGCGGGTTACGGACCGGACATCGCGCTCGGTCATGCTGGACGGGTGCGAACCCGATCGTTGTCCGTGGTGGCCCTGGCCGTCCTGGTCGCCGTGGCCGGGGCCGGCGTGGCGCTGTCCCGGGTGGAACGAGCCACCCCCGCGGTGCCGACCGCGCTCGCGTCGATGCCTGCGGAGACGCTGACGGCCAGCGTGACGGACTGGGCGGGGCTGCGGGAGCGGCTGGCGGGAGCCGGCGGACAGGCGGCGTTGCTGGACCGGGCGTACGAGAGCGACGCCTCCGCGGGGTCCGTGCTCGGTGACATGGCGGCGGTGATGGAGCGCCGCTACGGGTGGTCGGTGCTCGACGCGCGGTGGGAGGGGCTGGCGCAGAGCCGGCAGGGTGCGGCCGTCATCGTGCAGCTGTCGCCGGAGGTCGACCTGGACATGGTCCGCGAACGGCTCGGCGAGCTCGGCTACCGGGAGCCGTTCGAGGCCGACGGGGTGTGGCGGGGTGGCACCGACCTGGTCGCGACGATCGACTCGACGCTGACGCCGCTGATGGCGCACGCCGCGGTGCTGGACGACAGCGCCAGGGTGGTGTTCTCCGACACCGCGAAGTACGCCGCCCGGACCGCGCGGGTGGTCGAGGGCCCGGTGGCCGCGCTCGGCCAGCAAGAGCCGGTCGCCGCGGTCGCGGACCAGCTCGAGGGCGCGGTGGCCGCGGTGGTGCACGCCGGCCGGCGGGGCTGCCAGGTGATGGGCTTCGGCCGAGCATCGTCTGGTGACCGGGCGCTGGCGAGGCAGCGCGTGGCCGCCGTCGGCGGCCTGCAACGGTTCGCCGCGGTGGGCATGGGGCTGGCTCCGGCCGGCGACGCGGGACTGCGCCGGGCGCCGCTGGTCGTGGCGATGCGCTTCGTCAACACCGGCAGCGTGGCGGCGGAGGCGGAGCGCCGGGCGGCGCTCGCGATCGGGGAGGCGCCGGGCCAGGGCGGGACGTACGGGTCGCGGTTCTCGGTCGCGGCGGCGGAGCAGCGCGGCGGGGACGTCGTACTCCGGCTGCGGCCGCGGGAGGCCGACGCGCAGCTGCTGTCCGACCTCAACGCCGGCCAGCTGCTGTTCGCCTCCTGCGGCTGACCACGAACGTTGACGCCTCACCGGGCTCTCCAAACCCGCGGAGTCAGCCGCGGGCGGCCGCCGCCGTGGCGGCCTGGCGGCGTCGGCGCTTGATCGCGATCAGCTCCTCGTGCAGGTCGCGCAGCGGGTGACCGTCGGCATCGTGGTGATGCCGCGTCCACGACCCGTCGCCGTGCAGGTGCCACGACGCGGTCTCGTCGGACAACCCCAGGTCCAGCAGCCGCCCCAGCTCCTCGACGTGCTCGGCGGCAGGGATCTGCACCAGCACCTCGACCCGGCGGTCCAGGTTGCGGTGCATCAGGTCGGCCGAGCCGATCCAGGCGTGCGGCTCACCGCCGTTCTCGAACCAGAAGATGCGGCTGTGCTCGAGGAACCGGCCGAGCACACTGCGCACCCTGACCGCCTCCGACATCCCGGGCACGCCCGGCTGCAGCCCACAGATCCCGCGCACCCACAGGCCCACCGGCACCCCGGCCTGCGAGGCCCGGTACAGCGCGTCGATCACGGCCTCGTCGACCAGCGAGTTCAGCTTCATCCGGATCCCGGCCGGCCGGCCCGCCCGGTGATGCCGGATCTCGTCGTGGATGCGGTCGACCAGCCCCGACCGCACCGAGTCCGGTGCGACCAGGAGCCGCCGGTAGTCCGCGGTACGCCCGAACCCGGACAGGTTGTTGAACAGGTGTGAGATGTCGGCGGTGATCTGTGGGTCGGCGGTGAGCAGCCCCAGGTCCTCGTACAGCCGGGCGGTCTTGGGGTTGTAGTTGCCGGTGCCGACGTGCGCGTAGCGGCGGATGCCCTCCGGCTCGTCGCGGACGACGAGCAGCAGCTTGGAGTGGGTCTTCAGCCCCATCAGGCCGTAGACGACGTGGCAGCCGGACTGCTCCAGCTTGCGCGCCCAACGGATGTTGGCCTCCTCGTCGAAACGGGCCTTGATCTCCACCAGCACCAGCACCTGCTTGCCGGACTGCGCCGCGTCGACGAGCGCGTCGATGATGGGTGAGTCGCCTGACGTGCGGTAGAGCGTCTGCTTGATCGCCAGGACGTGCGGGTCGGCCGCCGCCTGCTCCAGGAACCGCTGCACGCTGGTGGAGAACGAGTCGTACGGGTGCTGCACGAGCACGTCACGTTGCCGCAGCGCGGCGAACATGTCCGCCGGGCTGGCACTCTCCACCTCGGCGAGGTGGGGATGGGTCTTGGGCAGGAACGCCGGGTACTTCAGCTCGGCCCGGTCCAGGTCGGCGATGCCGTTGAGCCCGGTGAGGTCGAGCGGGCCCGGCACGTGGAAGACCTCCTCGGCGGTCACATCGAGCTCGGACACCAACAGCTCCAGGACGTGCGGGTCGATGGTCTCCTCGACCTCGAGCCGTACCGGCGGCCCGAACCGCCGGCGCAGCAGCTCGCGCTCCAGCGCCTGCAGGAGGTTCTCGGCGTCGTCCTCCTCGACGTCGAGGTCCTCGTTGCGCGTCACCCGGAACGCGTGGTGCTGGACGATCTCCATGCCCGGGAACAGCTGCTCGAGGTGGGCGGCGATGATGTCCTCGAGCGGCACGAACCGCTGACCGCCGACCGGCACGAACCGCCGGAAGATCGGCGGCACCTTGACCCGGGCGAAGTGCTCCTTGCGCGTCTGCGGGTTGCGCACCATCACCGCGAGGTTCAGCGACAGCCCGGAGATGTAGGGGAACGGGTGCGCGGGGTCGACGGCCAGCGGCGTCAGCACGGGGAAGACGCGGTCTCGAAAGACGCCGTGGGTCTTCTCGCGCTCCGCGGGGGTGAGCTCGTCCCAGCGGAGCAGCTCGATGCCCTGCTCGGACAGCGCGGGCAGGACGTCCTTGTGCAGCAGCCGCCCGTTGCGCTCCATCAGGTCCCGGCTCATCGACCAGATCGACTCCAGCACCTCGCGGGGCAGCAGCCCGCTCGCCGCGCGTACGGCGACCCCGGCGGCGATGCGCCGCTTCAGACCGGCGACCCGCACCATGAAGAACTCGTCGAGGTTGCTGGCGAAGATCGCCATGAACCGCACCCGCTCCAGCAGCGGCAGGTGCGGGTCCTCGGCCAGCTCGAGCACCCGCTGGTTGAAGTGCAGCCACGACAGCTCCCGGTCGAGGAAGCGGTGGTCGGGCAGCTCGGCGTCCCGGATGAACTCGTACGGCGGCTCGACGTCGAACGCGTCGCTGACCACGCTGCCGGGGCTGCCGGGCATCGCGTCGGTCGGCCCTTCGCCGGGGTCACCGGCGGTGTGTGCGGGGAGGTCGTGCGACGTTCCAGGAACGCCCGGCGGGGCCGGGTACGGCTCGGTGGAGGTGCGGTCTTGCACGCCTTCCATCGTGGCACGGCCTGATGAACGCCAGGTGAAGTCGGTACCTTGTGGGGCGTGGTTGACGTCTTCAGCACCGTTTCCTCCCTCCGCGACCGGGTCGAGTCCGCGACGCTGCGCACCTTCTACCGCCTGCCCAGACCGGTGCGGCGCCGTCTCGCCGGGCGGCCGGTGCGCGTCGACGGGCAGACCCTCGATGTGGACATGCAGCTCTTGCTGCGGCTGCAGAAGCTCGCCGGTGTGCCCCGGGTGGAGACGCTGCCGCTGCCGGCCGGCCGCGCGCTGCTGCGGCACCAGGCGCAGGTCTGCGCCGGCGAGCAGCCGGTCGGAGAGGCGCGTGACCTGCGGATCCCGGGGCCCGAGGGCATGGAGCTGCCCGCGCGGCTGTACGTGCCGCGCGGCACGGTCGGCCCGTCGCCGCTGCTGTTGTTCGTCCACGGTGGCGGCTGGGTGTACGGCGACCTGGAGTCGCACGACGGCGTCTGCCGGTACCTCGCCGAGCAGGCCGGCGTCCGCGTCCTGGCGGTGGAGTATCGCAAGGCTCCCGAGCACCGCTACCCCGCCGGTCTGGACGACTGCTTCTCCGCGTACTCCTGGCTACGCGAGCACGCCACCGAGCTCGGTGCCGACCCGGCACGGATCGCGATCGGCGGTGACAGCGCCGGTGCCAACCTCAGCATCGGGGTGTGCCTGCGGGCCCGCGACGAGGGTCTGCCGCAGCCGGCGGCGCAGCTGCTGGTCTACCCGGCGACCGACTTCAGCCAGCGGCTGCCGTCGCGGGCGATGTTCGGGGAGGGCTTCTACCTGAGCAGGGAGTTCATGGACCGGTGTGAGGCGGCGTACGTCGCTCCGGGCACCGACACGGCCGACGCGCACCTCAGCCCGTTGCAGGCCAAGGACCTGTCGGGCCTGGCACCGGCGTACGTCGTGACGGCCGGGTTCGACCCGCTGCGGGACGAGGGTGAGGCCTTCGCCCGCCGGGTCGCCGACGACGGCGGCACCGTGGAGCTGCACCGGCACGCCGGGCTGATCCATGGTTTCTTCAACATGGTGGGGGTCAGCGGCTCAGCCCGTGCCGCCGTGCACGAGATGGTCCTGCGCCTCCGCGACGTCTGACCCTGCCCGCCCCCGACGTTGTCAGGCGGAATCGACGCCATGGCGTCGCATCCGCCTGACAAGTCGGCGCCTGTGGACGAGCTCGGCGGGAGTGCGACGGCCTGCGGCACCCTCGTCCGATGCGCGTGGACCGGAACATCGAGCTGCTCGAGCTCGCGCGCGAGCAGCACCAGGTGCTGACGCGAGAACAGCTCAGGACGCTGGGTGTTCGCTACTGGCACATCCGCGACCAGGTTCGCAGCAGACGGTGGCGGCTGGTCGGCAAGCGCTGCGTGGTCCTGCACAGGGGAGGGCTCGGAGCCGCCGCACGCCGCTGGATCGCCGTGCTCGAGCTCGGTCAGGGCGCGGCCCTGTGCGCCGAAACCGCCATGGAGGACGCCGGCGTGAAGGGGTTCGCGGTGGCGGATACGCACGTGGTCGTCCGTCGCGGCAGCCGGATCCGATGCTTCCCCTGGCTGGTGGTACACGAGTCCCGCCGGTTCGACCCGCAGCGCGACGTGCACCCGACGGCTCGGCCCCGACGGGTCCGGATCGAACGTGCCGTGATCGACGCGGCCGCATGGTCGCGGACCTCACGGCGTGCGTGCGCGATCGTGTGCGCGGCGGTACAACAACGCGTGACGCTCGCGTCGCGGCTCCTGGAGGAGCTGGACGATGCGGGCCGCGTGCGGTTCCACCGACTGCTCCGCGTCACTCTGGTGGACGTCGATGGCGGCAGCCATGCGCTCAGCGAGCTCGACCTCGCTGAAGCGTGCCGGGAGGCAAACTTGCCGGTTCCGCGCCGACAGGCCGTACGAGTCGACTCAAAGGGCCAGCGGCGCTATCTCGACGCCGAGGTGAGGTTGCCCGACGGCACCCTCCTCGTCCTGGAGGCGGACGGTGCGGGCCATCTGGACACGATGACCTGGTGGAACGACCAGATGAGGCAGAACGACGTCGTCATTGACGGTTCCGCCGTCCTGCGGTTCCCGACAGTCGCGCTCCGGCTGGACCGTCCTCGCGTGGTCCAGCAGTTGCGCGCGATCGGCGAGCGCCATGGGGTGAAGCCCGCGCCGCCATCCGCGCGACCTGTCAGGCGGAATCGACGTCATGGTGCCGAATCCGCCTGACAACTTCGTGGTGGGGGAGGGGTACGGCGGGGGTCAGCGGGAGTACATGACGTCGAGGTCCCACTGGCGGAAGCCGAGGCGTTCGTACACCGCGATCGCGGCGGCGTTGTCGGACTCGACGTACAGCATCACCTGGTCGAGCCCGTGGTCGCGCAGGTGCCACAGCCCGGCCAGGGTGAGCACCTTGCCGAGGCCGAGCCCCCGCGCGGCCGTCGACGAGATCGTCCTGCGCCTCCGCGACCTGTGACGTACGCCGCTCAGCGGCAGTACATGACGTCGACGTCCCAGCGGCGGAACCCGAGCCGCTCGTAGACCGCGATCGCCGCCGCGTTGTCGGCCTCC
>DATABY010000153.1:0-3616 GCA_036259355.1 Nocardioidaceae bacterium
GGCCTGAGTCTCCAGCGCGTCGATAACCGCCTCGAACAGGTCGCGCTTGTTCGTGAAGTGGTGGTACACCGCGCCCCGGGTGACCTGGGCGGCGGCGGCGACGTCCTCCAGCGCGGTGCCGCCGAAGCCGCGCTCGTGGAACAGCGCGGTGGCGGCTTCGAGCAGCGCCGCCCGGGTGGCCTCGGAGTACTGCTCGCGGCGGCTCTTGACATCTGGCATACAGAGAGTCTACAAACATACACAGTGTATGTTTCCATCACTGGGTAGGTGAAGTGACATGTCGGAGACCTGGGACCGGGTACGCCGGCGCTACCGGCTCGTCGAGGATGTCCTCGGCGACGTGGAGCGCGAGGGCATCGAGGCGCTGCGCGCGTGGGAAGGCGCGCTCGCGGCCGAGTACGGCGCCGAGGACGACGACGGCCTCGGCGGCTTTCTCACCGACGTGCAGCGCCGGTGGCAGCGGGCCTTCGACGCCCGCCTGGACGCGGTGCTCGAGGACGCCGGGCCGGACACCGCCGCTGCCGTCGCCGAGCTGTGGCGGCAGCTGGCCGAGCGCTTCCCCGCCACGCGGCTGGTGCTGGACGCCCACCACGGCCACCCCGCGCTCGCCACCGCCCAGGCGCGGCAGCGGCGGATGCTGAAGGCCGCTACCGGCGTAGACCTTGACGACCTGCGGACCGACCTGTTCGAGTCCCAGCAGACCCTAGGAGTCGACCATGGCCGAAAGCACTGTCCGTACCGAGGACTCCTTCGTCTTCGACCCGTTTGTCGAAGGCTTCACCGAGGATCCGTATCCGCAGCTGGCGCGCCTGCGCGCGTCGGCACCGGTGCATGAGAACCCGCTGGGCTTCTGGGTCCTGTCGCGGTACGACGACGTGTCCGCCCTGCTGCGGTCGGGGCACTCCGTGGAGGACCGCAATGCCGGTCCGGGACCGATGCGCGACCTCTACGAGGCGGTGTACGGCGACCGCGGGCGCCGCATGAACGCGCTCTCCATGCTCGACAAGGACCCACCCGACCACACCCGGCTGCGTCGGCTGGTGTCGAAGGCGTTCACGCCGCGTTCGGTGGCCGCCCTGGAGCCCCGCGTCGTGGCGCTCGTCGAGGAGGCACTCGACCGCATGGCCGACGCCGGCAGCGACGGCTCGATCGACGTGGTCGCCGCGCTGGCGTTCCCGCTGCCGTTCGCGGTGATCTCGCAGATGATGGGCATGCCCGACACCGACCACACCCGGCTGCGCGAGCTCACCGGCACCCTGGTGCGCTCGCTGGAGCCGGTGGCCGATCAGGACGTGATGCGGGCGATCGCCGCCGCGGACGACGAGCTCGCGGCGATGGCTCGCGAGGTGATCGCCTGGAAGCGGCAGCACCTCGCCGACGACCTGCTGAGCCGGCTGATCCAGGCCGAGGACGACGGTGACGTTCTCGACGACGACGAGCTGGTGGCGCAGGTGCTGCTGCTCTACATCGCCGGCCACGAGACCACCGTGAACCTCGTCGCGAACGGCGTGCTGGCCCTGCTGCGCAACCCCGACCAGCTCGAGCTGCTGCGAGCCGACCCGGAGCTGGCCGGCAACGCCGTCGAGGAGCTGCTGCGCTACGACAGCCCGGTCCAGATGAGCCGGCGGATCATGCTCGAGCCGTACGCCGTGGGTGGGCACGACATCCCCGCCGGCGCCTTCGTGATCGCGAGCCTGGCCTCGGCGAACCAGGACGAGCGGTTCTGGGGCGACGACGCGCACCGGCTGCGCCTGGGCCGCCCGAACGCGAACCGGCACGTCTCCTTCGGTGCGGGCGTGCACCACTGCCTGGGTGCGGCGCTGGCCCGGCTGGAGGGCCGGATCGCGATCGGGCGGCTGGTTCAGCGCTTCCCCCGCATGGCGCTGGACGGTCCCGTGGAGTGGAACGGTCGCATCAACCTGCGCGGACCCGTGCGGCTACCGGTCCGGCTGGCCTGAGGTCCCGCGGGTAGGCCACGCTACCGGTCGACCAGCACGCAGGGACTCGTCACCGGCGACCCCGCCGTCGTGGCCGGGCGAGGCTTCGCAGCCAGACTCATGGCGCTCAGTCCTCGCCGGTGACCGGGTCGATGAGCGCGGTGACCTGGCGGATGTCGTCGCACGGGAACCCGCCGCGGCGGGCGTGCTCGAGGATCAGCTCCTCGCTCTCGGAGTTGTACACGCAGCACAGCCGGTCCCGCACGACGTAGCTCTGCACCCACTGGATCTCCGGGCCCATCTCGCGCAGCACCGTGTTGGACTTCGCCGCGATACCCTGCAGCTCGGCCGGGTTCATCTGCGTGGCACCGGGGACGGTGCGCTCGATCAGGTACTTAGGCATCTGTGTCGCCTCCTTGGCGGTGGTGCGGTGCCGTTCACCGCGTCCCCACCACGGTCGCGCGCGCTGAGATGCGCTGTCATGAGGCGTTCACCCCATGTCAGCCGAGCGGATCGAGGGAGCGCAGCAGACCGTGCTGCATGGCGAACAGCGTGGCCGCCGACCGGGTGGTCACCCCCGCCTTGGCGTAGATGTGCTCCACGTGGTTGCCGACGGTCTTCGGACTGATGCCGAGACGGCGGGCGACCTGCTTGTTGGAGGCGCCGCGGGAGAGCAGCACCAGTACGTCGACCTCGCGGGCGGTGAGGCCGGCGGGGGCCGCAGGCGTGCCGCCGGTATGCCCGGCAGCCATGAGCACGGCGTCCACCGCGCGCGCGTCGAGCCGACCGGCACGCGCCTCAGCCTGCAACGCGTCGGCCGCGGCGCGTTGAGACAGCGGCTCGCGGTGCGGCCGCGGTTCGAGCATCGCGTGGTAGGCGTCGGCGGCGGCGAGCACGCGACCGGTGGTGGGAATGGCCAGCGCGGGCAGACCTCGGTGGTACCCAGACCCGTCGAGCCGTTCGTGCGCCAGGGCGGCGACCGCACCGATCTCTGCCAGGGCCGCGGGGCGGACGAGCATCCGTTCGGTGTAGTACGCGTGCAGCCGCACCCGCTCGTACTCCGCCATCGTGAGCGCACCGGGCTTGTCCCAGATGGTGTTCGGCACGCCGGTTCGTCCGACGTCGTGGACGAGAGCCGCCCGTCTCAGCGTCCGAAGCTGGTCGTCGCCGACGCCGACGAGCCGGCCTGCCGCCACCGCCAGGTCCGCCACCCCACGCGAGTGCCCGCCGAAGTACGAAGACTTCAGGTCCGCGTAGTCGGCGATGACCTCGAGCGCGCGGTCGAGCTCTGACTGCGTCAGTATCCGGCCCAGCCCGGGGTCGGCGTGCACGGTGTCCGCCCAGGCGGAGTCGACGGGCAGGTCGCTGAACAGCTCTTCCGCGGCGTCCACGAACGCGTCCACGAGGGTGGGGTCGAACTGGCCGCCGCGGCGTTCACGGGCGACGGAGACGGCGGCGTCGACCCCACCACGACGCTGATGGACCTCGGCCACGTCCGCCAGGTGCCACACGCGGATCGGCAACGCGATGTCCTCACCACGCAGCCCCCGGGGCAGTCCCTTGCCGTCCCAGCGGGCGAACACCTGCTGCAGTGGCTCGCAGACCTCGGGACCGAGCCCGAGCCGCCGCGCGATCTGACCGGTTACCTGGCAGTGCCCGCGCAGCGAGTCCTGCACGCC
>DATABY010000154.1:0-9194 GCA_036259355.1 Nocardioidaceae bacterium
CACGCGGCCGTGCTCGTCGCCGATGACCTGCACCTCGACGTGCCGGCCGTGCTCGACGTACCGCTCGACCAGCACGGTGTCGTCGCCGAACGCGGACGCGGCCTCTCGCCGCGCCGAGGCCAGTGCGTCGGCGAGGCCGGCCGGGTCGCGCACGATCCGCATCCCCTTGCCGCCACCACCGGCCGCTGCCTTCACCAGCAGCGGGTACCCCACCGCCGCGGCGTCGACCTCGTCGCCGGCCAGCTCGGCGGCCGGTATCACCGGGACGTCGGCCGTGACCGCGATCTTGCGTGCCTCGTCCTTGCGGCCCATCGCCTCGATGACGTCGGCGCTGGGCCCGATGAACACCAGACCGGCGTCGGTGACCGCACGCGCGAAGGCCGCCCGCTCGGACAGGAACCCGTAGCCGGGGTGCACCGCCTCCGCACCGGTGCGCCGGGCGGCGTCGAGGATCGCGTCGATGTTGAGGTAGGACTCCGCGGCCGAGGCGGGTCCGAGGCGGACGGCGGTGTCGGCCTCGCGCACGTGCGGCGCCTCCCGGTCGGCGTCGGAGTACACCGCGACCGTGCGCAGGCCCGCCGCACGAGCCGCGCGCAGGACACGGATCGCGATCTCGCCGCGGTTGGCGACCAGGACGGTTCCCCAACGCTGTCCGGTAGCGCGTTGTCCAACAGAGCTCATCGGCGCCTCACATCCGGAAGATGCCGTAGGACGGCTCGGGGATCGGGGCGTTCGCCGCCGCGGCCAGGCCCATGCCGAGCACCCGCCGCGTGTCGACAGGGTCGATGACGCCGTCGTCCCACAACCGGGCAGTGGAGTAGTACGGCGAGCCCTGCCGCTCGTACTGCTCCCGGATCGGGTCCTTGAACGCCTCCTCCTCGGCGGCGCTCCACGACTCGCCACGACCCTCGAGGCCGTCACGCCGGACCGTGGCGAGCACCGACGCGGCCTGTTCGCCGCCCATCACCGAGATGCGGGCGTTGGGCCACATCCACAGGAAGCGCGGGTCGTACGCGCGACCGCACATGCCGTAGTTGCCGGCGCCGAACGAGCCGCCGATGACCACGGTGAACTTCGGCACCACCGAGCACGCGACCGCGGTGACGAGCTTGGCGCCGTCGCGGGCGATGCCACGGTTCTCGTACTCGCGGCCGACCATGAACCCGGAGATGTTCTGCAGGAACACCAGCGGGATGCCGCGCTGGTTGCACAGCTCGATGAAGTGGGTGCCCTTCAGCGCCGACTCACTGAACAGGATCCCGTTGTTGGCCACGATCCCGACGGGATAGCCCCAGACCCGCGCGAACCCGCACACCAGCGTCTCGCCGTACAGCGCCTTGAACTCATGCATCCGCGACCCGTCCACGACCCGGCTAATCACCTCGCGCACGTCGTACGGCGTCCGCGAGTCCGTCGGCACGATGTCGTACAACTCCGCCGGATCCTCGACGGGTTCCTCCGGCCCAGCCCAGCCCTGCCCGTCCATCACGTACCCCACAGCGGCGCCGGACCCGGGAGCGGCGCCGGGTTGCCCAGCCGGGGGGTGTGGTTGGGCCTGGCCGCCGAGCGAGGAACGAGTGAGGCTGGATGCCCCCCGGCTGGGCGATCCGGCGCTCCCAACGCCACCACCGTGCCCGACCCGCTCGAACGTCGCGACGATGGACCGGACGATCGCGAGAGCCTCGGCGTCGTCGGCCGCGAGATGGTCGACCACACCCGACGTGCGGGCGTGCACGTCTCCGCCGCCCAGCTCCTCCGCCGTCACGACCTCGCCGGTCGCCGCCTTCACCAGCGGCGGCCCGCCGAGGAAGATCGTGCCCTGCTCCTTGACGATCACGGTCTCGTCCGACATCGCGGGGACGTAGGCGCCGCCGGCGGTGCACGAGCCCATCACCGCGGCGATCTGCGGGATCCCCCGGCCGGACAGGTTGGCCTGGTTGTAGAAGATCCGGCCGAAGTGCTCGCGGTCGGGGAAGACCTCGTCCTGCATGGGCAGGAACGCACCGCCGGAGTCGACGAGGTAGATGCACGGCAGGTGGTTGTCGAGAGCCACCGCCTGCGCGCGCAGATGCTTCTTCACCGTCACGGGGTAGTAGGTGCCACCCTTGACCGTGGCGTCGTTGGCGACGATGACGCACTCGCGGCCGCTGACCAGCCCGATGCCGGTGACGACGCCGGCGCTGGGCACCGCGTCGTCGTACATCCCGGTGGCCGCCAGCGGGGACAGCTCGAGGAACGGTGAGCCCGGGTCCAGCACGCGGTCCACTCGGTCACGCACCAGCAGCTTGCCGCGTTGCAGGTGCTTGGCACGTGCCGACTCGGACCCGCCCGCGCGGGCGGTCGCCAGGCGCTCGCGCAGATCGGCGACCAGGTCGCGCATCGTGCGCGTCGTCCCCGTCTGCGTGGTCGGAGTTGCCGTCATCGCCGTTCCCTCGCTACCCGCGTTCACGTCCGCCGACTTGTGCCTCATAGGGCACACTACGGCGGAGGCTGCGCGGTGTGCGCACCCGCTCAGCGCCGATGGCGGAACCTCCTGATGCTGTAGATCAGCAACCCCCACACGATGAAAGCGGAGAGGATCAACCCGCTGCCGGTGGGCCACCCACCGAGTGGCAGCCGCGGGCCGAGGACCCAGATCCGCGGGATCTGCGGGTCCATCCACCACAGCACGCCCAGGGCGGCGAGCCATACGCCGCCGAGCAGGGTCGCGACGATCCGCCACCCGGAGGCCACACTCTCCTCGGCGGCGCGCAGTGCCCGCACGCGGACCGGGTCCACGAACCGCTGCGCCCAGGTGTACTCGCTGGCCAGCACGACGAGACCGGCGAGCATGATCAGCAGCCCGGGCCCGGGGATCGCGATCAGGACCACGCCGGCGAGAACCAGCACCCAGCCGACCACGGTGACTGCGACCTTCTTGTGCATGGACCCCTCTCCCCCAGCGGCCAGCCGCCGATGCCGGCCGAGCCTAGATGCCCGTGACTGTAATCCCCGCGTGCGTCTTGTAGCGCCGGTTGATCGCGATGAGGTTCGCGGTCAGCGCCTCGACCTGTCCGGCGTTGCGCAGCCGGCCGGCGTAGACGCCGCGCATGCCGGGGATCGCGTCCGCGAGCGAGCGCACGAGGTCGGTGTCCTCGCGCTCCTCCCCCAGCACCAGGACGTCCATGCCGATCTCGTCGACCTCGGTGTCGTTGAGCAGCACCGCTGAGACGTGGTGGAAGGCTGCGGCGACGCGGGCCCGTGGCAGCAGCGCCGCGGCCTGCTCGGCCGCGCTTCCCTCGGGTACGTCGAGCCGGAACGGCCCCCGCTTGTCGAACCCGAGCGGGTTGACGACGTCGACGACGAGCTTGCCCGCCGTCGCGTCGGCCACCGACTTCAGCAGGTCGGCGTGCCCGTCCCACGGCACCGCCACGACGACCACGTCGGCGGTCTGTGCGCACGCGAAGTTGTCCGCGCCGGAGGCAGTCCCCTCCGGGGCGGCGATCTCGGCGGCCACGGCCTGTGCCCGGTCGGCGGCGCGGGAGCCGATCATCACGCGCAGCCCGGCGGCGCACCAGCGGCGGGCGAGTCCCTTGCCGAGCGGTCCCGTTCCGCCGAGTACGCCGATCGTGAGGTCGCTGAGTCCATCTGCCATGGGGCCCAGCCTGCCGCACGGCTCTCCGCGTGGGCCCGGAAGGGCCGTGCGTGTGCTCAGCCGTCGTCGAAGGCACCGTGCCGGCCCGCGCCACCGGCGAACCGGCGGGCACCCGCCACGGTCTCGGACTCCAGCGCGTACTGCCCGTGCCGCCACTCGTTGGCCAGCGCGTCCTCGGCGGCGCGTCCGTCCTGCTCGTACGCCGAGAGGCGGTCGTGGCGCAGGCAGGTCTGCGGGAACGCGGCGAGCCGTTCGGCCAGTCCGACGGCCTCCTCCACCGCCTGCCCCGGCGCCGAGACCCGGTTGGCCAGCCCCATGCGGTGCGCCTCCGTGGCACCGACCGGACGGCCGGTCAGGATCAGGTCCATCGCGTGCGACAGACCGATGAGGCGGGGCAGCCGGACCGTGCCGCCGTCGATCAGCGGCACGCCCCAGCGGCGGCAGAACACCCCGAACACCGCCTCCGGATCGGCCACCCGCAGGTCGCACCAGAGAGCGAGCTCGAGTCCACCCGCGACGGCGTACCCCTCGACCGCCGCGATCACCGGCTTGGTCAGCGCCAGCCGGGATGGTCCCATCCCCGCGGGTCCCTCCTGCCCTGGAGCGACGAACCACGGCGTGCCGGCGGCCGCGGCCTGGAGGTCGGCGCCGGCGCAGAACGTCCCGCCGCCACCGTGGAGGACGGCGACCGCGGCGTCGTCGTCGGCGTCGAACTCCTCGAAGGCGGCGAGCAGCCCGCGGGCGTGCTCGCCGTCGACCGCGTTGCGCACCTCCGGCCGGTCCAACGTCACGACCGTGACCCGCGCTCGCCGCTCCACCCGTACGCCCATGGCACTCCCACCGTAGACGCAGACGACGGGCCGGCGAGGGCACCCGAGCGGTGACCCTCGCCGACCCGTGTCGGCGACCTCTCAGCTGCTCAGCGAGCCCTCACCTGGTTGGTGCGTGGGGAGAGGTTGCTGCGCCCGAGCCTGTTGAAGGCCCGCACCTTGAAGCGGTACTGACCCCGCGGGAGCCTCACGGAGGCTGACCGCGCACTCGGGCGGATCACCCGAGACCGTCGCCGCTGCTGCACCGAGCCGTCCTGCATGCGGAAGGCGTACAGCCGGTACGCGGTGATCCGGCGCCCGCCGTTGTTGGCCGGCCTGCGCCAGGCGACCCGCGCGGTGGCTCGACCACCCGGGGCTCCGGAGAACGCCCGCCGGACCCGGGGCCTGCCCGGCGCGCCACGCGGGATCACCGCTCGGGTGCGGGGCGACAGGACGCCGTAGCCGACGCTGTTGCGGGCCTGCACCCTGAACCGGTGCCACACGCCGTTGCGCAGCCCGCGGATCGTCCGCCGGGTCGCGTTCGGTCCCGCGTGCACGGTGTCCACCAGGGTCGTCCGCCGGTACACCCGGATGCGGTAGCGGGTCACCGCCGGCCCACCGTTGGCGGCCGGAGGCGCCCAGCGGACCGTGGCGCGGGCGCGCCCGGCCGTGACCTTCGGCGCTGCCGGGCGGGCAGGCGTGATCCGGCTGTCGATGCTGTAGGTCTCGCTGACGACCGGGCTGGTGTTGCCCGCGGAGTCCACCGCGACCATCTTCAGGGTCTGGCTCGAGGTGATCGCGATCTGCCCGCCGGTGTAGCGACTGCCGCTGGTGGCGGTCGGGTCCGGCTGGTTGCCGTTGCCCAGGGTGTAGCGCACCGCGGACTCGGGTCCCGAGTTGATCGTGATGTCCTGGCGGCCCAGGTAGGACCCGCCGGGCACCGACACCGAGGGTGCCGCCGGCGCGACGAGGTCCTTGACCACCGTCTTCGTCGGGCCGCTGAGGATCCCCGACGTCGCGGCGTCGGTGTACTGGCCCGAGACGACGATGTTGCCGTCCAGGGGGGCCAGCTGCTCCGCCGTGAACGACGCCGTCCAGGTCTGCGCCCCGGTGGCCGGCGTCGGTGTGACCGGTTCGGAGACGACCTCGGTCGTGCCGTCGTTGAGCGTCACGACGACCTGGCTGGCGTCCTGGCTCAGCCCCTGCACCGTCAGGTCGGAGCCCTCGTTGCCCAGGTTGAGCGCCGCCGGCGTCACCTGCGAGACGGCGCGCTGCGCCATCGGAGAGCCCTCACATCCCGCGGCCGGCGCCGTGGCGTCGCCGATGCCCTCCACGAGCTGGGCGTCGCCGGGCGGAGGCTCGGTGTGGCCGAACCCGATCATGTGTCCGCCGAGGACGGTGAGGAGCCGGTTCCTGATCTGCTCCTCGCTGAGGTTGTCACGGTTGCGGCTGAAGTCGAACGGCGCGACGTAGCGCAGCTGAAACTGGCCGGCGGCCGCGTCCACGGCCTCCACCAGCAGCGCGCCCGGGTCGTCGCCGGCGTTCGCCCGCAGGCGGCTGCCGTCCCGGAACTCCGGTGCATCGAGCTCGGCGGGGGTGAACGGCGTGCCGTCGTACCGCATTGCGAAGACGGGCACTACGACGTCCGCGCCGTCGGCGGCCGGCGGCCCGTCGAAGCGGATGTCATCCACCGTCACCTCATCGGTCACGGTGCCGTTGGACACCTGGACGACGTCGCCGGGCCGGATGTCCGGCGTCGTGCCCTCGAAGCAGTCGCCGGGCTGCGGAGTCCCCTCAACGCCGTGGTTGACCTCCAGTCCCGCACCCTCGCCCAGCGGGTCGACCGCCGGGCCGCTGGCGGTGCCGATCGGGACCCCGTTGCGCAGGACGTTGACGGTGAGCGTCTCACCGGGGGTCCAGCCGGCCGTGGTGACCATGTTGATGTTGTGGAAGACCGTGATGTTGTGGCCGTCGGTGACGCCGTCTCCGGTCTCCGTGGCCTGCGCCGGTAGCGCGCTGATCGCGCTGGCGGCCATCGCCGCCGATGCCAGGCCCGCGAGCCGCCGTCGACTCCTGCCGGTCCATAGCGCGTAGGTGTGTGCTGTGTGGGCCTTCTCGCGTGTCCTGCCGCCATCCCCCCGGATGTTGCGCGGCTGTTCCATACTCATATGCGCTGCCCTCCCCCAGGCTGGTGCTGCTGTGTGTTTGCCTCCTGCAGTGCCAAGGCCCGGCTCCAGAAGCCGGGCGATCTACCGACCCTCGTTGCTGTGCGTCACGGGAACGTGAAATCGGTGACGCACAGTCGCGATCAGGGGAGGACGAACCGGAAGGGTTCGGTGCATCGGCACACGCGCGGATGCGGCATCCACCAGTGACGTCGGCGTACGGGTCCGGGAAGGCGTCGGTGCCGCGGGACGCTCGCTCGCGGAAGCGCTGGCCAGGGAAGGAACGCTGGGCAGGAACCGCGTGGAGGGCAGGTATGCCGAACGTCAGCGGCGACGGCCGGTCCAGAACCTCCAGGTCGTGGGCCGCAGCCGGTTGCCGGACCGGTCCCGGATGCGCGAGCTCAGGCGCACCCGGTAGCCGCTGTTGCGAGCCAGCGGGCGGCGCGGGTCGATCCGCAGGCGCTCGGTGCGGTGGTTGTAGGTGACCCGGGCGCGCACCCGGCGACCGCCGATCCGCCGCACCCGCACCGTGCGGTTGTTGACCCGGCGGACCGGCTCGTTGAACCGCACGCGGATGTTCCGGCCGCGCCGCACGTTGCGGGCACCCGGCCGTGGGCGACGCCCGCGGGCGCGGGGACGTCCACGGCGGCGCCGGCGGCCCTGCGTCCGCGCGTCGCCGACGACGACCCGGGCGGAGTGCGGCGACTGCGGGCCCTCACCCTCACGGTTGACCGCCGTGACCGTGAACGTGTAGGCGCGGTTCGGCGTCAACCCCCGTAGCTCCAGATCCTCGTCGGCACCGACCAGCCGGTTCGCCACCACCGAGCCGCCGGCGTACGCCCGGACCCGGTAGCCGGTGATGTCTGTACCGCCGTCGTCGTCGGGCTCGTCCCAGTCCAGCTCCACCACACCGTCGTCGAGCTCCGCCTCCGGGGCCTCCGGGCGCCCGGGCGCAACGCCGACCTGCGGTGGCAGCAGGTCGTCCTGGCACGGAGCCGCCGCGATCGGGTCGTTGTCGTCGACCTCTCCCGGCTTCCAGCCGACCGCGAACTGGGTCATCATGTCGTGGTCCTCGTGCACCAGGTTGTGGCAGTGCACCATGTACCGCCCCTGGGCCTTCGGGCGGCGCCGGTCGCCGAACTGGGCCACGACGCGGACGGTCTCGTTCTCCCCGACGTACACCGTGTCCTTCGGACCGCGCTCCCACGGCTCGGGCGGCTGGCCGTTGCGGTCGAGCACCCGGAAGTCCACGAGGTGGATGTGGACGGGGTGGAACCAGCCGCCCGACTTGTTCTCCAGCGTCCACACCTCGACGTCGCCGAGGCCGGGGTTGGCCACCACCTTCTGGAAGCCGCTGGAGGCGACCTCGGACCAGGTGGTGTCGTTGATCGTCCATTCCCCGCCGGTGCGGCCGAACTCCAGGCGCCGGCTCTTCACCGCCTGCGCGGCGCTCAGCCCCATCACGTGCGAGCCCGTCAGCGTGTCGGGAATCCGGTTCCACGTCGGGTCGGACCGGTCCACCTCACCTGCACCGACGTCGCCCATGACCTCGAACGCCATCACCTTGTCGGTGTTCGCGTAGTCGCGGTTGTTGTCGTTGGACAGGTTGCCCAGCACGACCCGCTGCCCGGGACGGTAGTTGCGGAAGTCGATCAGCACCTCGTACCGCTCCGCGCTGCTCTGCCGCCACTGCGTCACGGTCTGGGTCCGCGGCACCAGCCCGCCGTCGGTGGCCACGATGTGCATCGGGTCGCCGCCGCCGAGCTGGAACCGGTACGACCGCGACACCGACGCGGTGAGGATCCGGAACCGGTACACGCGGCGCTTGACCTTCATCGTCGGCCACGGCCGTCCGTTGACGAGGATCACGTCGCCGTACAGCCCCGACTGCGACTCGTCGTCGTACATCAGCTGCCCGTTCGCGTCGAAGAGCGCGTCGGTGATGGTCAGCGGTACGTCGAACTCACCCTGCGGCAGCAGCTTGCGCTCGACCCGGTCGTGGATGTGGTACTGGGCGGCCAGGCCGGAGTAGGCGTTCTTGGCGGTGTAGTGGACCGCGTGGTCGTGGTACCAGATCGTCCGCGCCGGCTGCCAGTTCGGGAAGTAGTAGTCCTTGTAGTAGTGGGGGTGCGTGAGGTCGTCGGCGTAGCCGTCGTACTGCGGCAGCGACGCGGAGCCGTGCAGGTGCGTCGACAGGTCGAAGGCGTGCCCGAACAGCGGATGCTGCTCCGGCAGCTTGTTGCGCACCCGGAGCACGGTCTCGACGCCGCGGGCGACCTTGATGGTCGGCCCCGGGACCATGCCGTCGTAGCCCCACATCACGGTCGGCCCGTGCCGGGGCAGGATCTTCGCCGCGGTCTCCCGAGCCGTGACCTGGTACACCTGCCGCACCAACCGGCCGGAGTCGTCGTACTCCCAGTTCACCGGCCTGAGGACGGGTGGCCGCCAGAACGCGGCCGCGAACGGCGTCGGCAGATCGTCCTCGTCCAGGTCACCGGCGTCGCGCGCGAGCACGCTGCCGCCGAAGGGGAACCCGCCGATACCGCTGATGCCAGCGGCACCGACGAGCCCGAGCCCCCCGACCTT
>DATABY010000155.1:0-18211 GCA_036259355.1 Nocardioidaceae bacterium
CGCGGGACCGGCACCCCCACCGTCAGGTCACGGGCACGAGTCGGGCTTCGGCGGCTGCGGAGTCTCGACCCCGGCCTCACCGAGCGTGGACTCGAAGGCTTCCTTCCAGTAACCGTCCTCGTAGGACTGCTGGATCGTGTCGACGAGGAACTGGCACATCTCCGTCGCCTGCTTCGGGTAGCCGATGCCGTAGCGCTCCTCGCTGAAGACCGGTCCGACGACCTCGAGCTGCTCCGGGTCCTGGGCTGCGTAGCCGAGCAGGATCGCGCCATCGGTGGTCACCGCGTCCACCGTGTTGTTCTGCAGCTGGCGGACACATGCGGAGTAGGTGTCGAACGGAGCGGGGTTCGCGCCGTAGTCGCGGACCACGTTGTCCAGCGACGTGGAGCCGGTCACCGAGCAGACCTTGACGCCCTGCAGGTCGTTGGGGCCGGTGATCTTCCCCTTGTCCGCCTCGCGCACCAGCAGCTGCTGCCCGGTGACGTAGTAGGGACCGGCCTGGCCGACGAGCTGCTTGCGCTCGTCGGTGATCGAGTACGACGCGATCACGAGGTCGACGGTGCCGTTCTGCAGGAAGGGCTCCCGGTTGTCCGAGACCGTCTCCTCCCAGACGATGTCCTCGGGGGCGATACCGAGCTGGGCGGCCACGTACTTGCCCATCTCCACGTCGAAGCCGGACGGTACGTCGGAGCCGGGCTCGAGGAAGCCGAGCCCCGGCTGGTCGAACTTCGTACCGATGGTGATCTCGCCGGCGTCGGCCAGCTCCGCCATCATCGTGCCCGACTCGAACTCGGGGCTCTCGGCGACTTCGACGTCGACCTCACCGACCTCGCTCCCTCCGCCGCAGGCGGCGAGGGCGAGGGCCATGACGGCCGCGCCGGCCAGAGCCTTGGTTCTGATGAAACGCATGGTTTCCCCTCTAGTGCTTGAGAATCTTGCCGAGGAAGTCCTTGGCACGATCTGACTTGGGATTGTTGAAGAACTCCTCCGGCGTTGCTTCCTCCACGACCCTGCCGTCGGCCATGAACACCACCCGATGGGCCGCCGTGCGGGCGAAACCCATCTCATGGCTGACGACGACCATGGTCATGCCCCCCTTCGCCAGGTCGACCATGACGTCGAGGACTTCCTTGATCATCTCCGGGTCCAGTGCCGAGGTCGGCTCGTCGAAGAGCATGACCTTCGGGTCCATGGCCAGCGCCCGCGCGATCGCCACCCGCTGCTGCTGGCCGCCGGACAGCTGTGCGGGGTACTTGTTCGCCTGGTTGGCGACACCGACCCGGTCCAGCAGCTGCTGGGCCCGCTCCCGGGCCTCGTCGGGCTTCTGTTTGCGCACCTTGACCGGGCCGAGCATGACGTTGTCGATCACGGTCTTGTGGGCGAACAGGTTGAACTGCTGGAACACCATGCCGACCTCGGCACGCAGCTGTGCCAGCGCCTTGCCCTCCGCGGGCAGCGGCTGCCCGTCGAGAAGGATCTCGCCCTCGGTGATGGTCTCCAGGCGGTTGATCGCGCGGCAGAGCGTCGACTTGCCGGCCCCGGAGGGACCGATGACGATCACGACCTCGCCCCGGTCGATGGTCAGGTTGATGTCCTGCAGCACGTGCAGGTCGCCGAACCACTTGTTCACGCCGTCGAGCACGACGAGCGGGCCGCCGGGGCCCGCAGAGTGTTCGGAGCTCAGTGCCGCTTCGGTCATCCCTGCAACCTAGCGGCAGGCCCGTGGAGGGGCATACCTCAGCGCCGGTCGCCACGCCGATCTATATCAAGTTGATAACTGGGCCGGCGGTTCGGCCGGCGAGCGGGCACGCCGTACCCTGGGATGGCTATGTCTGCAGCACCCACCGCCGACCACCGCCCGCAGCGACCGCGCACCTACGAGGTGCGCACGTACGGCTGCCAGATGAATGTGCACGACTCCGAGCGGCTGTCCGGGCTGCTGGAGCGGGCCGGCTACGTGCGGGCGAGCGGCACGGGCCCGCAGGACCCCGCGGACGTGGTCGTGTTCAACACCTGTGCGGTGCGGGAGAACGCCGACAACCGGCTGTACGGCAACCTCGGGCATCTCGCGCCGGTGAAGGCTCAGCGGCCCGGCATGCAGATCGCGGTCGGCGGCTGCCTGGCGCAGAAGGACCGCGACACCATCACGCGGAAGGCCCCCTGGGTCGACGTGGTGTTCGGCACCCACAACCTCGGCGCACTGCCTGCCCTGCTCGAGCGCGCACGGGTCAACGACGCCGCCCAGGTGGAGATCCTGGAGTCGCTGGAGACGTTCCCCTCCACGCTGCCGACGCGGCGTGAGTCCGCGTACGCGGCCTGGGTGGCGATCAGCGTCGGGTGCAACAACACCTGCACGTTCTGCATCGTGCCCTCGCTGCGGGGACGGGAGAAGGACCGCCGGCCCGGTGACGTGCTGCGCGAGATCGAGGCGCTGGTGGCCGAGGGCGTGTCCGAGGTGACGCTGCTGGGGCAGAACGTCAACTCGTACGGGGTGGAGTTCGGCGACCGGTACGCGTTCGGCAAGCTGCTGCGCTCGTGCGGCTCGGTCGAGGGCCTGGAGCGGGTGCGGTTCACCTCTCCGCACCCGCGTGACTTCACCGACGACGTGATCGCCGCGATGGCCGAGACACCCAACGTGATGCCGTCGCTGCACATGCCGCTGCAGTCGGGATCCGATCGGGTGCTGAAGGCGATGAAGCGGTCGTACCGGCGGGAGCGCTACCTCGGCATCCTCGAACGGGTCCGCGAGGCCATGCCGGAGGCGGCCATCACGACCGACATCATCGTCGGCTTCCCCGGCGAGACCGAGGACGACTTCGAGCAGACGCTGGACGTGGTGCGGCGGGCGCGGTTCGCCGGCGCGTTCACGTTCCAGTACTCCAAGCGGCCCGGCACGCCGGCCGCCTCGATGGAGTCGCAGCTGCCGAAGGCGGTCGTGCAGGCCCGCTACGAGCGGCTGGTCGACGTGGTCAACGACATCGCCTGGGAGGAGAACCAGCGGCTGGTCGGCCGCACCGTCGAGGTGCTCGTGTCGGAGGGGGAGGGACGCAAGGACGCCGCCACCCACCGGCTGAGCGGCCGGGCCCCCGACAACCGGCTGGTGCACTTCGTGCCGCCGGCGGGCGTGCGGACTCGGCCCGGTGACCTGGTGTCGGTACCGGTCACGTACGCCGCCCCGCACCACCTGATGTCCGACGCCGCCCTGGAGGCGTCGGCGCTCCGGCGCACCCGGTCCGGCGACGCCTGGGAGGCACGGACGGCACCGTCTCCCGAGCCCGCCGGCGCGATGCTCGGCATGCCGCAGGTCGGCGTACCGGAGCCCCGGCCGGTGTCGCGGGCCGCGTCGTCGTCCTGCTCCTGCGGCTGAGCCGCCGCGCCGCTCACTCGTGCGCGGCGGCCACATCGTGCTGCTCCTCCCCGAGCTTGGAGAACGGCGTGACGAGCCCGTCGGCCACCAGCTTGCGTGCGCGGCGCTGGCGCCGGGCGAGCTGGCCAAGGGCGAGCACGGCGTACACCACCGACAGCACGATGATCGTGATGCGGTTGACCTCGGGGCTGGCCACCACGCTGACGAGGAACTGCACCATGAACAGCGACAGCAGGGCGACCGCGCCACTGATGGTCAGGCTGAGGTTGACCAGCAGGGCCACCGCGAACAGCGACTGCGCAGCGGTCAGCAGCAGCTCGAAGCGCTGCTCGGTGTCGAGCGGCAGGCCGTCGGTGGTCGTCGCCGACAGCGCGAACACGACGGGGATGGTTCCGACCAGCAGCGTCCACTGGTTGACCTTGCTCGACAAGAGGGTGCCGAGCGAGTCGGAGGCCTTCAGCCGCCAGGCATACAGACACGCGACGATGAGCTCCGGAGACTCGCTGGCCAGCGGCGCGACCCACTGCACCAGCAGGAACTGGTCGATGCCCAGCTCGGTGCCGGTGCCGACGAGCGACTCCGCGAAGTGCTCGGCGGTCAGCAGGATGACGATCGCGGCGACGACGAACATCGCCACGACCAGCGAGCGACGACGGCGCGGCCGCGAGTCGCCCACCCACCTGGAGACACCGAGCAGGTCCGGCTTCTCGACCGGCGCCTTGGTGAGACGCCACGCGTACGCGGCGAAGATGCACACCAGGACCAGCGCGTCGACGAGGGTGAGCGTCGACTTCAGCGGCAGGGTCAGCGAGTACAGCGTGGCGATACCCAGGAACGCCACCTCCGCCGACAGCGGGGGCAGCAGGCGGACCTCGCCGGGGCTGGTCGAGGCGGAGTCGGAGCCACCCGACCGGCGGGAGCGCCACGCCGCCAGGCTCGCCACCAGCACGACCAGCGGCCAGCCGACACCGACCAGCACCCGGTTCGCGCCGGTCATGTTGGCCAGGGCGAGCGAGCAGGGGTCGCTGCCGCCGCTGGCCGCGCAGGCACCCTTGGCTTCGTAGATGACGCCGGCCTTGTAGGTGAACACGAAGTCCACGGCGTACTCGGGGAGCACCGCGAGGAGCGCGAGCAGCGCGAGCGCCAGGCCGGCGCTGATGTCGAGCTGAGCGGCCTCGGCCGCCCAGGACAGGATGAACGCCGCGCCCACGATCGCGGTCCCGAAGCACAGCGCGAGCAACGGCTCGGCCAGGTGCAGCGTGGGCAGGCCGAGGTACTCCGCCGCGCCGAGGTAGGAGCCCGCGACCGTTGCGAGAAGCGCCACCGCCAGCTGCGGCGGCACGCGAGACGAGCCCGTGTGCATGCGGAGAGGTCCCGTTGTCGTCGGAGGCCTGACCCTCGGTGACTACCCTGGGTCGGTGCGGGCAACCCCCGTCACACCGGAATCGAGGCCTGAGAAGCCGAAGGACGACACCGGCGGCAACGACCCGCCAGCCAGGCCCCGCAGTACCGCCAGCTCGTGCGGCACGACCGGGTCCGGGAGCGCGGCCACGTCGTACCAGTCCAGCGCCGACGCCTTCGGCTCCCGCAGCGCCGGCTCGCCGGTCCAGCGCCGGCACCGGAAGAAGAAGTCGACGCGCTGGTCCACCGGCCGGTCGGTCTGCTGGTACCGGTGCACGGCGCACAACGCCTCGAGGTCAGCCTCGGTGACCTCCACCCCGAGCTCCTCGCGCGTCTCCCGCAGCGCGGCCGCTGTACACGACTCGCCGGGCTCCACGTGCCCGGCCGCCGACGCGGCCCAGTGGTCGTCCATGAAGCCGGTGTTCGACCGGCGTTGCAGCAGCACCTGCGCACCGTTCGGCCCGTCCCGCAGCAGCAGGACGTAGGCCGCGGGCACCAACGCGAACGGACTGGCGGGCATGGCGTCGACTCTACGGTTACGCTCGCGTCGTGTTCGTCGCTGCCGCCGTGTGCCCACACCCCCCGCTCCTGGTCCCCGAGGCGGCGCAGCAGGCGGCGGCGGAGCTGGACGACCTGCGGGCGGCGTGCGCGGACGCCCTCGACGCGGTGCTCGCCACCGAGCCCGACGTGGTGGTGTGCGTCGGCCAGGGACCGACGCTGCGCCGCTACGACGAGTCCGACGGAGGCACGCTGCGCGGCTTCGGCGTCGACGTCCGCGCGGGCGGAACGCACTCCGACGCCCTTCCGCTGGCGCTGACCGTCGGCGCCTGGCTGCTCGACCGGGCGCGCTGGCCGCACCGCAGGCGCTACTTCGCGCTGCCGCAGGACACGAGCGCCCAGGAGTGCGTGGAGAAGGGGGAGAAGATCGCCGCTGCGGACCTGCGCGTCGGCGTTCTCGCGATGGGCGACGGGTCGGCCAGACGCAGCATCCGCGCCCCCGGCTATCTCGACGAGCGCGCCGAACCCTTTGATGCCGCGGTCGCGCGCATGCTGGGCACGCCCGACCCGCAGGCGCTGGCCGACGCGCTGGCACCGTCGACGTGCTCGGAGCTGTGGGTCGCCGGTCGTCCGGCGTGGCAGTTCCTGGCCGGTGCGGCGACACAGACGCCGCAGGGCGCCGAGATCGCAGCGCGGATGCACTACGACGCGGCGCCCTACGGCGTGGGATATCTCGTGGCGAGCTGGGTCAGCACCGTCCGGCCCGCCTGAGTATCAGCGCGAGGGAGGCGTCGACCCGGTGCCGGGCGGCTTCTTCGGGCCTGACTCCGGCGTGCTTCCCGGCGGGGTCGTCCCCGGGCCACCGGGGTCGTTGTCGTTCTTCTGGTCCAGGCGGTCCAGACCCCTCTTGGCCTGGCCCACCCCCTTGCGGATCTTGTCGGAGTGCTTGTGGCCGGTGCGCTCGTCGACGGTCTTGGCGGCCTTGTCCAGGCCACGCGAGATCTTGTCGCCGTGCTGGTCGACCACCTTGGTGGCGTTCTTGCGGAGCTTGTCGAAGATGCTCATACGTCCTTCGTACCCGCTATCCCAAGCGGCAACAGCAGCCGCCCCCTGGAAGACTGTCCCGGTGCCAGCGCCCACGTCTGTCCCGCCGGTCGTGGCGGTGGTCGGTCCCACCGCGGCCGGCAAGTCGGACCTGGCCGTGGACCTGGCCGAGCACCTCGGCGGCGAGGTGGTCAACGGCGACTCCATGCAGGTCTACCGCGGCATGGACATCGGCACCGCCAAGCTGCCGCCGGCCCAGCGTCGTGGAGTCCCGCACCACCTGCTGGACGTGCTGGAGGTGACGGAGCCGGCCACGGTCGCGCAGTTCCAGCGCTGGGCGCGGGCGGCGATCGACGACTGCCGCGCCCGCGGTCGTACGCCGGTGCTGGTCGGTGGGTCGGCCCTCTACGTCCGGGCGGTGCTCGACCGGTTCGAGTTCCCCGGCACCGACAGGGCCGTCCGCGCGCGGCTGGAGGCCGAGCTCGACGAGTGCGGACCGCAGCGGATGCACGCGGTGCTCGCCGGGCGCGACCCGCAGGCCGCCGCGCGGATCCTGCCCACCAACGGGCGGCGCATCGTCCGGGCGCTGGAGGTGATCGAGCTGACCGGACGGCCGTTCGCCGCCAGCCTGCCGGGGCACGTGTACTTCTACGACGACGTGCGCCAGCTCGGGCTCGACGTGCCGCGCCCGGCGCTCGACGCGCGGATCGCGCTGCGGGTGGAGCAGATGTGGGCGTCCGGGTTCGTGGACGAGGTACGACGGTTGGAGGCGGCCGGGCTGTCCCGGGGCCGGACGGCCAGCCGCGCCCTCGGCTACGCCCAGGTCCTGCGGTTCCTGGCCGGGGAGATCGGGGAGGACGAGGCGCGCGAGCGCACCGTCACCGCCACCCGCCGGTTCGCCCGACGGCAGGACGCGTGGTTCCGGCGGGACCCCCGGATCGGCTGGGTGCGGTACGACGACCCGGCCCTGCTGACGCGAGCACGGACGGTGTGCGGCTGATCACCGTTCGTGGTAGGGATGGAGGCCATGAGTGCCCTCCGCCGTACCGAAGAACGTCGCACCGGACGTCCGCGCCTGGCCCTCGTCGTCGCCGGCGCGACCTGCCTGGCCGCCGCCGGCCTCCCCCTCGCCGCGATGAGCCCGGCCAGCGCCGACCCTCGGGCGACCCAGAAGAACCCGGTCGCGGTCGGCACCGGCGGAGCGGTGAGCTCGGTCGACCCGGAGGCGACCCGCATCGGGCTGGAGGTGCTGCGCGACGGGGGCAACGCTGCGGACGCGGCGGTCGCCACCGCCGCGGCGCTGGGCGTGACCGAGCCGTACAGCGCGGGTCTCGGTGGCGGCGGGTTCTTCGTCTACTACGCGGCCGACACCGGCGAGGTCAGCACGATCGACGGGCGCGAGACCGCGC
This sequence comes from Nocardioidaceae bacterium, assembly GCA_036259355.1. Lineage (GTDB taxonomy): Bacteria > Actinomycetota > Actinomycetes > Propionibacteriales > Nocardioidaceae > JALZDI01. The sequence goes on from DATABY010000155.1 coordinate 7,720, forward strand.
CCGAGGCGATGCGGCATGACGCGTTCATCGACCCCGAGACCGGGGAGCCGTACAACTTCTTCCCCGAGCGGGTCACCAGCGGCGTCGCGGTCGGCGTCCCCGGCACGCCCGCCACCTGGGCGACCGCCCTCGAGGAGTACGGCACGCTGTCGCTGCGCTCGACGCTGAAGCCGGCGGCCAAGCTCGCCCGTCGGGGGTTCGTGGTGGACGAGACGTTCCGTGCGCAGACCGCGCAGAACGCCGAGCGGTTCGCCGCGATCGAGCCGACCGCGGAGCTGTTCCTGCCCGGCGGCGAGCCGCCCGAGGTCGGGTCGATCTTCCGCAACCGTGACCTCGCCCGCAGCTACAAGATGCTCGGCAAGCAGGGCATGGACGCCTTCTACGAGGGCCCGCTGGCGGACGAGATCGTCGAGGTCGTGCAGAACCCGCCGACCGCGCCGGACACCGGGCTGCCGGCGAAGCCGGGACGGATGCAGGCCAGCGACCTCGCGGCGTACGACGTGCGCACGCCGGACCCGACGCATCACGACTACCGCGGCTACGACGTGTACGGGATGGCGCCGCCCTCCAGCGGCGGCTCGACCGTGGGGGAGACCCTCAACATCGTCGAGCAGTACGACGGGCCGCAGGCCGCCTCGACCGACCTGCTGCACTCCTACCTGGAGGCCAGTGCGCTCGCCTACGCCGACCGGGGCGCCTACCTCGGCGACTCGGAGTTCGTGGACGTGCCGCTCGCCGGGCTGCTGTCGGACGGCTTCGCAGCCGAGCGTGCCTGTGAGATCACCCCGGCAGTGGCGGCCGACAAGCCGGTCGCGGCGGGGTCGCCGGACGGGGACTACGACACCGACTGCGACGGGGCCGACGACTCCGGTGCGCGCGACGTCGACACCGAGGGGCTGTCGACGACCCACCTGACCGCTGTCGACCGGTGGGGCAACGTGGCCGCGTACACACTGACGATCGAACAGACCGGCGGCAGCGCCATCACGGTTCCCGACCGCGGGTTCCTGCTCAACAACGAGCTGACCGACTTCAGCGCCGTCTACGACCCCGAGGACCCGAACCGCATCGAGGGCGGCAAGCGGCCGCGTAGCTCGATCTCGCCGACCGTCGTGCTGGAGGACGGCGAACCGTGGCTGGCGCTCGGCTCGCCCGGCGGCTCCACCATCATCACCACGGTCGCGCAGACGCTGCTCAACCGCATCGACCGCGACATGACTTTGCCGGAGGCGCTCGCCGAGCCTCGGGCGTCGCAGCGCAACACCGAGGCGGTGACAGCCGAACCGGAGTTCATCGACACCTACGGGACGGGGCTGAAGGCCTACGGGCACACGTTCTCCTCCGCCGCGGAGATCGGCGCCGCGACCGCGATCGAGATCCTGCCCGGCGGCCGCCTGCTCGCCGCCGCCGAGCCGGATCGCCGCGGCGGAGGCGACGCCCGCGTCGTCCGGCCGGCCCCGTAGCGGCCGCGCGCGGGGGTCCCGCGCGTAGGGTGGACCTGTGCGCAACTCCTTCGACTGGCTGAAGGGCCACGGCACCGAGAACGACTTCGTGCTGCTGCCCGACGCCGACGGCACGGTCCACGGAGACCTCCCGCCGCGCCTGGTGCGCGCGCTGTGCCACCGCCGCCGCGGCATCGGCGCCGACGGGGTGCTCCGGGTCGTCCGCACGCAGGCGTACGCCGAGCGCGAGCCGTCGGCCGAGCGGGTCGCCGGCGACACCGAGTGGTTCATGGACTACCGCAACTCCGACGGGTCGGTCAGCGAGATGTGCGGCAACGGCGTACGCGTCTTCGCCCGCTACCTGGTCGAGCAGGGGATCGTCGACTGCGTCGACCCGCTCCCGATCGGCACCCGCGCCGGGGTGAAGACCGCCCACTTCGGCTCCGACGGGCTGATCACCGTCGACATGGGACCCGGCGAGCTGCAGGGTGACGTCGAGATCTCCGTCGGTCCGCGCTCGTGGAAGGCGTCGCGGATCAGCATGGGCAACCCGCACGCGGTCGTGATGGTCGACGACCTCGCCGACGCCGGGCCGCTGCTGGAGTCGCCGGCCTACGACCCGAACGACTTCCCGCAGGGAGTCAATGTCGAGTTCGTCCGGGAGGTCGCAGCGCGGCATGTGGCGATGCGCGTGTACGAGCGAGGCTCCGGGGAGACGCGCTCGTGCGGCACCGGCGCCTGTGCCGCCGCGCTCGCGGCCGCTGCGGTGGAGGACGGCGGCCGGCCGCAGGTCTGGCGCGTCGACGTACCCGGCGGCTCGCTGTACGTGCACTGGCTCGAGAACGGCCACGTCGAGCTCGGCGGCCCCGCCGCCCTCGGCGTGCGCGGCCGGGTGGAGCCGGCCTGGCTGGGGCTGTGAGCCGTCCCGTCGGGTGGTGCGTCCGCCCGTTCGGGCGCTGTACCGCACGCTCGGCGGACGCAACCGTACGGCCGACGCTGCGAAATCCGCATGCGAGTGGCGCACAACAGGTGCGAACATCGACGAATCCGGGAACACTCCCAGGGTCCGTGATGTTCTAGGAACCAGATGACTGCATTCAACGAGCGAGACCAGTACGCCGACCTTTCCGGCGACCCGGCCGTCGACCCGGCCGTCGACCCCGTCCACGACGCCGACGACGAGGCCGCTGCCGGACGCCTCGACGACCTCGACCCCGAGAGCGGTGACCTGGACCTCGCCGACCGGATCGCGCTGCGTCGCGTGGCCGGCCTGTCCACCGAGCTCGAGGACATCACCGAGGTCGAGTACCGCCGGCTGCGCCTGGAGCGCGTCGTACTCGTCGGGGTCTGGACCGAGGGCTCCGCCGAGGACGCCGACAACTCGCTGGCCGAGCTCAAGCTGCTCGCCGAGACCGCCGGCTCGCAGGTGCTGGACGCGCTGAGCCAGCGCCGCCAGCGTCCCGACGCCGCGACGTACGTCGGGCGCGGCAAGGTCGACGACCTGCGGCTGGTGGTGCAGGAGACCGGCGCCGACACCGTGGTCTGCGACGGCGAGCTGACGCCCTCGCAGCTGCGCAACCTGGAGGACCGGGTCAAGGTCAAGGTCGTCGACCGCACCGCGCTGATCCTCGACATCTTCGCCCAGCACGCCCGCTCCAAGGAGGGCAAGGCGCAGGTCGAGCTGGCCCAGCTGCAGTACATGATGCAGCGGCTGCGTGGCTGGGGTGGCAACCTGTCCCGCCAGGCCGGTGGCCGGGTCGGTGCGCAGGGCGGCGGCATCGGCGGGCGCGGACCCGGTGAGACCAAGCTCGAGACCGACCGCCGGCGCATCACCGCGCGCATGGCCAAGCTGCGCCGGGAGCTGCGGCACATGGAGACCGCGCGTACGACGAAGAAGGCCGCGCGTCGCCGCCACGAGATCCCGGCGGTGGCCATCGCCGGCTACACCAACGCGGGCAAGTCCTCGCTGCTGAACCGCCTCACCGGCGCCGGCGTCCTGGTCGAGGACGCCCTGTTCGCCACGCTCGACCCGACCATCCGGCGCAACACCACCTCCGACGGCCGCATCTACACCCTCTCCGACACCGTCGGCTTCGTCCGGCACCTTCCCCACCAGCTCGTGGAGGCGTTCCGCTCGACGCTGGAGGAGGTCGCCGAGTCCGACCTGGTCCTGCACGTGGTCGACGGCGCGCACCCGGACCCCGAGGGCCAGATCGCCGCGGTGCGCGAGGTGTTCGCCGAGATCGGCGCCGACCGTGTGCCCGAGCTGATCGTCATCAACAAGGCCGACGTCGCCGACCCGATGGTGGTCAAGCGGCTGCAGGCCCGCGAGCCGCACACCGTGGTGGTGTCCGCGCGCACCGGCACGGGCGTCGACGACGTGCTGTCCGCGGTCGAGGCCGACCTGCCCCGCCCGGCGGCGGAGATCGACGCCCTGGTGCCGTACCAGCGTGGCGACCTGCTCAACCGCATCCACGAGTACGGCGAGGTGCACGACCTCGAGCACACCGCCGAGGGCACGCGGGTGCGGGCCCGGGTCCACGAGGACCTGGCCGGCGAGCTGGCGGCGTACGTCGTCGCCCGCGCCGCCCGCTGAGCCCACCGCCCAGTCTCGCCCCTCCGGCCCGTCGCTCCTGGTGGCGGGCCGGCTCTGCGTCTCTCGCCTCGCCGAGGTCGTCGGTAACGGAGTGGTAACGCTCCGTCATGTGATCTTGCTATTGGCAACCTCCGGGTGCGACGGTCTACCCGCTTTGCGGCCCACATGTCGGCATATCGGGTGGGTGCCACGGGCCGCCCCTGCGACACGTCGAGCCCTCGCGCGTGTCATCGCGGTTCAACCCCGGGTGCGCCCGGGTCGAAAGGGGAGAGATGTTCCACCGTCACCACGGTGTGTCTCGGTTCCGCCTCGTCGCTGCAGTCCCCGCTCTCGGTCTGGTCGCCGCCGGTCTCACGGCGGCCGGGACGGCGAGCGTGCCTGCGGCCTCGGCCGAACCGGGTAGCCAGCCCACCGACGCCACCAGCACGTCGGAGCACTACATCAACTACGTCGCGCCACGCATCCAGGACGAGAGCGAGGACCAGGCCAAGGTCCGTCGCCGGCAGGCCCGTCGCCAGGACGCGGACCCGGTCCAGGAGGCGATGGACTACGACGCCAAGCACTCCCAGGGCAACCCGGTCACCGCCCGCCAGCTCGCCAAGCTCGAGGCGCAGGCGATCAAGACCGGGAAGAGCCCCAAGGAGATCAAGGCGAACCGGTACAAGGACGCCAAGGAGACGACCGAGGCCAAGCTGCTGACGATCCTGGTCGAGTTCAACGACCAGGCCAACGACGACTTCTCGGGCACGATGGTGCCCGAGTCGGTGTTCGGCAGCCGGGAGTGCGTGCCGGGTGACGACGCGGTGAACGGGCCGCTGCACAACAACATCCCCGACCCGGCGCAGGCGCCGGCCCCGCAGGAGGACAACAACTCGCTGTGGGTCGAGGACTTCTCGTCGCAGTTCTACAACCAGATGCTGTACACCGACCGCGGCATCACCGAGCGCGTGCGCAAGGACCTGACCGGTCCCGACGGCAAGCCCGGCATCGACATCTCCGGCTACACGATGAAGAACATGTACGAGGAGATGAGCCAGGGCGCCTACACCGTCACCGGCGAGGCGACGCCGTGGGTCGAGGTGGACCACTCCGAGGCGTGGTACGGCGCCAACACCTGCGCGCAGGTGGAGGACGAGGAGACCGGCGAGCTCGTCTGGGACGCCGGCCCGCCGCAGGGCATGCAGGGGCACCCGGAGAACCCGCTCGGACCGGGTGCGCTCGCGATCGACGCGGTGGAGAAGCTCGCGGAGACCAACCCCGACTTCCCGTGGGAGCAGTACGACGTCGAGGACCAGGGCGACACCGACGGCGACGGCAACCTGCACGAGCCGAACGGCGTGATCGACCACGTCGTGCTCGTGCACGCCGGCGAGGACAAGTCCGGCGGCGGCGGCGCGCAGGGTCCGTACGCCATCTGGGCGCACTCCTCGGCGGTCACCGGCGGCGCGGACATCCCCGGCACCGACCTGCAGATCTCCAACTACATCGTGCAGCCGGAGGACTCCGGGGTCGGCGTCTTCGCACACGAGTACGGCCACGACCTGGGCCTGCCCGACCTGTACGACACCTCGGGGGCCGCGGACTCCGACATCGACTTCTGGGACCTGATGAGCTCCGGCTCGCACTCGGGCCCGATCTTCCAGTCGATGCCGACGCACATGGGACTGTGGGACAAGTGGGTGCTCGGCTGGGCCGACCCGGTGCAGCTGAACCCCGGCGACGACCGGCGCACGGTCAAGGTCGGCCAGAACTCCCGGCCGCTGAAGGGCAGCGAGGACGGCGTCATCGTCAACCTGCCCGACAAGAAGGTCACGCTGGCCGAGCCGCACAGCGGCGAGAACATGTGGTGGACCGGCAGCGACCAGGCGTGGGCCGACAACAAGATCGCGCGCACGGTCGACGTGCCGGCCGGCGACGACGTCCGCTTCTGGATGTGGAACAACTACGTGATCGAGGCGGACTGGGACTACGGGTTCGTCGAGGTCTCGACCGACGGCGGCTCGACCTGGGAGGAGCAGAAGGTCTTCGACGCCGCCGGTGAGGAGGTCACCACACCGGACGACTACCAGGACCCGAACGGCCGGATGGGCGACTTCGGCGGCAAGAAGTACGGCCTCGAGGGCAGCACCGAGGGTTGGCGGCACGACTACGTCGACCTGACGCCGTACGCCGGGCAGACGGTGCAGCTGCGGCTGCGGATGGCCACCGACGCGGCCTTCCAGGAGCGCGGCTGGTTCGCCGACGACTTCGCGGTGACAGCCGACGGCACCGAGGTCTGGAGCGACGACGTCGAGTCCGGCGCCAACGGCTGGACCGAGCAGCACGGCACCTGGACCGACACCTCCGGGGACGGCTGGCGGATCGACACCGGCACCCACATCAACGCGCAGTTCTACCTGGCGGAGTGGCGCAACTTCGACGGCTTCGACGAAGGCCTGAAGTACGCCTACGACACCACGTACAGCGCCGACGCGTGGAAGGTCGAGAAGATCAGGTACAACGCACCCGGGATGCTGGTGTGGTTCCGCGACACGACGTACGGCAGCGGGATGGACGTCACCAACCACGTGACGAGCAACACCACGTCGTTGCCGAGCGAGGGTTCGAAGGGCGGCCTGCTGATCGTGGACAGCCACTTCGACCCGTTGCGTCGTACGGGTGAGGCTGCCCAGCTGGACCCGGACGATGTTCTCGACAACCTGCCGTCGCGGCCGCAGTCGTCGAACGCGGCGTTCGGCCTGCAGCCGACGTACGAGTTCACCGAGTGCCTGGCCGACGCGGCGTTCAACGAGTACTGCACGGAGCTCGGTCCGCAGAAGCCGGTGCGCACGTTCACCGACGCCAAGGGCTGGTACCCCGGCATCGAGGTCCGTGAGGAGGGCCTGTTCTACCGTGACATCGACGCCTCCGTCGTCGTCCCGTCGCGGAACAACGAGCCCTACTCGACCCGCGTCGTCGACGCGGAGGGCAACCCGATGACCGACTGGTACGGCGTGGACCTCGGTCTGGCCACACCCCTCGGCTCCGGCAACCCGGAGGACGACGGTGTGGCCTACGGCACCGAGCTGTCGGTGAAGAAGGCGATGAAGGGCAACCGGGCGGCGCTCATCAGGGTGACCCCGCCGCGGGCGCAGTAACACCTGGCACCACAGCCGTGAGGCGCCAACCTGTCTCTGGGTTGGCGCCTCACGCATGTGCGGGAAGACCTGACGCCGGTCCCGCGTTGGTACGGGTATGCGCCAACCACCGCCCACCGCAGTCCAGGTCGTCGTCATCGGCGCCGGCCAGGCGGGGCTCTCCGCGGCGTACCACCTGGTGCGGATGGGCTTCGCGCCGTTCCACGACGTCGTCGTCCTCGACGCGAACGACAGGCCCGGCGGGGCATGGCAGCACCGCTGGCCCTCCCTGACGATGGCCGACGTGCACGGTGTCGCGTCGCTGCCGGCACGGACGGTGCCCGACGCTGCCGGCGAGGAGCGCGCGAACGAGTTCGTCCCGCGGTACTTCGCCGACTACGAGGACCGCTTCGACCTCCCGGTGCTGCGGCCGGTGACCGTCCGCACCGTGCGTGACCTCGGCGCCGGTGGCGACGACCGCCTCGAGGTGGCCACCGACCGGGGAGCCTGGACGGCTGACGCCGTGGTCAACGCCACCGGCACCTGGGACCGGCCGTTCGTCCCGTGGTACCCGGGCATCGACACGTTCCGCGGTCGCCAGCTGCACACCGCCGACTACCGCGGTCCACAGCAGTTCGCCGGTCAGCGGGTCGTCGTGGTCGGCGGCGGTCACTCCGCCGTGCAGCTGCTCGCAGAGATCTCGCAGACGGCCAGCACCCGCTGGGTGACCCGGCGCCCTCCACAGTGGCGGACGGAGCAGCAGCTGACCCCGGAGCTCGGCCGTGCCGTCGTCGCGAAGGTCGAGGAGCGGGTGCGCGCCGGGTTGCCGCCGCAGAGCGTGGTGGAGGTGACCGGGCTGTTCCTGCGGCCGCAGGAACGCGCGGCGGCCGTACGCGGTGTGTACGACCGCGAGCCGATGTTCGCGCGGGTCGAGCCCGACGGCGTGCGGTGGGCCGACGGACGGTTCGAGCCCGCCGACGTGATCCTGTGGGCCACCGGCTTCCGCGCCGCGCTGGGTCATCTCACGCCCCTCGGGCTGCGCGAACCCTCCGGCGGCGTGCGGATGGAGGGCACCCGTGCCGCCCGGGACGCTCGCGTGCACCTGCTCGGCTACGGTCCCTCCGCGAGCACGATCGGCGGGAACCGCGCCGGACTCGCGGCCGCCCGTGGCCTGCGCCGCTTGCTCCACGATCGCGCCGAGACCGCCGCCTGACCCACCCCTTCTGATGAGGCGTCATCCTCGGGGAATGACGCGTCAGCGGCGGGTCGGGGGTGCCGGATAACCTGGCCCGGTGACCGCCGACCCCGTCTCGCCACCCAGCGCCGACGACCGCCATGTCGACGGCCCGGACGCCGACGAGCAGCCCGGGCCCGTTGCGCTGCTGCACGCGGCGGTGGCGGCGCTGGGCGGTCAGCACCGTCCGGGCCAGGTCGAGATGGTCAAGGCGGTCGACCGCGCGCTCGGTGCTCGCGAGCACCTGCTCGTCCAGGCCGGCACCGGCACCGGCAAGTCGCTGGGCTACCTGGTTCCGGCGCTGCTGCACGACGAGCGCGTCGTGGTGGCCACGGCCACGTTGGCGTTGCAGCACCAGCTGGTGGAGCGCGATATCCCGACCCTGCTGGACGCCACCGAGGACGTCCTCGGCACCCGCCCGGCGTACTCCGTGCTCAAGGGTCGCGGCAACTACGCGTGCCTGCACCGGGTCCGCGAGGGAGTGCCCGACGACCAGGGGGCGCTGGTCGAGATGCCCGCGGGCACGGTCGGCGGCGAGGTGGTGGAGCTGCGCGAGTGGGCCGAGGAGCAGGCGCGCGGCCAGGAACCGGGCGACCGCGACCATGCGCCCCGGCACAGCGACCGCGCCTGGCAGCAGGTGTCGGTCGGCCATCGCGACTGCCTGGGTGCCGGCAAGTGTCCGTACGGCGCGGAGTGCTTCGCCGAGCGTGCGCGCGAGCGGGCGACGGCCTCCTCGCTGGTCGTGACCAACCACTCTCTGCTGGCCATCGACGCGATCGACGGCGTGCCGATGATCCCCGACTACGACGTCGTCGTGGTCGACGAGGCTCACGAGCTGACCGCCCGCGTCACCCAGGCCGCCACCGGCGAGCTGTCACCGGCCATGGTGGAGCGAGCCGCCCGCCGGGCCCGCAACTTCGTGGACGGGCCGGAGGCCGACGACCTGGCGGACGCCGGCGACGCGCTGCGCGCGGCGATCGACGCGCTCGTGCCCGGGCGCATCGAGGACCTCGGCAGCGCGCTCGCCGACGCGCTTGCGCTGGTGCGCGACACCGCCCGCACCTGCTGGTCGGCCTTCCCCAGAGAGCACAGCCCGAAGGAGCACATCGACACCGACGGCGACGCGGCGCGCCAGCAGGCCCGCGGCCTGACCGACGAGGTGCGCAAGCTGGCCGAACGGATGGCGATGGCGTCCGAGCGCGACGTCATCTGGGTCGCCGAGCGAGACCGCAGCCGCGGCGGCAACGACCTGCGGATCGCGCCGATCGACGTGGCGCTGCCGCTGCGCGACAAGCTGCTCGGCGAGAAGACCGTGGTGTTCACCAGCGCGACGCTCAAGCTCGGCGGCGACTTCGACGCGCTCGCGCGCTCGCTGGGGCTGAGGGTGTCGGAGCGGGTGGACCACTCGGTCGACACCGGCGCCTCCGTCGACGCCGGCACGAGCGGCGGGGGACAGGTGGCCGACGACCACGCCCACGGCGACCACGGCGACGACGACCCGGACGCGCCCGCGGTGCTTCCGTGGCGCGCCGTCGACGTCGGCTCGCCGTTCGACTACACCAAGCAGGCGATCCTCTACGTCGCCGCCGGTCTGCCGTCCCCCGGTCGCGACGGGCTGGCCGAGCGACAGCTCGACGAGATCTGTGCGCTGGTGCGCGCTGCCGGGGGGCGCACCCTCGGGCTGTTCTCGTCCCGCCGCGCGGCGGAGGCCGCCGCCGCGCAGGCCCGTGAGCGGCTGCCGCACCTGACCGTGCTGTGCCAGGGCGAGGCCCAGCTGTCCGAGCTGCGCCGGCTGTTCGTCGAGGACCCGCACGCCTGCCTGTTCGGCACGTTGTCGCTGTGGCAGGGGCTCGACGTGCCGGGGGAGACGTGTCAGCTGGTGCTGATCGACCGGATCCCGTTCCCGCGCCCCGACGACCCGCTGATGAGCGCGCGGGCCCGTGCGGTCGCCAAGGCCGGCGGGAACGGGTTCATGGCGGTGTCGGCGACGCACGCCGCGTTGCTGCTGGCGCAGGGCACCGGCCGGTTGATCCGGCGTACGACCGACCGGGGTGTGGTCGCGATCCTCGACCCGCGGGTGGTGACCGCCCGCTACGGCGCGTTC
>DATABY010000156.1:0-9958 GCA_036259355.1 Nocardioidaceae bacterium
CCGTACCAACCGCCAGATCGGCGCGGAGCTGTTCATCAGCGAGAAGACCGTCAGCGTGCATCTCTCCCGGGCGATGGCGAAGCTGGGCGCCGGCAGCCGCACGGAGGCGGTCAGCACGGCCTACGCCCGTGGGTTGCTCACACCAGCCGTGCCTACGTCCTAGGAGACTGCTGGGCGGTTCCACGCCAACGCGCATCACCGCACCCGCGGCCTCCCTCGCCGAGCAACGACTCCGACAGCTCTTGCTGGCCGCCTAGACCACTGTCGGCACCCGGTTGCCGGCGTCACGGATCGCCCGCCGTGGGTCGACCCGCGCCAGCAGCAGCAGGCCGACCGCGAAGAACACCACCAGCGCCAGGATCGCCGGCCGGTAGGAGTCGGTGATCTGGTGCACGAGCCCGAACACCAGCGTGCCGAGCCACGAGGTGCCGCGCTCGCAGGCCTGGTAGAGGCTGAAGTACTCCGCCTCGCGGCCACGCGGGATGAGCAGGCTGAAGAACGACCGCGACAGTGCCTGGGTGCCGCCCAGGACCAGGCCGATCGCCGTCGCCAGCAGCAGGAAGGGCAGGAGCCGCCCGGCCGGCAGGAAGAACCCGACGCACACCACGCCCATCCACACCAGCAGCCCGCCCATGATCGTGCGTCGGCTGCCGAGCGAGCGCGCCACCCGGCCGAACAGCAGCGCGCCGAAGAAGGCCACGAACTGCACCAGCAGGATGGTCGCGATCAGCACCGACGTGGAGAAGCCGAGCTGCTCCTCGCCGTACACCGAGGCCGAGTAGATGACGGTCTGGATTCCGTCGTTGTAGAAGAGGTAGGCGAGCAGGAAGGTGAGCGTCAGGGGGTACGCGCGGGCCTCGCGCAAGGTCCGGAACAGCTGCCCGAAGCTCTGCTGCACCAGGCCGCCGGGAACCCTCTCGACCCGGGAGACCGCGATGTTGCGCAGCCGCAGGTACGGGATCCAGGTGAACCCGCCCCACCAGCAGGCGGCGCTGAGCAGGCTGATGCGCACGGCGAGCTCGGTGCCGAGGCCGAGCTGGTCGGCGAAGGTGACCAGGCCGAGGTTCGCGGCCAGCAGCAGCCCGCCCCCGAGATAGCCGAGCGCCCAGCCGCGCGAGGACACGTGGTCGCGCTCGTCGGGAGTCGCGACCTGGCACAGGATCGCGTCGTAGACCACGAGGGAGGCCCCGAGCGCGAGGTTGGCGACGAACAGCAGCACCGCACCGAGCAACCAGTTGCCGCCCACGACGAGGAACATGCCGGCGGTGGCCAGACTGCCCAGCCAGGCGAAGCCGGCCAGCAGCTCCTTCTTGCGCCAGGTCCGGTCGGCGACGGCGCCGACGACCGGTAGCACGAGCGCCGAGAAGATGGTGGCGAGCGTGACGACGTAGAAGGCCAGTGAGCCCGGAGACACCGGCAGCCCGAGTACGATCAGGTCGGTCGTGCACGGGTCGGCGGCCGTGGCGGGCGTGCCGCAGGCGGCGGTCTGCGCGACGCTGGTGAGGTAGGGGAGGAACAGCACGGTGCCGACCGTCGTGACGTACGCCGAGTTGGCCCAGTCGTACCAGTACCACGCCCGCTGTTGCTGCCGTCGTACCGCGGGGTCGGCCGGGGTCCCGCTGTCGCGGCCGCCGGTGTCCAGCAGCCCGCTCACGGGGTGGCCGCCCGCCACTGCCCGCGCTCGATCAGCACGTCGCGCAGCGTGTCGATCCGGTCGCTCATGATGCCGTCCACGCCCCGGTCGAGCAGCAGCCGGATCGAGTCCGCGTCGTCGACGGTCCACACGTGCACGTGCTTGCCGAGCCGGTGGGCGCGCTGCACGAACCCCGGCGTGACCACCTCCAGCCGGCCGACGTGCCAGGGCACCTGCAGGCAGGGGACCGGCGACGACAGCAGCCGCCGGCGCAGTGCGCCCAGCGGCACGGTCCGCAGCGCGGCGATGCCGAGCGGGCCGTACGCCGTGGCGACGTGCGGGCCCAGCAGCCGGCGCACCTTGCGGATGCGTCGCTCGCTGAAGGAGGCGAAGCACACGCGCTCGTCGGCGTCGTGGCTCCGGACGACGTGCACCACCGGATCGATCGCCCCGTGCACCTTGACGTCGATGTTGAACCTGGCCTGCGGCCACGTCCGCAGCACGTCCTCCAGGAGCGGGATCGTCTCCCGGCCCCCGATGAGGTGGCCGCGGAGGTCGTCGTAGGCGAGCTCGGCGACCTGGCCGGCTCCGCCGGTGGTGCGCTCCAGCGACGCGTCGTGGAAGGCGACGACGGCCCCGTCGGCGGTGACGTGCACGTCGGTCTCGAGGTAGGTGTAGCCGAGGTCGATCGCGGCCTGGAACGCGGCCATGGAGTTCTCCAGGCCGGCGTTGTCGGCGAGACCCGTGCCGCCGCGGTGCGCGAACGCCAGCGGCCCGGGGTGGTCCAGGAAGGCGTAGTCGCTGGCGACGAGGCGAGTGCGCATGGTGGCAGTATCTCTGGTCACACGCGCGGTTCGGGGACTTTCCACGCCGACCTGGACGGGGAGGTAGATTCAGCCCATGGCGCAGATGACATGTCCGCAGTGTCAGGGCGAGATGACGCAGCACCGCCGGGGCGGCGTCGAGGTCGCCCAGTGCGGCACGTGCCGCGGGATCTTCCTCGACCGCAGCGAGCTGGCCGCTCTGATCGAGCACGAGAACGAGTGGCACCTGTCCAGCGGGCCGAGCACCCAGCCGCTGCCGCGGATCACCGCCGACATGACCCAGCCACCGGCGTCGTCGTCGCGTCCGCGGAGCCAGTCCTTCATCGACGAGCTCTTCGGCTGACGCCACCCGTTGCGTCCGACAGGGTGCGCGCTGTCGCACACGAGTCGGCGGACACCGCGCCGTGCTAGGTGCGGTGCTCGGGGTTCTCGTAGTCGAAGCGCTGCCCGCAGTCCCACTCCGGGCGCAGGTTGCCGTACGCGGGGATGCCGTGGCTGCGCTGCAGCATCGCCGCCAGGTGCATGAGGTTCCACGTCATGAACGTCGTGTTGCGGTTGGTGAAGTCGTTGTCCGGGCCGCCGCTGCCCTCGTCCAGGTACGACGGTCCCGGTCCGGCCTCGCCGATCCAGCCGGCATCGGCCTGCGGCGGGATCGCGTAACCGATGTGCTGCAGGCTGTAGAGGATGTTCATCGAGCAGTGCTTGATGCCGTCCTCGTTGCCGGTGATCAGCGCCCCGCCGACCCGTCCGTAGTAGGCCGACTGGCCGTGCTCGTTGAGGTCCGCCGAGTTCGCGTACAGGCGCTCGATGACCTGCTTGGTGACGCTGGAGTTGTCGCCCAGCCAGATCGGGCCACAGATCACCAGGATGTTGCTCGCCATCACGCGGCCGTGGATCTCCGGCCACTCGTCGCTGGACCAGCCGTGCTCGGTCATGTCGGGGTAGACCCCGACCGCGATGTCGTGGTCGATGGCGCGGAGCACCTCGACCTCGACACCGTGCCGGCGCATCACGTTGACGCTGCGGTCGATCAGGCCCTGGGTGTGACTCTTCTCCGGCGACCGTTTGAGCGTGCAGTTGACGTACATCGCTCGCAGGCCGGAGTAGTCGTAGGAGCCGGAGCCGATGGTGTCCGGGGCGGAGCCGGGGGAGTCCGAGGCGGTCATGCCGATCAGCCTGCTCCGGCCGGTGCGGCCCGGCTACGGCCCATCCGGGCGGTTTACCTCAGCTGTCGCGGAACATCTCGATCTGCGCCCCCAGCGCGTTGAGCCGCTCGGCGAGGTCCTCGTAGCCGCGGTTGATCACGTAGACGTTGCGCAGCACCGAGGTGCCGCGCGCGGCGAGCATCGCCAGCAGCAGCACCACCGCCGGTCGCAGCGCCGGCGGGCACATCATCTCCGCGCCGCGCCACCGGGTCGGCCCCTCGACCATCACCCGGTGCGGGTCGAGCAGCTTCACCGACGCGCCGAGCTTGGTGAGCTCGGTGAGGTAGATGGCGCGGTTCTCGTAGACCCAGTCGTGGATGAGGGTCTGGCCCTGGGCGGTCGCGGCGATCACCGCGAAGAACGGCAGGTTGTCGATGTTGAGGCCGGGGAACGGCATCGGATGGATCTTGTCCAGGGGGGCGTGCAGCGTGGACGGCTTCGTGGTCAGGTCGACCAGACGGGTGTGCCCGTTGTCGGCGACGTACTCGTCGCTGCGCTCGTAGACGAAGCCCATCTCGTCCAGCAGCGCGAGCTCGATCTCCAGGAACTCGATCGGCGCCCGGCGGATGGTGATCTCCGACCCGGTCACGATGGCCGCGGCGAGCAGGCTCATCGCCTCGATCGGGTCCTCCGACGGCGCGTAGTCGAGGTCGACGTCGATCTCGGTGACGCCGTGCACGGTCAGTGTGGTGCTGCCGATGCCCTCGATCTTCACGCCGAGCTGCTCGAGGAAGAAGCAGAGGTCCTGGACCATGTAGTTGGAGCTGGCGTTGCGGATGACGGTGACGCCGTCGTAGCGCGCCGCCGCGAGCAGGGCGTTCTCGGTGACGGTGTCGCCGCGCTCGGTCAGCACGATCGGCCGGCCCGGCGTGACGTTGCCGTTGACGTACGCGTGGTAGCTGCCCTCGGTGGCCTTGACCTCCAGGCCGAACGGCCGCAGCGCGGACATGTGCGGCTCGACCGTGCGGGTGCCGAGGTCGCAGCCCCCGGCGTACGGCAGCTCGAAGCTGGTCTCGCGGTGCATCAGCGGACCCAGGAACATGATCACCGAGCGGGTGCGCCGGGCCGCGTCGGCGTCCATGTGCGCGAGGTCGAGGTGCTGCGGCGGCACCAGCTCGAGGTCGTTGTCGTCGTTGAGCCAGCGGCACTGCACGCCGATGCTCGCCAGCACCTCGAGGATCCGGTTGACCTCCTCGATGCGCGCGACCTTGCGCAGGGTGGTCCGGCCCTTGTTCAGCAGCGACGCGCACAGCAGCGCCACGCCGGCGTTCTTGCTCGACTTCACCGCGATACTGCCGGAGAGCCTGATGCCGCCGGCCACGCGCAGGTGCACCGGTCCGCTGCCGCCGAGCGATACCAGCTCGCTGTCGAGCGCCTCGCCGATGCGGGCCAGCATCTCCAGGCTGAGGTTCTGGTGGCCGCGCTCGATGCGGTTGACCGCGCTCTGGCTGGTTCGCAGCACGTCGGCGAGCTCGGACTGGGTCCAGCCGCGGTGCTTGCGTGCGTCGCGGATCAGGTTGCCGATCCGGCCGAGGTAGTCGTTGCTCATGGTGCCCGAGATTATCTCAGATATGAGATAACGCAAATCGCCACGCCGAGGAGCAACGGGACCTATTCACTGTACGTGGGGGAGCGGCGCTGGTCACGGGCGTGCGCGGCCGTGACCGGTGTGCGTCTTCTCACCCGGACCGCGGCGATGGCCACGCCCAGCAGCGTCAGCAGGGCGCCCGCGACGGTAAGGGCGCCGATGGCGACGTCGGCCACCAGCAGGTCGACCAGCAACGCGGTGATGACCTGGCCGGAGATGGCGCACAGGCCGAACACCAGAACGCCGAGCAGGCGCACCAGTACGGCCGCGGAGCTGATGAACACCACGCCGCAGGCACCCCCCAGATAGAGCCACCAGGTCGGCGGCGGGGCGGCGGGGGAGCCGGCGGCGGCCAGGGCGACGAGGACGAACAGCGCGAGTACCGCGGTACCGACGAGGAAGTTCACGGCGGCAGCGGGAAAGGGCCCTCCCACCACCGAAACCTGCCCGTTGACCGCCTGCTGCCAGGCGGCGCCGCCGCCGGCGAGCATCGGCAGGGCTGCCAGCAGCAGCGCGCCGGGGGCGAGCGCCGCGGCGCCGTCCAGGCGCTCGGAGACCGCCAACCCCACCGCGATGACGGCGAGCGCCGCCCCCACGGCACGGCCGAGCGTGACCGGACGGTGGCCGGCCGGACCGACGCCGACCTTGTCGACGACCATGGCGCTGCTGGTCTGGCCGGCCACGACGGCCACGGTGAACAACGCGACACCGATCGTCGCCACGGTGAGGCCCTGGGCGGCGACGAGGAGCGCGCCGGCGCTGCCACCGACCAGGTGCCAAGGGCGCAGGCGGCCGGCGCGGACCGCGCCGGCGATGCGGCGCAGGCCGGCCCGCGACCGCGGCACGCTCGCGCAGAGCAGGCAGAGCAGCAGCAGGCCGCTGCCGAAGCTGATCGACGCCGCGACCGCCGCGCCCGTGACCCCGGCGCCCAGCTCGACCGCGAGCCGGCCGTTGATGTGCGACTGCACCGCGACCAGCCCGCCCACGACGAACGCGCTGAGCAGCGAGCCGGCGGTGGCGAGAAGGCGGCGCGGTTGCACCCGCTCATAGGATCACGCGGACCGCGGTCGCTCCCAACCGACGTCGTCGAGGGTCAGCGGCCGCACGGTGCCCTTGGTGGCGAGATGCACCGGCCACAGGGACACGCCTGCCCCGGCCGCCTGGCCCAGCAGCGCCCGGGCCCAGGCCCGGTCGCTGGGCGTGACCCTCGCGGAGCCCGGTCGGGACAGCGTCACGGCCACCGTGGCCCCGCCGGTGTCGCTGCCGTCGACGTGGGCCACCTCGTGGGCGATCTGCAGCAGCCTGCCGACCATGTCGTCGTCGGGCAGGTCGGGGATGTCGTCGATCGGTACGACGATCGGCAGCTGGAAGCCGTCCTCGTCGAACCACAGCAGCCACAGGCTGCGCCGCTCGAAGCCCCAGGGACCCATGAGCTGGCGCCAGCGGACCAGCAGCGCGGTCTCGGTGCGCACCGGCGGCGAGTCCTCCGGCGCGGCGAGCGGAGGTACCTCGCTGGAGTAGGGATCGTCCATCGCCTCAGCATGGCCGAAACGCCGCCGTGCTCGCGGTGGCCGTCCACAGCAGCGGCGCTAGGCAACTCCCGGGCGTCGTGGCACGATCTCACAGGTGTCCAACACACCCGCCGCAGCCCAGCGCCTGCGCGACCTCGCGCGGCTGCGCCGCGTTCGCGACCGGATCGACCGGGAGTACGCGCAGCCGCTGGACGTGGAGGCGCTCGCCCGCGACGCGCACATGTCGGCCGGGCACCTCAGCCGCGAGTTCCGGCGCGCCTACGGCGAGTCGCCGTACTCCTACCTCATGACGCGGCGCATCGAGCGCGCGATGGCGCTGTTGCGTCGTGGCGACCTCAGCGTCACCGAGGTCTGCTTCGCGGTCGGCTGCGCGTCGCCGGGCACCTTCAGCACGCGCTTCACCGAGCTGGTCGGTGTGCCGCCCAGCGTCTACCGGCGCGACGGGGCGCGTGTGACCGCGGGGATGCCGCCGTGTGTGGCGAAACAGGTGACCAGACCGGTCAGGAATCGAGAAGCGCGAGTCATGGAGCCGCAGCTAGCGTGACGGCCATGGACATCACCATTCACACGACGTTCCTCCCGCACGACGACCCCGAGGCCTCGCTGGCGTTCTATCGCGACACGCTCGGCTTCGAGGTCCGCAACGACGTCGGAAAGGGGACGATGCGCTGGATCACGGTCGGTCCCGTCGACCAGCCCGGCACGTCCATCCTGCTGGCGCCGCCGGCCGCCGACCCGGGGGTCACCGAGGACGAGCGGCGCACCATCGCCGAGATGATGGCCAAGGGCACCTACGGCTGGATCCTGCTGGCCACCAGGGACCTCGACGGCACCTTCGAGAAGATCCAGGCCGGCGACGCCGAGGTCGTCCAGGAGCCGACCGAGCAGCCGTGGGGCGCCCGCGACTGCGCCTTCCGTGACCCCGCGGGCAACCTGGTCCGCGTCCAGGAGCAGCGCTGAGCATGGCTGGGAGGACGGACATGCACGCGTCGGCGCAGCACCCCGCCGACAGCCACGACCGGATCCCCGTGCAGGGCGCCCGCGAGAACAACCTCAAGGACATCGACGTCGAGCTCCCGAAGCGCCGGCTGACGGCGTTCACCGGCGTTTCCGGGTCGGGCAAGAGCTCGCTGGTGTTCGACACGATCGCCGCCGAGTCGCAGCGGATGATCAACGAGACCTACAGCGCCTTCGTGCAGGGGTTCATGCCGACGCTGGCGCGGCCCGAGGTCGACGTCCTCGACGGGTTGACCACCGCGATCATCGTCGACCAGGAGCGGATGGGCAGCAACCCGCGCTCCACGGTCGGTACGGCGACCGACGCCAACGCCATGCTGCGGATCCTCTTCAGCAGGCTCGCAAAGCCACACATCGGCTCGCCGAACGCGTACTCGTTCAACGTCCCCTCGGTGAAGGCCAGCGGCGCGATCACCGTCGAGCGCGGTGGCAAGACCAAGGCGGAGAAGGCGACGTTCAACCGGCTCGGCGGCATGTGCCCGAACTGCGAGGGCATGGGCTCGGTCAACGCCTTCGACCTGACCGCGCTCTACGACGACACCAAGTCGCTCAGCGAGGGCGCGCTCACGGTCCCCGGCTACAGCATGGACGGCTGGTACGGCCGCATCTTCAGCGGCGCCGGGCTCCCCATGGACAAGCCGATCCGCAAGTTCACCAAGAAGGAGCGCCACAAGCTCCTCTACGCGGAGCCGGAGAAGATCAAGGTGGAGGGGATCAACCTCACCTACGAGGGCCTGATCCCCAGGATCCAGAAGTCGATGCTGTCCAAGGACGTCGACGCCATGCAGCCGCATGTCCGCCGGTTCGTCGAGCGCGCGATCACCTTCACGACCTGCCCCGAGTGCGACGGCACCCGGCTCGCCAAGGAGGCACTGTCGTCGAAGATCCAGGGCAAGAACATCGCCGACGTCTGCACGATGCAGATCAGCGACCTGGCCGAGTGGGTCCGGAACCTCGACGAGCCTTCCGTGGCGCCGCTGCTCAGCGGGCTCCAGCACCTGCTCGACTCGTTCGCGCAGATCGGGCTGGGCTACCTCTCGCTCGACCGGCCGGCGGGCACGCTGTCCGGGGGAGAGGCGCAGCGCACCAAGATGATCCGGCATCTCGGCTCGTCGCTGACCGACGTCACCTATGTCTTCGACGAGCCCACGATCGGCATGCACCCCCATGACATCGCGCGGATGAACAACCTGCTGCTGGCCCTGCGGGACAAGGGCAACACCGTGCTGGTCGTGGAGCACAAGCCCGAGATGATCGCGATCGCCGACCATGTCGTGGACCTCGGCCCCGGCGCGGGCACGGAGGGGGGCACCGTCTGCTTCGAGGGCACGGTGGACGGGCTCCGGGGGAGCGACACGATCACCGGTCGCCATCTCGACGACCGGGCGAGCCTCAAGGAGTCGGTGCGGTCGTCGTCCGGCGCCCTCGAGGTCCGCGGCGCGTCGACGCACAACCTCCAGGACGTCGACGTCGACGTCCCGCTCGGCATGCTGTGCGTGGTCACGGGCGTCGCCGGCTCGGGCAAGAGCTCGCTGATCAACGGATCCGTCGCCGGCCGTGACGGTGTGGTGGTGATCGACCAGGGCGCGATCCGCGGGTCCCGTCGGAGCAACCCGGCGACCTACACCGGCCTGCTCGACCCGATCCGCAAGGCGTTCGCGAAGGCCAACGGCGTGAAGCCGGCGCTGTTCAGCTCCAACTCCGAGGGTGCCTGCCCCACCTGCAACGGCGCGGGCGTCATCTACACCGACCTGGGCGTCATGGCCACCGTCGAGTCCACCTGCGAGGAGTGCGAGGGCAGGCGGTTCCAGGCCTCGGTTCTGGAGTACACGCTGGCCGGGCGGAACATCGCCGAGGTGCTCGCGATGTCGGTGGCCGAGGCCGGGGAGTTCTTCGCCTCCGGCGACGCGCGTACGCCGGCCGCGCACAAGGTCCTCGACCGCCTCGCCGACGTGGGACTCGGTTACCTCCACCTGGGCCAGCCGCTCACCACGTTGTCCGGCGGCGAGCGGCAGCGGCTCAAGCTGGCCACGCAGATGGCTGAGAAGGGCGACGTCTACGTCCTCGACGAGCCGACCACCGGCCTGCACCTCGCCGACGTGGAGAACCTGCTCGGCCTGCTCGACCGGCTCGTCGACTCCGGCAAGTCGGTCATCGTC
>DATABY010000157.1:0-3916 GCA_036259355.1 Nocardioidaceae bacterium
CGACGGCGATCCGCGTCGGCACGCCGAGCTGTTTCGCGAGGCCGGCGGCCAGCTCGCCAGCGGCCTGCGGGTTGGCAGCGCCGGAGTTCGTGACCAGCCTGGTGCCGCTTGGGCTGGTGTGGGGCAGGACGGCCCGCAGCCGCGTGGCGAGCAGCGGGTCGTAGCCCGCGGCAGGATCGGCAAGGCGACGGGCGTGAGCGGTGGCCACGGTCCGTTCACCCAGACACTCGAAGATCAGGTAGTCCAGCTCGCCTCGGCGGGCGAGGTCGACCGCGGGGTCGAGCCGGTCGCCGGCGAAGCCGGCCCCGGCGCCCAGTCGCAGCGTTCGGCCCGTCATGAGACCCACAGCGGAACGGCGCCGGTGAGGATGGCAACCACCAACATGACGATGCTGACCAGCCACGCCCACCCGATCAGGTGCCGGATGTGCTGACCGATCTGAACCCCGCCGAGCCCCACCAGCAGGTAGAACGAACCGGTCAGCGGGCTGATCGGGAAGCCGACCGTCTCCTCACCAATGAGCGAAGCCTGGGCGATGTCAACGCCGGACACACCGAACTGCTCCCCCACCCCGATCAGGACGGGCATCACTCCGAAGTAGTACGCGTCCGGTCCGAACAACAGGCTCAACGGGACCGCGAGAACTCCAATGATCAGCGGCAGCGCCGGGGCCGCCCCCAGCGGAATCGCACCGGCCGCCGTCGAGGCCATCGCCTCGATCATCCCGCTGCCCTCGAGGATGCCGAGGAACACTCCGGCGGCGAGCAGGGTGGTCGCCATCAGCATCGCGCCCTTGGCGTGCGCCTCGATGCGGTCGGTCTGTCGCTTCAGGCCCGGATAGTTCACCACCAGCGCGATGACCACTGCGACCAGGAACAGCACTTCCGGCAGGGTGACTGCAGCGACCAGACATGCGATCACGGCGACTGTGAGGGCGACGTTGAACCAAAACAGCCGGGGACGCCGTAGAGCTTCCTCACCATCCTCGCGCGCCGGCCCGCCCCCGGCCGTGGACGAGGCACTGGCGTCCCCCTCTACCGGTCGTTGCCCGGCGACGGCTGCACGGCCGCCCGTCGCTGCACGGCCGGCGCTGCTGACACTGACCGCTTCCGATGGGAGCACTACGCCAGCTGCCCTGAGTCGACGCGCCTCGCGGCGGCCCAGGAACCACGCCACAGCGAGGGCCGCGACCACACCGGCCACCTGCGCCGGGATCAGCGGCACCCACAAGTCGTTGACCGGCACCTCGGTCGTGGCCGCTGCACGCGCGGTGGGACCGCCCCAGGGCACCAGGTTCATCACACCTGCCCCAAGCCCCACACAGGTGGTGAGCACTACCCGACTCATACCGAGCCGGTCGAACAGCGGCAGCATCGCCGGGATCGTGATCAAGAACGTGGTGGCCCCGGCACCGTCCAGGTGCGCCGCGCAGGCCAGCAGCGTGGTCGCCACGCACACCGTCACCGGCGCGTTGCCGGCAAACGACACGACCCGGCTGATGATCGGATCGAACATGCCCGCGTCACGCATGATCCCGAAGTAGACGATGGCGAACACAAACATCGTGGTCACCCCGACCACGCCACCGAGCCCCTCGCTGACGAACTCCCCGACCTCGCCCGGCGAGAACCCGGCGATCAGCGCACCCAGGATCGGTACCCCCGCCAGTGCCACCACAGCGGCCACCCGGTTGGTCAACAAAAGCGCGAGGATCACACCGATGGTCAAGAACCCCATCAAGGACAGCATCAGCCGGGCCTTTCGCTTGGCGACTCAGGACGAGGCACAGATGGCGCTGTTCGGAACTGCGCGGCATGTCCTCGGTCACGAGTGTGCTGGGCACCACTGTCTACCGTCCAACATAAGTTTCGGATAGATTGATGCGCCGTGGGCATCGACCTAGGAGTGCGGCATCTGCGGGCGACCGTCGCCGTGGCGGACGCGGGCGGTTACACCGCCGCCGCGCGCGCACTGCATGTGGCCCAGTCGTCGATGAGCCGAACGGTGCTCGAGGTCGAGCAGCGACTCGGCGTGCCGCTGTTCGAACGCACGACCCGACAGGTTCGGCCCACCACCGACGGCGAGGAGTTCCTCACCATCGCCCGGCGGCTGCTCGCCCAGTTCGACGCGGCTCTTAGTCACTTCGAGGGCTACCTCGCCGGAACCCGCGGGGCGGTGTCGATTGCGGCGTTGCCCTCCCTGGCTGCCACGATGTTGCCGCCAGTGCTTTCGGCATTTCGGGCCGACCGTCCCGAGGTCAGCGTATCCATCCGCGACGGGCTCTCAGGAGAAGTCCTCGACCACGTTGCAGCCGGCACCGTCGACATGGCTGTCACCGTCGCGGCGACCGTACCCCCAGCACTTCATGCCCGACACGTCGCCGTCGACCGGTTCGTGTGTGTGTTTCCCCCCAGCCACCGGTTCACCGAGCACACCGAACTCAGCTGGCACGACCTCGCCGGAGAGGCGTTCGTCGCGTTCGACCCCACCAGCAGTATTCGCGCATACGTGGAACACACCCTGACCCAGAAGGGCATCCGGGTCGGACCAGTGACCGAGGCGCGCAACATCGGCGCGGTCGCCGGCCTCACCGCATCCGGCCTCGGCGTATCCGTCGTCCCCGGGCTTGTCGTGCCCATGATGAACTTCGCCGATCTCCACGAACGCCCACTGCTCGACCCGGTCGTCGAGCGCGATATCTGTCTGGTCCACGACCCAACTCGACCACTGTCCCGTACCGCGCGCGCCCTCATGGAACTTCTCCAGTCCGCCGGATCTCTACGCCTCCAACTGCCTCACGGCGTCCGCTGGGTGTGAACCGAACGCCTCTGGCGCTGCTCACGCCCAGCGACGCGTAGCCCCTGCGCGTCCGGCAAGGTCGGGCCCGCGCCCCCCGAATGAACAGTGCGAGCGCCGTTCATGGAGGGCGTGCAAGACGCCGGTGCTCGACCCAGCAGTCTTCGGCGTTCAACCCTTCTTGGCGGCGTCGTTCGCTGCGGCAATCTCGGCCCGAAGCGTCCCTTCGACTGCATGCCCTCTGGCATACGGCGGCGAGCCTCATGCTTGCCAAGGAGGTGTCCGCTCGCGTCGCCATGGAGGTCCTGGGTCACTCCCCGATAAGCCTGACCATGAACACCTTCAGCCACGCCGCCGACGAGAGCATGCTCACCGTTGCGCAACGGATGGAGGAGACCCGTGGAAGGCGAACGAGGGACTGCCATGCGGTGCTCGTGGCTGAAGTTGTGGCTGCAGTGCCTCCAAATGCCCCTGTCATCGCGCGAGCGCGGGGAACCACACAGGGCTGTGACCTCGGGATCTGAGGGAGCCGCCTGTCGGAATCGAACCGACGACCTTCTCATTACGAGCCGGATTGAGTGCGTGCAGCGGACTCAGCGAAGCGCGGTCTGAGCGTGGATCGAGGAGTTTGGGGAGGGTCGCTAAGGGCCACTGTGGCGCGAACGGGGACACCACGGGGACATACAGCGAATGCGTTCAGGACGGGAGAGGTAACGGACTCCGACCCGCTGAGACCTTCGGTGTCGGTGGCGCCGCATACGGCTAGGAGGCATCTTGCCTGCAGAGACCCTGATTCCATCCCGGAGTTTCTGGATGCCTCGCGGGGCCTTGTAACCGCTGTGTAACCGGTGCGTGCTCGGGGGCCTGTTCGAGGACCGCACGGTGGTACTGGGGGAGTACCTGCGAACAACAGGTGCCGGGGCCAACGGCTGGCCCCGGCACCTATGCCGTGTGCGTCGTTACTTCTTGGTGACGGCGCCGATGGTGTTGGCCTCTTCCTTGGTGAACCAGACCGAGGCACCTTCTGCGCCTTCGGGGCCGTCCGGGTCAGCCCGGAATGCGACGCCGAACGCGTCCTCCAGTCCGCCGACCTCGGGGTCGGCTTTGCCGGCTTCGGTGA
>DATABY010000158.1:0-52462 GCA_036259355.1 Nocardioidaceae bacterium
CCTACACCGCCCGCGGGCACGGCTGAGCGTCGGGTATGGCCCGGCTGATCGAGGTCCACGACCCCGCTGACCCGCGGCTGTCCGACTACGTCGACCTGCGCGACATGTCGCTGCGCAAGAGCCTCGAGACCGAGCACGGGCTGTTCATCGCCGAGGGCGAGAAGGTCGTACGCCGAGCCGTGGAGGCGGGCCACCCGGTGCGGTCGTTCCTGATGGCGCCCCGCTGGCTGGACGGGCTGTCCGACGTACTCGGCGCCGCGGCCGATGTGCCGTGCTACGTGGTCACCGACGCGGTGGCGGAGGCAGTCACCGGCTTCCACGTGCACCGCGGCGCCCTGGCCTCGCTGCACCGTCGGCCGCCCAGGACCGTGGAGGAGGTCCTGGCGGGGGCACGCACGGTGGTGGTGCTCGAGGACATCGTCGACCACACCAATGTGGGGGCGGTGTTCCGGACGGCCGCCGCGCTGGGCATCGACGCCGTACTGCTCTCGCCGCGTTGCGCCGACCCGCTGTACCGACGCTCGGTCAAGGTGGCGATGGGCGCGGTCTTCAGCATCCCGTACGCGCGGCTCGACGACTGGTACGGCGGCCTGGAGACCCTGCGGGAGGGCGGCTTCTCCGTGGTCGCCCTCACTCCGTCCCCTGACGCGCAGCCGCTGCAGGAGGCGGTGCGGGACGGGCGGCTCGCGCTGGTCCTCGGTTCGGAGGGGCACGGCCTCTCCCACCGCTGGCTCACCTCGGCCGACGTGCCGGCACGGATCCCGATGGCGCCAGGTGTCGACTCGCTGAACATCGCGGCCGCCGCAGCGATCGCCTGCTACGTCGTGGCCTCGGCCCGCCGCTGACGACGGTGACCGCACGGCCGATGAGTTCGGTCGTCGGCGACGGTCTGTCCGGTGACGTTGCCCGACAAGCACACGGAGGCTCCGATGAGTGCCGACAACACGTTCATGCCGGTCGCCCCGAGCCGGGGCCGCGGTCTCAACACCGGCCTGTGGGTGATCCAGGTCCTGCTGGCGGTGTTCTTCCTCGTCGCCGCGGCAGGCCCGAAGCTGTTCGGGCAGTCGGTCGCGGTGGAGATGTTCGACCAGATCGGCCTCGGACAGTGGTTCCGCTTCTTCGTCGGTACCCTCGAGCTCGCCGGCGCGATCGGGCTGCTGGTCCCGCGTCTCGCCGGACTCGCCGCGCTCGGGCTGATCGGTGTCATGGTGGGTGCCGTCTTCACGCAGCTGTTCGTCCTCGATGACCCGTTGCTGGCGATCACGCCGGTCCTGCTCGGCGTCGTGCTCGGCCTGATCGCCTGGGGCCGTGGGCGGGAGACGCGGGCACTGCTGGGTGCGCGGCGGGTGTCGTAGTCCGACCCGTAGCAGGGCTTCGGGCCGGCTGCGCCGGCGCGTCCGCTCACCAGGACGCGCGGTCGGCTCAGTCGCCCTTGACGTTGACGATCTGACGCAGCACATGCCGCACCTCGACGAGGTCCTTCGCGTCCTCCATCACCACGTCGATGTCCTTGTACGCCGCCGGGATCTCGTCCACGAACGCGTCGGTGTCGCGGTACTCGATGTCGCCCATCGCCGACCGCAGGTCGTCCTGGGTGAACCTCTTGCGCGCTGCCGTCCGGCTGTAGCCCCGGCCGGCGCCGTGCGGCGACGAGTTCAGTGCCAGCCGGTTGCCCTTGCCGACCACGACGTACGACCGCGTCCCCATCGACCCGGGGATCAGCCCCGGTACTCCCGCACTGGCGTCGATGGCACCCTTGCGGGACAACCAGACGTTGCGACCGAAGTGTCGTTCCTGGGTCGTGTAGTTGTGGTGGCAGTTGATCTCCTCGCGCCGCTCGACGGAGTCGATGCCGGCCCAGTCGGCGAAGCAGCTCGCCACGCGGTCCATCATCTCCTCGCGGTTGAGCAGGGCGAACCTCTGCGCCCACCGCAGCTCACGGATGTACCTCGCGAAGTCGTCGGTGCCTGCGACCAGGTACGCCAGGTCGCGGTCGGGCAGCTCGACCCACCACTGCTTGCAGCGCTGCTGAGCGACCTTGATGTGGCGCTGCGCGATCTTGTTGCCGACCCCCCGGGATCCGGAGTGCAGGAACAGCCACACGGCGTCGTTCTCGTCGACGCTCACCTCGATGAAGTGGTTCCCCGACCCGAGACTGCCGAGCTGGAGCCGCCAGTTCCCGCCGTACTCCTCCGGCTCGAACTCGGCCCGCGCGGCGTCGTCCTCGAGTTGGTCGATGCGGCGCTTCGTGTGCTCGCGGCTGACCTCGTCGTTGTACCGCCCGGCCGACAGCGGCACCGCTGCCTCGATCGCCTCCCGCAGCGGCCGCCGGTCCTCCGGGAGGTCGGCGGCGCTGAGCTGCGTCTGTACGGCGATCATGCCGCAGCCGATGTCCACGCCGACGGCGGCCGGGATGACTGCGTCGAGGGTGGGGATGACCGACCCCACGGTGGCACCCTTCCCCAGGTGAGCGTCGGGCATCAGCGCGACGTGCGGGTGGATGAACGGCATGGTGGCCGTGAGCTCAGCCTGCGCACGGGTCTTGTCGTCGAGGATGGAGGCCCAGTTCCACAGCCGTTTGCCGATCTGCTCCATGGTGGTCCAGTGTCTCCTGCCGCCACCGCCGACGGCCACCGGATAATGACCGGTGAACGATCCCCGGACGAAGGATGCCGGCATGGCGGACAGGCTGTTGCTCATCGCGGACACCCATGTGCCCAAGCGCGCCCGCGACCTGCCGGACCAGGTGTGGGACGCCGTCCGGGCCGCCGACGTCGTGGTCCACGCGGGCGACTGGGTGGACGTGGCCCTGCTCGATGTCCTGGAGGACGCCGCGCAACGGCTTGTCGCGGTGTACGGCAACAACGACGGGCAGGAGCTTCGGCAGCGGCTGCCCGAGGTGGCCCGCGAGACCATCGGTGGCGTGCGGTTCGCGGTCGTGCACGAGACAGGTGCCGCCACGGGCCGTGAGAGGCGCTGCCAGGAGCGGTACGCCGACGCAGACGTGCTCGTCTTCGGGCACAGCCACATCCCCTGGGACACCACCGCCGACTCGGGGCTCCGCCTGCTCAACCCCGGTTCCCCCACCGACCGCCGACGTCAGCCGCACTGCACCTACATGACGGCTACGGCCTCGCACGGCCGGCTCGGCGACGTGACTCTGCACCGCCTGCCACCGCGGACGTAGCGTTCGACCGTCGCGCCGATCAGGTGGGCCAGCCTGGCGGGAACTCCTCGGCGTGCTTCTCCGCGTCGCCGAGGAGCTTCTTCCTCGCCCGTTTGCCGAGCCGGTCGCCGAAGACCATGCCGTACACGTGGTCGGTCTCGTGTTGAAGACAGCGGGCGAGCAGCCCGTCGCCGGAGTACTCGACGGGCCGTCCGTGCTCGTCGAGCCCCCGGACGGTGGCGAAGTCGGGGCGGGCGCAGCCGACGAACGCACCGGGCAGCGACAGGCATCCCTCGTCGTCCTCGTCGAGGCGGCGGTCGCGCCCTTCCGGCAGCTCCACCCGGGGGTTGCACACGACACCGTCGTGCCGTACGCCGTCCTCGTCGGGGCAGTCGAACACGAACACCTTCAGGTCGACACCGATCTGGTTGGCGGCGAGCCCGACCCCGTCGGCGGCCCGCATGGTCGCGACCATGTCGGCGACCAACCGGCGCAGGTCGTCGTCGAACACCTCGACGTCGCGCAGCTCGCGATGCATCACCGGCTCGCCCCAGCGCGTGATCGGCCGGACCACGCCGCCCTCGGGCAGGTTGCTCGACACCTCGACGGCTCCTCCGGTCACGTGGCCGACAGGTTCGCGATCGCGCCCTCGCGGAACGCGTCCACGAACAACGCGTGGTCGCGGCGGGCAGTGGCGGCGTAGGACACCCCGAACTCGACGATCTCGTCGACGAACTCGTCGTGACGCCCGTCGATCACCGCCGCGATCGCCTCCTCGGTCTGGAAGTCCACCAGCGTCTGCTCGCTGTCCTCGTCGGAGGCGCAGTGGATCTTGGCGGTCGCCCGGCCCAGGTCGTCGAGCACGGGCGCGATCTCGTCGGGCTCGGTGATCTCGTCCCAGTCCAGGTCGTTCTCGTACGGCGAGAGCTGGCCGACGACGAAGCCGGCGCCGTCGACCGTCGTGTAGCCGAGGTAGGGGTCGGCGTGCGCCTGGAGTGCGCGCTGGCTGGTCACCGTCCGGTGGCCGTCGTTCTCGAAGTAGTCCCTGACCCGCTCGTCGGCCACGATGCGGCTGGGCGCCGCCACGTTGCCCAGCTTCATCGACAGCACGACGTCGTTCTCCAGCGCCTGGTTGAAGCCCTCGATCAGCACGTTGTACGCCGGTAGGCCGGCGCTGCCGATCCCGAAGCCGCTGCGGCCGACCACGTCCTTGACCTCGTAGAACACGTCACGGGGTTGCCGCTTGTGCTCGGGGATCGTGTCGAGGTAGGCGCGGTAGGCAGCGAGCACCTTCTCCTGCTCCGTGTCGTCGAGGCGGCGCGTGTTGGGCCCGTCGGCGAACCTGCGCTCGCGGTCGTGGATCTCCGTCGACCGGTTGAGGAGCTCCAGGCGTGTGGACAGCTTGGCCTGCTGCAGGATCTCCTGGATCGCGCCGGTGGTGTTGTCGAGGCGCAGGGCGAAGTCGTCGTCGTCATCGAGCTCGACGTAGTGATGCACCTGCTCGACGTACGCCTGCAGGTAGCGACGGGCCAACCGGCGCACCGCCCGGTCCGGCAGCGCCTTCTGCCAGCCCATCAGGGCCAGGCTGGCCACGAAGCGGCGCAGGTCCCAGGAGAAGTGGCCGACGTAGGCCTCGTCGAAGTCGTTGACGTCGAAGACCAGCGTGCCCTCGCTGTTCATGTACGTGCCGAAGTTCTCGGCGTGCAGGTCACCGTGGACCCACACCCGCGACGAACGCTCGTCGGCCCACGGGTCGTCGAGGTCGGCCATGTCGGCGTAGAAGAGGCAGGCACTGCCGCGGTAGAAGGCGAAAGGGTCGGCGGCCATCTTGCGGAACTTGGTGCGGAAGCCGTCGGGGTCGGCGACCATCAGCGGCTCGAAGGCGTCCACGAGGACGTCGACGATCGTGGAGGTTCGTCCCTCGTCGGGCATCTGGGCAGACACTCCTCAGGCGGTCGGGGTGGACGTTCACACCTTACGGTCTGGCGGTGCGTACGATCAGAGCACTGTCGACGCCCGACTGGGGAGCCCCCCTGTGATCGAGTTCCGCCACGTGACCAAGCGCTTCGCCGACGGCACGGTGGCCGTCGACGACCTGAGCCTGGTGGCCCCGAGCCACCAGATCACCGTGCTCGTCGGACCCTCGGGGTGTGGCAAGACCACCTCGCTGCGGATGGTCAACCGGATGGTCGACCCCAGCGACGGCCAGATCCTGGTCGACGACGAGGACATCCACGCCCTCGACGCCGTGCGGCTGCGACGCGGGATCGGCTACGTCATCCAGCACGCCGGACTGTTCCCGCACAAGACCGTCGTCGACAACATCGCCACCGTGCCGAAGCTGCTCGGCTGGTCACGGCAGCAGGCTCGGCAGCGAGCGCTGGAGCTGATCGACCAGGTCGGTCTGGAGCAGCAGTACGCCGAGCGGTATCCCGCCCAGCTGTCCGGCGGCCAGCAGCAGCGGGTGGGAGTGGCACGGGCGCTCGCCGCGGACCCGCCCATCATGCTGATGGACGAGCCGTTCAGCGCGGTAGACCCGGTGGTGCGGGCTCAGCTGCAGGACGAGTTCCTGCGGCTGCAGCGCGACCTCGCCAAGACGATCGTCTTTGTCACCCACGACATCGACGAGGCGATCAAGCTCGGCGACAACATCGTGGTGCTTCGGGTCGGTGGCCGGCTCGCGCAGACGGACACCCCTGCGGGCCTGCTCGCCAACCCCACCGACGACTTCGTGGCCGGGTTCATCGGCCGCGACCGCGGCTACCGGGCGCTGTCGTTCGTGCCCGGGGACGACCTACGCATCCAGCCGTTGCCGGACGGGGTCCACGTCGACACGTCGTACCCCTACCGACGCGGCGGTCCGCTCAAGGCGGCGCTCGACGCCACGTTGACCGCCCCCGGCGGGCGCGCCGTCGTGGTGGACGAGCGCGGCACCGCGGTGGGTGTGATCGACCACCAGGACGTGTTGGCGGCAGTACGCCGGGCCGAGACGCAACGTGCGGAGACCGCGTGACGGAGGTACTCGACTACGTCAGCCAGAGCGGCGACACGGTCCTGAGCTACCTGGGCGAGCACATCATCATGTCGATCGTGCCGATCGGTCTGGCCCTGTGCTTCGCCATCCCGCTCGGCTGGTGGGCCGCGCGCCGGCCGGTGCTGACGTCGGTGCTGCTGTCGATGGGCGGCATCGCGTACTCGGTGCCGTCGATCGCGCTGTTCATCGTGCTGCCGCTGGTGTTCGGTTACCAGATCATCAGCCTGACCAACATCATCGTCGCGTTGACGATCTACTCCACCGCGCTGCTGGTGCGCAACGTGATCGACGGGCTGGAGTCCGTGCCCGACGACGTACGGCTGTCGGCGACGGCGCTCGGCTACGGGCACCTCGGTCGCCTGTTGTCGGTGGAGCTGCCGGTGGCGGTGCCGGTCATCGCCGCCGGGCTTCGGGTGGTCACCGTCACCAACGTCAGCATGGTCAGCGTCGGCGCACTGATCGGCAAGGGCGGTCTCGGCAACCTGTTCATGGAAGGCCTGCGCAGCGACTACAT
The DNA here is from genome assembly GCA_036259355.1 of Nocardioidaceae bacterium. Taxonomy (GTDB): domain Bacteria; phylum Actinomycetota; class Actinomycetes; order Propionibacteriales; family Nocardioidaceae; genus JALZDI01. The sequence goes on from DATABY010000158.1 coordinate 6,715, forward strand.
GGCCCCCATCATCGTCGGCCTCGTGCTGTCGGTGCTGCTGGCGCTGTCGCTCGACGGTCTGCTGGTGATGGGCCAGCGGTGGCTGACCCCCTGGGTACGCGTGCGGGCGGGTCGATGAACGACGACAACATCGTGGTGGGGTTCGTCGAGTACGTCGGTGACCCGGCGTCCTGGACGGGCCAGGACGGCCTGCTCTGGCGCATCCTCGAGCACTCGGTCTACACCGTGCTGGCGCTCGCGATGGCGGCGCTCATCGCGCTCCCGGTGGGTCTGCTGATCGGGCACACCAACCGCGGCTCGTTCCTGGCGCTCAACATCGCGAACGCCGGCCGGGCCCTGCCTACGCTGGGCGTCCTCATCCTGGTCGCCCTCGCCACCTCCATCGACATCCGTCCGGTGATGGTCGCCCTGGTGCTCCTCGGCGTCCCCCCGATCCTGGCCTCGACGTACGCCGGGATCCGCAACGTCGACCCCGACGCTGTCGACGCGGCCGTCGGCATGGGCATGACCGGGCGGGAGATCCTCTGGCGCGTCGAGGTGCCGATCGCGCTGCCGCTGATCATCTCCGGTCTGCGGGCAGCCACCCTGCAGATCGTCAGCACCGCGACGATCGCGGCCATCGTCGCGCTGGGCGGGCTCGGCCGCCCGCTGCTGGACAGCATCGCCACCCGCGAGTACGCGCAGGCGATGGCCGCCGCGCTGCTGGTGGCGGCGCTGGCGATCGCCTTCGACCTCGTCTTCGCCGCGCTCACGCGTGTGGTCGTCTCCCCGGGGGTCAGCGGGCGTAGAGTCGCACGGTCACGGGGCTGAACCGCCTCACCGGAACAGGAGGAGCCGTGTCGCCAAGCAAGTTCTCGCCACGTTCACTGCTGCTGGGTTGCGTCGTCGCACTCGCCATGGCCGCCGGGCTCGGTGGCTGTGGCCTGGTCGGGGCGTCGGAGTCCGAGCTCGACACGGTGGTGGTCGGCTCGGCGAACTTCACCGAGAGCCAGCTGCTCGGCGAGATCTACGCCCAGGCGCTGGAGGCGGAAGGCCTCGAGGTGGAGCAGCAGCCCAACATCGGGGCGCGCGAGGCCTACATGCAGGCGATCGAGGGCAACAACCCGTCGATCAACGTGCTGCCGGAGTACGTCGGCTACCTGCTGGAGTACTACAACGAGGACATCCCTGACACCCGGGTGCAGGCGGTGACCGAGCAGCTGCGCACGGAGCTGCCGGAAGAGCTGGAGATCCTGGACATCTCCGACGCCACCGACGAGGACGCGATCGTGGTGACGCAGCAGACCGCCCGCAAGTACGACCTGCAGACGATCGGCGACCTCGCTCCGGTCGCCGACCAGCTGGTCGCCGGTGGCAGTCCAGAGTTCCGCACCCGGCGGGCCGGTGTCGCCGGCATGCGTGAGGTGTACGGCGTGGAGTTCAAGGACTACCGGACGCTCGACACGGGCGGTCCGCTCTCTCTCAAGGCGCTGCTCAACAACGACATCCAGGTCAGTGACTTCTTCACCACCCAGAGCGCGATCGAGGAGAACAACCTCGTCATCCTCGACGACCCCAAGAACATCGTGCTGCCCGGCAACATCGTGCCGGTGATCCGTGACGACGTGCCTCAGCGCGAACAGGTCGAGCAGTCGCTCAACCGCATCTCTGAGGCGCTCACCACGCAGAAGCTCACCGAGATGCTGAAGAGCGTCGACCAGGACAAGGAACCCATCGACGCGGTCGCGGAGCAGTTCCTGCAGCAGGAGGGGCTCGCCTAGCCCGGAGGCGCTTCGCTGCGAAGACCTGTCGCCCCGGCTGACCGGTGAGTTTCGGACGGGAGCGCAGGCATCCTGACGACCGAGCGCGCTACGAAGGAGCATGACGCTGAACAGCCAGAACAAGAAGACCGTTGAGCGCTACCTCGACGGCTTCCGTCGCACCGACCACGCCCAGATCCTCGGCTGCTTGACCGACGACATCACGTGGACGGTCTTCGGCGCTTTCCGTCTCGAAGGCAAGGCTGCGTACGACGCAGCCATCGAAGGTCCGGGGTTCGCCGGGAATCCGGACCTGGAGGTCGTTCGGATGGTCGAGGAAGACGGCACGGTCATGGCCGAGCTTGTCGGACGTGTGCCGCAGCGGGACGGGTCGGTGCAGCGCCTGTCGATGGCCGAGGTCTTCGTGATGCGTGACGGGCTCATCTGCGAGCGGCGCGCCTGGGTGACCCCGCTCCACGAGGACGATGTTCGGTAAGCGCTGAACACGTCGGCGCGGGGCCGACGGTGACCGACGCCACGTATCGGTCGTTGTAACTGGGAGTTACAGTTGGCGGAGACATCCTCCTCCCGACCTAGGACAGGAGACCCGGATGGCCACCGACAACGGCTCGGCGTCCTCGCTCAAGGCGCCGCAGCCCCCCGCGAAGGCGCCACGGCGCTCCGGTCGCCGCGACCCGCTCGGCATGGGGGTTGCGGCCATCAACAAGCTGGCGGGTGCGCGCGCGCTCGACCGCTTCGGGCTGCGCAAGCAGACCGAGCGGGTGGTGTTCGAAGCCACCAAGACCGGCTTCCGCACGCTCGGAGCGATCAGCCGCGGCTTCCCCGTCGGCCCGGCGGCACGCAAGAAGCCGGCGCGCCTTCCCGCTGCGCACTCGACGGGGCGCTTCGACCTGACCCCGACCGAGGACCAGCAGATGATGGTCGGCGTCGTGTCGGAGTTCGCCGGGGAGGTGCTGCGTCCGGCCGCGGCCGAGGCCAACGAGGCGTGCACCACGCCGGCCGAGATCCTCAGCCAGAGCAACGAGCTGGGCCTCACTCTGATCGAGGTCCCGGAGGATCTCGGAGGGATCGTCAGCGAGCGTTCGACGACCACGGGCGTGCTTGTCGCCGAGGCGATGGCGCACGGTGACATGGGCCTGGCCGTCGCCTGCATGGCACCGTCAGCAGTGAGCACCGCGGTGTCGCTGTGGGGCGACGAGCGGCAGCAGGAGGCCTATCTGCCGGCCTTCACCGGTGAGCAGGTCCCGGCCGCCGCGCTCGCGGTGATGGAGCCGCGGCCGCTGTTCGACCCCTTCGCGCTGCGTACGACGGCGCGCCGCGTCCCGGGAGGCTTCGTCCTCGACGGCGTCAAGTCGCTGGTGCCCCGCGGCGCCGACTCCGAGCTGTTCGTCGTCGCCGCCGACCTCGAGGAGCGGGGGCCCGCCCTGTTCGTCGTGGAGTCCGACAGCTCCGGTCTGGAGGTCGAGGCCGAGCCTGCGATGGGTCTGCGCGCAGCCAGCATGAGCCGGTTGATCCTCGACGGCGTGAGCCTGCCGGACACCGCGCTGCTCGGCGACGGAGCAGCGGACAGCTACGCCGAGTGCGTTCGGCTGTCCCGGCTCGGCTGGTGTGCGCTGTCCCTGGGCACCGCGAAGGCCGTGCTCGACTACGTGATCCCGTACGTCAACGAGCGTCAGGCGTTCGGCGAGCCGATCAGCCATCGTCAGTCGGTGGCGTTCATGGTCGCCAACATCGGCATCGAGCTCGAAGGCATGCGGCTGGTCACCTACCGCGCCGCCTCGCGCGCCGAGCAGGGCAAGGACTTCGCCCGCGAGACCGCACTGGCTCGCCGGCTGTGCACCGAGCGCGGCATGCAGATCGGCACCGACGGCGTACAGCTGCTCGGTGGCCACGGGTTCGTGAAGGAACACCCGGTCGAACGCTGGTACCGCGACCTGCGGGCGGTCGGCCTGATGGAAGGCGGGGTGCTGGTCTGATGCTCAACCTCGAGGTCCCCAAGAAGTTCCGCGGGTTCGTCAACCAGGCGCACCAGGTGGCTGGGGAGATGCTGCGTCCCAACTCCCGCAAGTACGACCTGGCCGAGCATGCCTACCCCAAGGAGCTGGACATGCTGGCGGCGATGGTCGACGGCCTGGACGCGGCCGGGCAGGGCAGCGGCGCCGGTGCGGCCGGGGTGCGCCGTACCGAGAACGGCGACGGCGACCGGGTGCGCAACGGCTCCAACATGACCTCGGTGCTCTCCATCATGGAGATGTGCTGGGGCGACGTCGGCCTGCTGCTGTCGATGCCGCGGCAGGGCCTGGGCAACTCCGCGATCGCCTCTGTCGCCGACGAGGAGCAGCTGCAGCGGTTCGCCGGTGTGTGGGCCGGCATGGCCATCACCGAGCCCGGCTGCGGCTCCGACTCGGCCAGCATCACCACCACCGCGCGGCCGGACGGCGACCACTACGTCCTCAACGGCGAGAAGATCTTCGTCACCGCCGGCGGTCGTGCCGACGCCATCGTCGTGTGGGCGTCGCTGGACAAGTCGAAGGGGCGGGCCGCGATCAAGTCGTTCGTGGTGCCGAAGGGCACGCCCGGCATGACGGTCGAACGCCTCGACCACAAGCTCGGTATCCGCTCCTCCGACACCGCGACGATCCGGTTCGAGGACTGCCGCGTCCCCAAGGAGAACCTCCTCGGCAACCCGGAGGTCGACGCCAGCAAGGGCTTCGCCGGGGTCATGCAGACCTTCGACAACACTCGCCCGCTGGTCGCCGCGATGGCTGTCGGCTGCGCCCGGGCCGCGCTCGAGCTCACCCGGGACCTGCTGGCCGAGGCCGGCGTGGCGGTCGACTACGACCGACCCGCACACGTGCAGCCGGCGGCGGCGGCCAGTCTGCTGCAGATGGAGGCGGACTGGGAGGCGGCCTACCTGCTCACGCTGCAGGCGGCGTGGATGGCCGACAACAGCGTGCCGAACTCGCTGCAGGCGTCGATGGCCAAGGCCAAGGCCGGTCGGGTCGGCAACGACATCACGCTGCGCTGTGTGGAGCTGACCGGCAGCCTCGGCTACTCCGAGCACGAGCTGCTGGAGAAGTGGGCCCGCGACTCGAAGATCCTGGACATCTTCGAGGGCACCCAGCAGATCCAGCAGCTGATCGTGGCTCGGCGCCTGCTCGACAAGACCTCGGCCGAGCTGCGCTGACCGCGGCTCAGAGGTCGAGGATGAAGGCGACCAGGTCGACGCCGGCGACGGGCGACCAGTCGCGCTCAGGGAGCCGGACGAAGCCGAGGCGGCCGTACAGCCGGTGCGCCTTGTCGTTCTCCTTCTGGGTGCACAGGACCATGCGCCGGTCGCCGAGCTCCCGGCTGCGGGCGAGGCACCAGCGGCACAGCGTCTCTCCGATTCCCCGACCCCGGGCGCTCGGGGCGACCGCCAGCATCCGGAACTCGCCCTCACCCTCCTCAGCGATCTCGCGGTACGGCGACCCGGGCGGGCAGAACGTCACAGAGCCGACGATCTCGTCCCGGTCGTCGACGGCCACCCACAGCTCCGCCTTCTCCGCGCGGCTGGCGGCGTCGACCAGTGTGCCGACGTAGTCGGACTCCACGCTCGACAGCCCTTCGGCGACGTAGGCGGCGAGCGTGAGCTCGCCGATCATGGCGTACTCGGACGGGGCGGCGAGGCGGATCGTGAACGTCACCGGACCATTCTCCCCGAGGTCGCCGACTCGCACATCCGGATTCCCACGGGTCAGAACAGTGTCGCGGCGGTGGTGCCCGCGGGCGCGGCGACGGCGTCGGAGGGCTCGTCGTGCTCTTCGTCCACGCTGCGGGTGCCGGCCCGGCCGAAGCCGTAGCGATGCAGCAGCGGCCGCACGCGTCCCCGTAGGTCGTCGCGGTACTCCGGACCGACGTAGGAGCCACGGCCGTACAGGCGGCGGTACCGGGGCAGCAGGTCAGGGCGGTGCTGCTGGAGCCAGCCGAGGTACCACTCCCGCGCGCCGGGACGCAGGTGCAGGGGCAGGACGGTCACGCCCGATGCGCCGGCGTCTGCGAGGGCAGCCAGCAGGCGGTCCAGAGCCTCGGTCGAGTCGGTGAGCCAGGGGAGCACGGGTGCCACCATCACGCCGCAGTCCAGACCGCAGGCGCGCACCGCTCGGACCAGATCGAGTCGTGCACGCGGCGAGGGGGTGCCGGGCTCGAGGCTGGCGTGCAGGTCCTCGTCGAGGAGCGCCAGCGAGATGCCCAGACCCACGCCCACGTGCTCGGCCGCCGCGGCAAGCCGGGGCAGGTCGCGCCGTAGCAGCGTGCCCTTGGTCAGGATCGAGAACGGCGTGCGGGACTCCGCCAGCGCGTCGATGATGCCGGGCATCAGCCGGTAACGGCCCTCGGCGCGTTGGTAGGGGTCGGTGTTGGTGCCCAGCGCGACCTGCTCGTGCCGCCACGACGGGCGGCCCAGCTCGCGGCGGAGGACCGCGGCGACGTTGGTCTTCACCACGATCTGTGTGTCGAAGTCGTGGCCGGAGTCGAGCTCGAGCCAGGTGTGGCTGCCGCGGGCGTAGCAGTAGAAGCAGGCGTGCGAGCAGCCGCGCCATGGGTTCACGGTCCAGCGGAACGGCATGGCGGAGGTGGCCGGCACCTTGTTCAGGGCCGACTTGGCGGCCACCTCGTGGAAGGTGATGCCGGCGAAGTCGGGCGTGGTGACGCTGCGGATGAGCCCGGGAACGAGCGCGGAGATGCCGTCCATGCCGGGCAGTGCCGACTCGTCGGTCGACTGCAGGGCCTGCGCCTCCCACCGCACCCAGATAGTCGAACACAGTTTCGAGTTTGCGGTCAAGCGACGAGGGCCGGGGAAGCCCGGCCCTCGTCGGCTGCCCTGCCGCCGACCCCGGTCAGCGGACCGGTACGGTCAGCGAACCCGCACCGTCATGACTCCGTTCTGGTCCTCGTTGACCACCCGGATCTGGGTGCCGGTTCCGGCGACGCGGACGCTGCCCTGCGGGTTCTCCGCGTCGTAGTAGGCGTCCGGGTTGCTGTCGTCGAACACCGTGACCGCCGGCTGCGACGGCACCGCCAGGTCGGTCATGGCGACCTCACCGGTCACCGGGTCGGCGACCTCCCGGTGCACGGTGATCGGGTCGGTGGCCTCCAGGCCGAAGGTGGAGTCGTAGGTCTGGATGCGGTTGCGGGCGACGACTCCGTCGGACCACTTCAGAGCCGCCGGGCGGGCGTCCACCGGGAGCACCAGCCCTGCGCCCGGGTGCCGGGCGGTGCTGTTGCGGCGGTACTCGGTGTTCCAGTACGTGATCAGCAGGCCGTTCTGGTACGGGAAGTGCTCCACCCGGTCGGGCTGGGTCTCCGTCCACCCGAAGTTGTACGGCCCGGTGGCCAGGGTGCTGTCGTAACCCCGGTACTGGCGGTTCTCGGCGATGTAGTAGCGGTCGTGCTCGCCGTTCGGGGGCAGCACCACCACCAGCGCCTGCGCCTTCTTGGTGGCGTGGAAGCTGGGGGCGAGCCGGTGGCTGGACCTGGTGCCAGCTCCAGCGACGTCGTAGTCAAGCCATCCGAGCATGAGCTTCTCCCAGGCGCCCATGTGGTTGGGCGTGGTGCCGATCGTGTTCGCACCGTGGCCGAGCCACGACCCCGAGCTCATCAGCGTCCAGAAGCCGGTGCCGTTCTCCCCGCCGCTGGTGTCGTAGAGGTCCGGGAGGCCAAGGTCGTGGGCGTACTCGTGGGCGAACACGCCGAGGCCCCCGTTCTCCGGCTCGGTCGTGTAGTCACCGATCCAGAAGCCCGTGTCGCCGATCTGTACACCGCCGAGGCGCGCGTCCTCGGAGGGTCCGACCGTGCCGCGTCCGGCCAGGTTGGCGTACCAGCGGTGTGACCAGATCGCCCACGACGGCGCTCCGGCCTCCTGGCCCTCGCCGGCGTGGATGGCCTGGTAGTGGTCGACGTAGCCGTCGCTCTCCGCGAAGTCGCCGTCGTCGTCGTGGTCGTAGCGGTCCCACTCGTCGAAGCCGGCGAGGTAGTCCGCGATCTCCTCGTCGGTCTTGCCGGCGGACTTCTGCGCGTCGTACCACGCGTCGGCGCCGTCCTGGATGAACGCGGTCATGTCGGTGTTGTTCTCGGTCTCGCCGTACCGTGCCTCGTGGTGGGGCACCTGTACCCAGCTGCCCACGTCGCCGTCGACCGTGTAACGGCCGCTCGACAGCTCCTCGTAGAGGTCCTTGACCGACTCGCCGCCCTGGTCCGCCAGTCCGTTGAAGAACATGTCGAGGTAGTGCTGGCGGTCGAAGTCGGCCTTCCAGTACGTCGTGTTGTCGACACTGCGGTCCGGCTTGGGGATCTCGTTGTGCATCGGGCCGGCCGGTGCGCCGGGGAAACGGGGGTCGGCCTGGTCCCCGAACTCCACCAGCGTGGTGAAGATCCGGTCGCGGGACTGGAGTCCGTACTGCGCCCACTGGCCCGGTGCCACCTTGACGGCCTTCGAGCCGCCACGGTTCTGCACGGACCGCTCGCCGTTGAGCACCATCTCCACGGCGGTCTGGTTGCGCCTCCGGCGTTCACGCTCGAGCGGGTTCGGCCGGTCGTCGGCCATGGCCGTGCCGCGCTGCTCGGGCCCGGGGTTCTCGGCGGGAGCGGCCGTGGCCGGCAGCTGCAGGGCGGCGGCGAGAAGCGGGATGGTCGCCGTCGCGCTGATGACGCTGAGCACGCGTCGTCTCACGGGATCCTCCTGGAGGGGGAGTCGAGCCGGGCCGGCTCAGGTCGTGCGTCGTGCCCGACATCGGATGGGAACGTCTCGACGACGTACGCAATCACGGACAAAACGGTGGGGGGAAGACTTTCTGGTCACAATTTCGACTCGACTGGCTACTGTGCGTGGCGAAGAAGTGCGCACGGGTCTCGACCGATGGTCTCTACGCTGCACGGGTACGGCAGCGTCGAGTCCTGCGTGCCGAGAGACGTCCGGAGGGATGCAACGTGCCGGAGATCCAGACCGACCTCGTCGTGCGGTGGGACGGGCGGCCGACGAACGAAGCGCCGACCTTGCTCCTGCTGCACGGCCTGACCGACTCCGGTGCCGGGTGGCGGGAAGCCGTCACGCACTGGGGCCGCGACTACGCGGTCCTCATCGTGGACCAGCGCGGCCACGGCGAGTCGCCCCGGTTCACCAGGGACCAGCTGGCGGCGCACCCCGGTGAGGTCATGGTCGAGGACGCGATCGCAGTCCTGGAGCAGCTGGGCAGCGCCCCGGTGGTGGTCGGCCACTCCCTGGGCGGCGCGGTGGCGCTGACGGTGGCGGTGCGGCGACCCGACCTGGTGCGTGGGGTCGTTCTGGAGGACCCGGCTCCGCGCGGCCCCGACGACGCACAGCGCGACCCGTCACGGGGGGAGGGCATGGTCGAGGGGCTCCGGGCAAGTCTCGACGCTCCCGACGACGACGCCCTGCTGCGGCTGCGCCGGGAGAGCCATCCGACGTGGCCGGAGAGCGAGCTGCTGGTCACGGGACGCGCAGAGCAGCAGATGGACCTGGAGTACCTCGAGTACGGCGACTACAAGCCCACCACGCCTTGGACCGAGCTGTTCGCAGAGCTCACCGTCCCGGCCCTGGTGCTCACCGGGGACGGCCCGGAGGGCATCTGCGTCGACGAGGAGGTCGAGCAGGGGCTGGCCGACATCGGCAACGGCAACGTGACCCTGGCGCGCGTCGAGGGCGCCGGGCACTGCGTCCGGCGAGAGCAGCCCGAGGAGTTCTACGCGCTCGTCGACGACTGGCTGCGCGTCAACTGAGCAAGCCGCTCAACGTGACCCCGGCACGGAGCCTGCACCGGGCACGTCGGCCAGCAACCATGGGTCGATCTCGACGATGTGGACCCTGCGCATGTTGTCCCGTAGCGGGACGCCGTCAGCCGCCAACAGACATGCTCGCGAGGCTGCGCGGCCCGAGGGCGCGGACCAAAACGATGAAGGCGACGTAGATGCACACCGTCGACACCACCACGGCGACGGCCGTCTCCGGACTGATCTGGAACTGCTCGGCCACGGTCGGTCCCACGCTGCTGTTCGACACACCCGAAGCCTAGACACTGGCGGGCCGCCTGTGCTATGCATGAGTCATGCATGATGCACGTACAGCGAACCTGCTCGGTGCGACGGTCCTGGCCCTGTCCGACCAGCTGCTGGCGGGCGCCACTCGATCGGTCGGGGTCAGCGCCAGTGCGGCCGCCGCCCTGGTCGTCCTCTCGAACTCCACCGGCCTGAGCGTCACCGAGCTGGGGCGACGCGTCGGTCTGAGCCAGCCGGCCGCGGCACGTATGGTCGACTCTCTGGAGGCGGACGGCCTGGTGGAGCGGCACCGCAGCCGGTCCCGATGGGTGACCGTGAGCCTGACGCGCACCGGCCGGCGGTCGGCTCGACGCCTGCTGAGCGCGCGAGGGGGTCCCCTGACCGACGTCATCGCCGACCTTGAACCCCAGGAACGAGAGGCGCTCAGCGACCTGCTGAGCAAGCTGCTCACGCGCCTGTACGGCGAGATCGGGAGCTCGGAGCTGATCTGCCGGTTGTGTGACCGCGCGGCCTGCACGACCGAGGCGACCTGCCCGGTGGGGGCGGCGGAACGAGCCGCGAGCCGTTGACCGGCCCGCTGCTCGCTCTGGCCTCGGCGGTGTGCTTCGGCATCGCCGACTACGCCGGTGGGTTGCTCTCGCGCCGTGCGAACCCGGCCGCGGTCGCGCTCGCCGTACAGGTGAGCGGCTGCGCCGTCATGGTCGCCGTCGCCCCGGTGGTTCCGGCCCCCGGGCTCGACGGGTCCGACCTCGCCTGGGGTGCGCTCTCAGGAGTCGGTACGGCAACCGGAGTGGGTTTTCTCTACCGGGGACTGACCCGCGGCCACATGAGCGTCGTGGTGCCGCTGAGCGCCGTCGGTGGTCTTGCACTGCCCGTTCTCGTCGGTGTGACGATCATGGCCGAGAGCCCCTCGATGCTGACCTGGCTCGGCATCGCTCTGGCCGTACCCGCTGTCGCGCTCGTTGCCCGCAAGAACGGTGGAGCGGCTGCCGCCGGTGCGGGAGGAGTCCTCGACGGCCTCGTCGCCAGCATGGGGTTCGCCCTGCAGTACATCGCGCTCGCGCAGGCGGGTACCGCCGCCGGACTGTGGCCGGTCGCCGCCGGGCGCCTGGCCTCGGTGCCGACCGTGATGCTGGCCCTCGGCATCACGGCGACCCGCCTGCACCTGCCGCGTGGTGTGGCCGTCGGAGCCACCGCGAACGGTGTCGTCGCGGTCGGCGGGTTGGCCCTCTACCTGCTGGCCACCAGACAAGAGCTCGTGACCGTCTCCGTCGTGCTCTCCTCGCTCTACCCGGCCATCCCGGTGCTGCTGGGCATCACCGTGCTGGGCGAGCGCCTCACACGACAGCAGACCATCGGCCTGGTCGGCGCAGGTCTCACCATCGCACTGCTCACCGCCGGCTGAGTACGGCGCCCGTACAGGCGGCGGTGACGCACGCGAGGGCCGACCACTGGCTGAGGCCGAGATGCTCATGGAGCACGAGCAGGCCGGCGAGGCCGGCGACGGCCGGCTCCAGGCTCTCCAGGACGCCGACGACCCGGGCGGGCAGGCGGCGCAGGGCGCTGAGGTCGAGGGAGTAGGGGAGGACGGCCGACACCAGTGCCAGCCCGGTGGCAGCCAGGAGGAGGTGCCAGTCGAGCAGCGCCGTTCCCGACTCCGCGACGCCGAACGGCAGCAAGATGAGCGCCGCGCACGCGACGGCCAGCGCCAGCAAGGATCCGTCCACGGTCTGGCTCCCCGCACGCTGGCTGAGCAGCAGGTACGCGCCCATCGCGAGTCCGGACAACAGCGCCAGCAGGACGCCGATCGCGGGCGGCGCCGGGGCGCCGGGCGCGTAGAACAGGGCGACACCGGTGAGGGCGAGCAGTGTCCAGGCCAGGTCCGTCCGCCGCCGTGAGGCGAGCAGGGCAAGGGTGAGCGGGCCGGTCAGCTGGAGTGCGGTGGCCACGCCCAGCGGCAGGTACTGCAGGGCGGGATAGATGATGTTCATCCCCGCGATCGCGGTTCCGAAGGCCAGGACGAGTCCCAGGGAGCGTCGGTCCACCGGAGGGCGTGGACGGCAGACCAGCAGGAGCACGCACGCCGCGATCGAGAGCCGGAGGCTGGCGACGCCGAGCGGCCCGGCGAGGCTGAACAGCTGCTTGCCGAACGCCTGCCCGACCTGCACGCTGACCACGCTCAGCAGCACCAGCGAGGCCGCCGGCACCCGCACCCGCCGCTCGTCCGGGGCTTTGGCAGGACGAGGCTCGGGAGTGGTCGTGCTCGGGGTGGGACCCACACCAGTCAGCATCGGCAGGACCGATGGATAAGGTCAATCTTCATTTTCCTACATGGACTCGTTTAGTGTGAGCGACATGATCGACGTGCGACGCCTGCAGGTCCTGCGCGTTCTTCAGCAGCAGGGGACGGTCACCGCCGTTGCCCAGGCGCTCCATCTGACGCCCTCGGCGGTGTCCCAGCAGATCCGGTTGCTCAGCCGCGATCTCGGGGTCGACCTGCTCCAGCGCCACGGGCGCCGCATCCGCCTCACTCCGGCCGCCGAGTCGCTGATCGCGTACGCGGACGACCTGTACGCCGGGTGGGAGCAGATGGTCGTCGCCCTTCGCGATGCCGGTACGGGCGACCAGGTCGAACACCTGCGGGTGTGCGGCTTTCCCACCGCGGTAGCCGGGCTCCTCGCACCCGCCGCGGCCCGGCTGCGCCACACTCGTCCTGTGCTGACCGTGCAGATCTCGGAGGCGGAGACGCCCGAGTGCTACGCGCGGTTGCTGGCCGGCGACGCCGACGTGGCGATCGTGGTGCCCACCTCCGCCGGTGCCGCCGACGACCGCGCACGCCTCGACCAGGAGCGGTTGCTCGACGACCCCTTCGACCTGCTGGTCCCCGCCGAGCACCCCCTGGTGAGACGGAGCGCCGTCGACCTGGCCGAGACCGCGGACGAGGCCTGGATCGCCCTACCGGAGAGCCTGGACCAGCATCGGCTGGTGCAGGCGGCCTGGCTGGCCGCGGGGTTCACCCCGCGCGTCACGCACACGGCCAAGGAGTGGGACGCCGTCATCGCCCTGGTCGGCCACGGGCTCGGGGTATCCCTGATCCCGCGCCTTGCTCCGCTGCCGGCGCACCAGGCCGTCGTACGTCTCCCGCTTCGTGGTGAGCCGGCGCCGTTTCGGCGCGTGTTCACCGTCGTACGTCGAGGCAGCCGCCGCCAGGCCGGCATCGACGCTTTCTGCGCCGCCCTGGACCAGGTCGCGACCGAGCTGCCGCCGCAGCTTGTCGACATCCCCGACGGCCCCGGCCACGACGACGGTCCAGGCGCCCGTCCGCACCGGCACACGCAGCGCGGCCGATGAGCACGGACCCGGTCGTGGCCCGACTGCGTGCCGCCGGCTGCGTGTTCGCCGAGGAGGAGGCGCGGCTGCTGGTCTCGGCGGCGCGGACGCCGGCGGACCTCACCGCCATGGTCGACCGCCGAGCGGCCGGCCTCCCGCTCGAGCACATCATCGGCTGGGTGGAGTTCTGCGGCCTGCGCATCGCCGTGGACCCCGGCGTCTTCGTTCCGCGTCGGCGCACCGAGTTCCTCGTCCGCCAGGCCGCCGCCCTGGCCCCTCCCGGCGCGGTCGTCGTCGACCTCTGTTGCGGCTCGGGCGCGGTCGGTGCGGCGCTCGCGGCGCTCGTCGGCCCGTTCGAGCTGTACGCGGTCGACGTCGACCCAGCAGCGGTGCGCTGCGCCCGCCGCAACCTCACGGGCCTCCGTGCTCAGGTTCATGCAGGTGACCTCGACGAGCCGCTGCCGGTGACGCTGCAGGGCCATGTCGACGTCCTCGTCGCCAACGTGCCCTACGTCCCCACCGAAGCACTCGGGATGCTGCCGGCGGAGGCGAGGTCGCACGAGCCGCAGGTCGCCCTTGACGGTGGTGCGGACGGTCTCGACCTGGTCCGCCGGCTGTCCGCGGCGGCGCCACGATGGCTGGCTCCGGGTGGCCACGTGCTGGTCGAGACGAGTGAGCGCCAAGCTCCGATGGCCCGGGAGTCCTTCGCTCAGGAGGGGTTCGTCGCGCAGGTGGCCGACTCGGCCGAGCTGAACGCGACCGTGGTCATCGGCTCCCGGCCGCAGCGTTAGGGTGCGGAAGGTGTTGCCTTGGTCCGCCGACCTCGCCGGTCGCATCGACGAGCACGTCCTCGACAGCGCGCTGCTGCGGCGCAATGTCCTGGGCGATCCGCATGAGCGGCCCCTGTGGGTCTACGTCCCGCCCGGCTACGCCGAGGAGCCGGAGCGCCGATACGCGAGCGTGTATGTCATCCAGGGCTACACCGGGCACGTCGGCATGTGGCGCAACCGGACGGCGTTCAGGCAGCCGTTCATCGAGACCGCGGACGCCGTTTTCGCGCGCGGCGAGGCGCCGCCCACGATCGTGGTGTACGTCGACGCGTGGACGGCCTACGGCGGCAGCCAGTTCGTGGACTCGCCCGGCACGGGCGCCTACCACTCCTACCTGTGCGAGGAGGTCGTGCCCTTCGTCGACCGCCGGTACCGGACGGTCGCGAGCCAGGAGCACCGCGCGATCACCGGAAAGTCCAGCGGCGGCTTCGGCGCCATGGTCACGCCGATGCTGCGTCCCGACATCTTCGGTGCGCTGGCCACGCACGCCGGCGACGCGCTGTACGAGTTCTGCTACATCCCGGAGTTCGCGAAGGCCGTCCGGTACCTGCGCGAGTACGACGGCGACATCCAGGCGTGGTGGGCCGACTTCCGCGGGCGTACGGCGTTCACCAAGGAGGCCGACCAGGCGCTGCTGATGATGCTCGGGGTGAGTGCGTGCTTCTCCGCGGACGGCGACGGTACGCCGCTGCTGCCGTTCGACGCCGACACCGGCCAGCTCGTGCCGGCGCTGTGGCAGCGCTGGCTGGACTGGGATCCTGTCCGCATGGTGGAGCGGTACGTGGACGCGGTGCGGTCATGGCGCGCGGTGTGGATCGACGGCGGGACCAGGGACGAGTGGTATCTCGACCTCGGTGCGAAGGCCTTCCAGCGCGAGATCACCCGGGCCGGCCTGCCCGATGACCGGATCCACTGCGAGCTCTTCGATGGCGGGCACGGGGCGATCGAGTACCGCTACCCACTGGCGCTCGCGTGGCTCGCCCGGCGGATCGCTCCCGACCAGCGTGCTGTGACATGACAGAGGTGCTCCTGTTCCACCACGCACTGGGGCGGACCCCCGGGTTCCTCGAGTTCGCCGAACGCCTTCGAGAGGCCGGCCACACAGTGCACACGCCCGACCTGTACGAGGGACGGACCTTCGCCGAGCTGGACGCAGGAGTGGCCTTCGCCGAGGAGGTGGGGTTCCCCGAGATCATCGCCAGGGGCGTCGCCGCCGCCGCGGATCTGCCGGACGCGATCGTCTATGCCGGGTTCTCGCTCGGTGCGCTGCCTACCCAGGCCCTGACGCAGACCAGGCCGGGCGCCACCGGTGCCTTGCTGTTCCACAGCTCGGTGCCCACCTCCGAGTTCGGGCAGCCGTGGCCGTCCGGGGTCCCGCTCCAGATCCACGTGATGGAGGCCGACGAGTGGGGAGACCTCGAGGTGGGCCGGGCGCTGGCAGAGCAGATCGAGTCGGCCGAGCTGTACCTGTATCCCGGCTCCGGACATCTCTTCGCCGATCCGGGCTCCCCGGACTACGAACCGGAGTGCGCCCGTCTGTTGACGGACCGCACCCTCGCGTTTCTCGGTCGCGTGCCCTGAGACAACAGCCCGACGTTCTCTGCGCCTACCATATTCAGCCCCGGTTCCGCCGCGAAACCACTCTTTCGGCCCTCAGGAAATGGTCCCGGGACCAAGGTCGCGTTGTATGACACACCGGACAAGCACACCATCGGGCCATGAATGCGAACGCACTGGAATCAGAGGTACTGCTCACGCCGGCCGAGGTGGCGACGATGTTCCGTGTCGACCCCAAGACCGTGACGCGGTGGGCCAGGGCCGGCAAGCTGAGCTCGATCCGCACGCTGGGCGGACACCGCCGCTACCGCGAGCGGGAGGTCCGCGCGCTGCTGACGGGGGCGGTGCCGATGCAGCGGGACCCCGACGCCGACTCCTAGGCCCGCTCCAGGGCGCGGCGGACGCGCTTGTCCGAGATCGGGTAGCGGGTGCCCAGCTGCTGCGCGAAGACGCTCACCCGCAGCTCCTCGATCATCCATCGCACCTCGTGCAGCGACTCGGGCACGTCGGTGTTGTCGGTGTCGCCCGCGCCCGGCAGCGACTCGAGGCGCTCGTCGAGCGCGTCCTCGAGCGCGTGGATCCGGTGCATCTCCTGCAGGTCGCGCTGCACCGAGGTCGGCAGCCGGTCGAGCCGGTGCTCGATCGCGCGCAGGTAGCGCACCACGTCCGGCAGCCGAGATGCTCCCGTGGAGGTGACGAAGCCGGAGTAGACCAGCCCGTCGAGCTGGGCCCGGATGTCGGCGACCGCGGGCTGCAGGGGCGCTGGCCCCATGTGCTCCAACCGCCGGCGTAGGGCGTGCGCCATCGACAGGATCCTGGCGACCTGCCGTACGACGTCGAGCATGGTGTCGTGCAGGTCCGCGCGCACCTTGTCGCGCAGCACGGCGAACGCCGCCGCGTCCCACACCGGTCCACCGTTCTGGGCGACCAGGGCGTCGACGGAAGCGGCGAGACAGTCCTCCATCAGCGCCGGTACGCCACCGTGCGGGTTGTGGCCGAGTGACAGCTTGGCGTGGTTGTCGAGCTTGGACTGGACCCACCTCACCGGCGAGGCGAGCGCCAGCTGAAGCAGCCGCCGGGTGCCGCGCCACATCTCGC
Source organism: Nocardioidaceae bacterium (assembly GCA_036259355.1). Classification (GTDB taxonomy): domain Bacteria; phylum Actinomycetota; class Actinomycetes; order Propionibacteriales; family Nocardioidaceae; genus JALZDI01. The sequence goes on from DATABY010000158.1 coordinate 23,342, forward strand.
GTCGCTGCGCCTCGGCGCTGTCCAGCACGCGCAGCTCCACGGTCTCCCCGCTGTCGACCAGCGCCGGGAACCCCACCAGCTCCTGCCCGTCTGCCGACTCGGTGAACCGGCGTGGGATCGAGCCGCCGGGCCACTCGCGCATCCCGGTGCGCTCGATCGCCTTCGCCGCCTTCGACAGCCGTGACCGGGTGCGCGGCTGGAGACGTCGCCGCAACGCCTCCAGGTCCTTGTCGACGCCGAGCACCCGGCCGTCGTCGTCCTCCACGCGGAACGTCATCCGCAGGTGTGCCGGCACCTCGGCGGGGCGCCACCCCTCCACCGGCACCGGTACGCCGGTCTCCCGGTGCAGCTCACTGCCGAGCGCTTCCACCAGCGGCCGGTCGGACGGCTCGATGCGGGCGAGCGCCGCGCGAGCCCGGTCCGGGGCCGGGATGAAGTTGCGACGCAGCTGCTTGGGCAGGGACCGGATCAGCGCGGTGGCCAGCTCCTCGCGCAGTCCGGGCACCTGCCAGTCGAAGCCCCGGGTCTCCACCTGGTTGAGCAGCGCGACCGGGATGTGCACCGTCACCCCGTCAGCGTCGCTGCCCGGGTCGAACACGTAGGTCAGGTCGAGGGCCAGGTCGCCCTGCCGCCACGTGGCGGGGAAGTCCTCCTCGCTGACCTGCTCGGCCTCGGCCCGGACCAGCACCTCCAGCTCGAAGTCCAGCAGGTCCGGACGCGAACGCCGTGTCTTCTTCCACCAGGTGTCGAAGTGGGCCGCCGAGACCACGTCCTCGCCGACCCGCTGGTCGTAGAAGTCGAACAGCACCTCCTCGTCGACGAGGATGTCACGGCGCCGGGAGCGGTCCTCCAGCTCCTCGACCTCCGCGACCAGCCGTCGGTTGGCGTGGAAGAACTCGTGCCGGGTGTCCCACTCGCCGTACACCAGGGCGTGCCGGATGAACAGCTCGCGGGACAGCGCTCGGTCGATCCGGCCGTAGCTCACCGTGCGCGCGGCGACCAGCGGGACGCCGTACAGGGTGACCTTCTCCCGCGCCATCACCGCGCCGCGCTTCTTCTCCCAGTGCGGCTCGCTGTAGGTCCGACGGATCAGGTGCGCGCCGAGCTCCTCGGCCCACAGGGGGTCGACCTTCGCGACCGTGCGTGCCCACAGCCGGGTCGTCTCGACCAGCTCGGCGGCCACCACCCACTTCGGCGACCTCTTGAACAGGTGCGAGCCGGGGAAGATCGCGAAGCGCGCGCCGCGGGCGCCGAGGTAATCGCGCTTGTCGGGGTCGAAGAGGCCGAGATGGGAGAGCAGCCCGGACAGCACCGCCTGGTGGACGCGCGCCGCGTCGGCCGGGGTCTTGTTGACCGTGCCGCCGAGCGTCTGCACCACCTGCCGCAGCTGCCCGTGCAGGTCCTGCCACTCGCGCACCCGCAGGTAGTTGAGGAACTCGTCGCGGCACATTCGCCGGAACTTGCTGGACGTCAGCGCCCGCTGCTGGTCGCGCAGGTGCTGCCACAGGTGCAGGTACGCCGAGAAGTCGGAGTCGGGGTCGGCGAAGCGGGCGTGGGACTGGTCGGCGGCCTGCTGGCGCTCGGCCGGCCGCTCGCGCGGGTCCTGGATCGACAGCGCCGAGGCGATGACCAGCACCTCACGCAGGCAGCCGAGCCGGTCGGCCTCCAGCAGCATCCGGCCGATCCGCGGGTCGAGCGGGATCTGGACCAGCTGACGGCCGATCCTGGTCAACCGTTTGCGGGGGTCCTTGGCCTCGACGTCGAGCGCGCCGAGCTCGTGCAGCAGCTGTACGCCGTCGCGGATCTGCCGGTGGTCGGGCGGGTCGACGAACGGGAACGCCTCGATCTCGCCGAGCCCGAGCGCGGTCATCTGCAGGATCACCGACGCGAGGTTGGTGCGCACGATCTCCGGGTCGGTGAACTCCGGGCGGGAGAGGTAGTCCTCCTCGCTGTACAGCCGGATGCAGATGCCGTCGGCGACGCGCCCGCAGCGGCCGGCCCGCTGGTTCGCCGACGCCTGCGACACCGGCTCGATCGGCAGCCGCTGCACCTTGGTCCGCTGGCTGTAGCGGGAGATGCGCGCCGTCCCGGGGTCGACGACGTAGCGGATGCCGGGGACGGTCAGCGACGTCTCCGCCACGTTGGTCGCCAGCACGATCCGCCGGCCGGCGTGCGGCTGGAACACCTGGTGCTGCTCGGCCGCGGAAAGCCGTGCGTACAGCGGCAGCACCTCGGTGTCGCGCAGCCGCCGCTTGCGCAGGAAGTCGGCGGTGTCGCGGATCTCGCGCTCGCCGCTGAGGAACACCAGGATGTCGCCGCGCGGCTCGGCGTACAGCTCGTCGACCGCGTCGCTGATCGCCTGCACCTGGTCTCGGTCGCTTCGGCCGGGACGGTCCTCGTCCTGGCCCTCCTCGACCAGCGGGCGGTAGCGGACCTCCACCGGGTAGGTGCGGCCGGAGACCTCCACCACCGGCGCGTCACCGAAGTGCCGCGCGAACCGCTCCGGGTCGATGGTGGCCGAGGTGATGACGACCTTGAGGTCAGGGCGGCGGGGGAGGAGCTGGCGGAGGTAGCCGAGGATGAAGTCGATGTTGAGGCTGCGTTCGTGGGCCTCGTCGATGATGATGGTGTCGTAGGCCCGCAGCGACCGGTCGCGCTGGATCTCGGTCAGCAGGATGCCGTCGGTCATCAGCTTGACCAGCGTGTCGTCGCTGACCTTGTCGGTGAACCGCACCTGGTAGCCGACCGCCTCGCCGAGCGGGCGGTCCAGCTCCTCGCTGATGCGTTCGGCCACCGTCCGGGCGGCCAGCCGCCGCGGCTGGGTGTGGCCGATCATGCCCAGGACTCCGCGGCCGAGCTCGAGGCAGATCTTCGGCAGCTGGGTGGTCTTGCCGGAGCCGGTCTCGCCGGCGACGATCACCACCTGGTGGTCGCGGATCGCAGCGGCGATGTCGTCCCTGCGCCGGCTGACCGGCAGCTGGTCGGGGTAGGACGCCGGCGGTACGGCGGACCGCCGCCGCGTGATCCGTTGCTCGGCCGCCGCGAGCTCCTTCTCCAGGTCGGCCAGCGCCTGCACGCGTGTGGTGCGGTCGCCGGACCGGCGCACGCGGTCGAGCCGGCGGCCGAGCCGGCGCTGGTCACGCAGCATCACCTCGGACAGCCGGCGCCGGAGCGCGGACGTGGACGGAGGGGCCGGCGCGGAGGTCATACGCGGCACAGGATATGCGCCCTCGGCGTGCGGACGGCGATGCGGTAGAACGGCCCCATGGTCCGGCAACGGGTGGTGGTGCACGGTCGAGTCCAGGGCGTCTCCTTTCGCGACGCCTGCCGCCGGGAGGCGGCGTCTCGGCGGGTGGCGGGATGGGTCCGCAACTGCCCGGACGGCACCGTCGAGGCGGTCTTCGAGGGTGACCGGGAGGGTGTGGAGGCCATGACCCGGTGGTGCCGCGGCGGACCGGCGTACGCGCACGTCGACCGTGTCGACGTGACCGAGGAGCCACCGCAGGGGCAGCGCGGCTTCGAGGTGTGCTGAGACTGCCGTGGCCGGAGAATGCTCAGCCGTCGACCGTGATCCGGTCGTCCTGCGCCGGCTCGTCGTCGAGCGCCTGCGCCCGGATGACCACGACGGGACAGTGCGCGTGCCGCACCACCTGGTCGGTGGTCGACCCCATCACCAGTCCCGCGAACCCTCCGCGTCCTCGGGACGAGAGGACCAGCAGCTCGGCGTGCGCCGACACCTCCACCAGCCGACGTGACGACGACCCGTGCACCACGTGGCACTGCACCGCCACCTCGGTGGGGAGGTCCACGGCCCGGACGTCCTTCTCGAGCGCGGCGCGCACCGCCTGCTCGAAGTCGGTCATCGGAGGGACGTAGCCGGTGCTCCAGGACGGCGGACGCGGCGCGCTCGAGAGCACCCAGGTGCGCACAGCGTGCAGGGGGCAGCCGACGCGCTGGGCCCAGGCCGCCGCCCACCGCAGCGCCCGGTCGGCATGCCGGGAGCCGTCGTGACCCACGACGATCCCGTCGCGGATGTCCACGTGCGTCACGACCTGGTCCATGTGCGTCCCTCCGCCGATCGGTCCTGCTTTTGATCCTAGGGCGCCGGGACCGCCCGGCGCGTGTTCTGCCCGATGCTGGCGCATCCGCGGCCGTTTTTGCCTACTGTGGGTCGTATGCGTGAAGCGGGGGTGGTCACGACCTCGTGCGCTGACCTGGCCCGGGAGTGTGACTGGACGGAGACCGACCTGGGTCCCCGCGCGTCCTGGCCCCCCGCCGTCGAGCAGACCGTCCGCCTGCTGCTCGAGTCACCGGTGGCGATGTGCTACTGCCACGGCGGGCGGTTCGCCATGGTCTACAACGACCGTATGGCCCACATCCTGCGCACGAAGCATCCTCGCTCATGGGCCCAGCCGGCTCCGACGGTGCTCACCGAGGTGTGGGACCTGCCCCAGATCGGTCCGGCGTGCGAACTGGTGCTCCGCAGCGGTGAGCCGTTCTTCGAGGACGGCCTCGCGGTCGCGGACGACCGTGCTGAGGCCGACCTGCCCACCGAGGCCTACTTCGTGCGCGGGATCTCACCGGTACGCGACGACGACGGCAACGTGATCGGGGTGCTCATCGTGGCAGCCGAGGCGACGGAGCGGCTGGCCCGTCTGCGCATGGTGGGCGACCTCGCCTCCGCGCTCGCGACCGCCGTGTCTGCCGACGACGTCGTCAAGGCGGCCCTGCGGCACTGCCTGCAGGAGATGGGGGTCGAGAAGGTCACCGTGTGCCTACCGGAGCGGCGCGCCGGCGGCTGGCGCGCGACCGCGCGGCGTCGCAGCGACGTGGTGTCACGCGACGAGGAGCGGCTGCCGCTGATCTGGGCGCCCGCGGAGCTCGACGCCGCGGAGCTCGTCGTACGGGTGGCCGAGTCCGGCGCCTCCCGGGTCAGCGAGGACGGCGACATGATCGTGCTGCCGCTGCGGGCGGGCGGCGTCAGCGGGGCCATCGCGTTCGAGATCGCCGACTCCCGGCGGGAGGGCTCCCACCGTGCGCTGCTCACCACCTGCACCGACCTGGTGGCCGAGGCGCTCGGCCGTGCCCGCCTGTACGACGCCGAGCGCCAGACCGCTGACCTGCTCCAGCGCACGATGCTGCCTCAGCTGCTCCCGCACCAGCCGGGGGTCGGACTGGCGGTGCGCTACCAGCCGGTGACCACCGGCACCGCCGCCGGTGGCGACTTCTACGACGCCTTCGAGGTGTCGGACGGTCGGCTCGCCCTGGTGATCGGGGACGTCGTCGGCCGGGGCGTGGCAGCCGCCACGGTGATGGGCCAGGTGCGCGCCGCGGTCCGTGGCGCCGCGCTGGCCGAACCCGATCCTCGTGCGGTCTTCCCGAGCCTCGACCGGCTGATGGCCAACCTCGACGAGGTGTCCTCGCTGCGGGTGGGCTGGTACCGGCACCGCTCCGAGGACCCGCTCTCGCTCGGCGTCGAGGGCGAGCTGTTCGTGACGATGCTGTACTGCCTGCTCGAGCCCGACACCGGACGCCTCACGATGGCCAGCGCCGGCCACTTCCCACCCGTGCTGATGCGAGCCTCGGGCGTCGAGTTCGCCGAGCTCAGCCCCGGCCCGCCGCTGGGCGTTCCCGGTGACCGGCCGGTGGCCACGACCGACCTCGCGGACGGCGACGCGCTGCTCGCGTTCACCGACGGGCTGCTGGAGCGTCGTGACCGCAACCTGGTGGAGGGCGAGTCGGCGCTGCTCGAGGTGCTGGCCGAGGTGGAGTCCTACGAACCCCGCACCATCTGCCAGCACACCATCGAACGGATGCTGGGCAGCGGGACGCTGGAGGACGACTGTGCGCTGCTCGCGCTCGTCCGCACGACCGCCGTCCACCACACCGCCTCGGTGGTGGTCCCTCCGCTGGCCTCGGCCGTGCGGAGCACGCGGATGTGGGTGGAGCACCAGCTGGGGCAGTGGGAGGTCGACACCGACGCGATCTGGGTGGCGGTGATGGGAGTGTCGGAGCTGGTCACCAACGTGCTGCTGCACGCGGCGACCGACGCACGCGTGACGCTCGACCTGAGCCCGTTCCGGCTGCTGGTCACGGTCGCCGACACCGGCACGCGGGGCACCCCGGTGCGGATGAGCGGCGATCCCACCGCGACCCGCGGACGCGGCCTGGGCCTGGTCTCGGAGATCGCGCACGCGTCCGGTGTCGAGCGCAACGTCTCCGGCTCGACCGTGTGGTTCGAGGTTCGCGTCAGCTGAGTCGCGCACCGGCTATTGTCGGCGCCGTCCTGCCGTCAACACCCCAGGAGCGGCGATGCGGTTCACCTACGCCGAGGCGATGACCGACCCGTCGTACTACCTGCCGCTCGCACAGGCCGCGGAGGCGGCGGGCTACGACTCCATCACGGTGGCGGACAGCCTGTGCTATCCCCAGGAGTCCGACTCGGTGTATCCCTACACCGAGGACGGCAGTCGGGAGTTCCTCGAGGACAAGGCGTTCATCGAGGCTTTCGTGCTGATGTCGGCGATGGGCGCGGTCACCGAACGGCTCCGCTTCACGCCCTTCGTGCTGAAGCTTCCGGTGCGGCCGCCGGTGCTGGTGGCCAAGCAGGCCTCCTCGCTCGCCTACCTCACCGGGAACCGCCTCGGACTCGGCGTCGGCGTGAGCCCCTGGCGTGAGGACTACGAGGTGTGCCAGGTGCCGTGGGAGCGTCGCGGCAAGCGGATGAACGAGGCCATCGACATCGTTCGCGGGCTGATGAGCGGCGAGTACTTCGAGTACCACGGCGACGTGTTCGACCTCGAGCCGGTGAAGCTGTGTCCCGCGCCGACCGAACCGGTGCCGATCCTCGTCGGCGGCCACAGCGATGCGGCCCTGCGGCGCGCGGCGCGTCGTGGAGACGGCTGGATGCACGCCGGCGGTGACGCGGCGGAGCTGGACCGGCTGCTCGCGCGCCTGCAGGAGCTGCGACGGGAAGAGGGCACGGCCGACCGGCCGTTCGAGATCCACGTGATCTCCATGGACGCCTACGACCCGGACGGGATCAAGCGGCTCGCGGACAAGGGAGTCACGGACGTCATCGTCGGTTTCCGAGTGCCGTACCAGCAGGGGCCCGACACCGAGCCGCTCGCCGACAAGGTCGCCCATCTGGAGCGCTACGCCGAGTCGGTGATGGCGAAGGTGCGCTGAGGTCGGTGTGGGCGCCGTCAGCCGCCCACCCCGGCAGTCACGGCATCCGCCGCGGCCACGAGGGCGGTGGCGCGTCTGTTGATCTCGGCGCCGGTGACCGAGTCGCCCACGTGCAGGGCCAGCACCAGCTCCTGGCGTCCGTCGGCGTCGTACGTCGGTGCCGCGATCAGGTTGACCGGGTGCTTGCGGCGTGCCGACAGGTCGGCGTCGAGAAGCACCCGCTCACCGAGGTTGGACGCCATCTCGTCGATCAGGTCCCGCACCCGCGGCGGGAGGTCGTAGGCGGCGACACCGGCCATCAGCGTATGCAGGCGCAGTCCCGTCGGGGTGAGGCTCTCGACCAGGTAGCCGCGTCTGCGGCACTGCTGCACGACCGTGCGGAGGTGTGGCCGGTCCAGGTGCAACGGCAGCGTGGGCCGCTTGGCCAGCCACCGCTCGAGCGCCTCGTCGCGGTCCCAGAGGACGTACATCAGCCCTACCGGAGGTGCGAACGGGTAGTGCTGACCCACCCGCGCGGTGCCCTGGGCCGGCCCGGCCCGTTCCAGCACCATGATCTGGTCGCCCACCACCGCGGATGCCGTGCACGCGGCCCCGTAGCGCTCGCTCAGCGCCTCCAGGTGCGGACGGGCCACATGGCTCACCGCGAAGCCCTCCTGTGCGGCACGACCGGCGGCCATCAGCGCCGGGCCGAGGCCGTAGGTGAGCCCGTGGGGCTCGCGCACCAGGTAGCCGCGGGCGGTGAGCGCGTTGACGATCCCCAGACAGGTGGGCTTGCTCATCCGCAGGTTGCGGGCGAGGTCGGACAGCCCGAAACGCTCCCCCGGCCGACCGGCCAGGAAGTCCAGTACGTCGAGGACGCGGTCGGTGGGCGGCGACGAGCGGGTGCTGACGATTGACGGCTCCTGCAACGCGTTCTACTGTGGGGCGGATCCAATTCTGATCCAAACCGTTCCAGAATCGTACCCCTGCAACGGCCATGTCAAGGAGACCCCGTGCTGACGCAGCCGTTCGCCGACGCGGTCGTGGCGGCGGAGAAGGTCATCACCGAGGCTCCGCACGTCCGCGACGAGCGGGACCTGGCCGAGGGCTACGACTACCTGGCCGGCAGTATCCGCGCGTCGCTGCAGATGGCATGGGCCTACGAGCGAGACTTCCCGTTCTTCGTGCGCTCCACCGGCCCCCACACCAAGCTGGGGCTCGACAATCCCGACACGCTGTACTTCCACGCCAACATCCGCGACGACGGGGAGTACGTCGTGACCGGCCGTCGCGGCAGCACCGCCGACCTCTCGTTCCAGGTGCTGGGCGGCGACTACACGCCGGTGCATCTGCCGGACAGCCTGACGGCCTTCGACGACCGGGAGATCACCGTCGCCCAGGACGGGTCGTTCGAGGTCCGGTTCGGGCCGGACGGGAACGCTGCAGGGGGCGGAGCGGCGGGGGCGGGCCGCGACTACTTCAGGCTCGGCCCGGGGTCGGCGATGCTCGTCGTCCGCGAGGTCTTCAGCGACTGGACCCGCGAGCGTCCGGGCACGCTGCGTATCCACCGTGCCGACCGGGTCGGCCAGGCCCCGCCGCCCGTGGACGCCGACCTGATGGCGAAGCGGTACGCCGTGGCCGGCAAGCTCCTGCTGAGCCGGCTCCGCACCTTCCTGGCCTTCCCGGAGTGGTTCTACCTCAACCTGCCGGTCAACACGATGACCGAGCCGCGGACCACGCCCGGTGGCCTCAGCACCCAGTACTCCGCGGTCGGCCATTACGACCTCGAGGACGACCAGGCCATGGTGGTCACGGTGCCGGCGTCGGACGCGCCGTACCAGGGGATCCAGCTCGGCAGCATGTGGTACGTCTCCCTCGACTACACCCACCACCAGACCAGCCTCACCGCTGACCAGGCGCGCATCGACCCGGACGGCAGGATGCGGTTCGTGATCAGCGAACACGACCCCGGTCTGGTCAACTGGCTGGAGCGCACCGGTCACCGCCGCGGCTACGTGCAGATCCGCTGGCAGCGGCTGGCGCGCGAGCTCAAGCCCGCGGACGGCCCGGAGGTGGAGGTCATGCGCGTCGACGACCTGCCGCAGCGGCTGCCGTTCTACGGCGAGGCGCGCGTGAGCCCGCAGGAGTACGCCGAGCGGATCGCCGCCCGGCAGGCCGCTACGGCCGACCGGATGCTCGGATGATCCTGCACGACCGCGTCGTGGTGGTCTCAGGTGTCGGACCCGGTCTGGGCCGCGCCATCGCGGTGCAGTGCGCCCGGGCGGGCGCGCACGTGGTGCTCGCAGCGCGCACGAAGGACCGGCTGGAGGCGGTCGCCGAGGAGGTCGGCGCGCTGGACCGGCGAGCCGTGGTGGCGCCGACCGACATCACCGACGAAGACTCCGCCGAGCGGCTGCTCGCGACCGCTCGGCAGGAGCTCGGGCGCGTCGACACACTGGTCAACAACGCGTTCGCGATGCCGCCGATGCAGGACCTGGGCGAGACGCCTTTCGACGCCCTGCGCACCAGCTTCGAGGTCAACGTGCTGGCCGCGCTGCGCCTGACCCGGCTGTTCGCCCCGGCCCTGGCCGAGCACGCCGGCTCCGCGGTGATGGTGAACTCCGCGGTGCTGCGGCACTCGCGGCAGCCGTACGGCCCCTACAAGATGGCCAAGGCGAGCCTGCTGGCGCTCGCGCAGAGCCTGTCCACCGAGCTGGGCCCCCGCGGCATCCGGGTCAACTCCGTCGCGCCGGGCTGGATCTGGGGCGAGACCCTGCGCTGGTACTTCGGTCATCTCGCCGCCGAGCGCGGCGTGTCCGCACAGCAGGTGTACGACGAGACCGCGGCGGCGCTCGACCTGCGCCGGCTGCCCGAGGCCGAGGAGGTGGCCGACGTGGTGGTCTTCCTCGCCTCCCGGCTGGCGCGTGCCGTCACCGGCCAGTGCGTGGACGTCAACGCGGGCGAGTTCCACCACTGAGCCGCGACCTGAAGGAGAGGGGCGTGATGGGCACCGGACGCGACAGTGTCGGCACGGTTGACGACCTGCACGCTTCTGCCAGCCGAATGACGGGCCTCTGCGACTTCGGCAGCGACGAACCCGACCACTACGTGGCGGGACTGCGGGTTCTGCTCGACTCCTACGCCGCCGAGGCCGGCCTGACGCCGGAGGGCAACAAGGTCACACGGGCCTTCCTGCGCGGCGCGCTGGCGGCCCGGCTGGTCAGCCAGGCCGGCTGGAGGGCGCATCCCGGGTACGCCGACGTGCCGGTCGAGCGGCCGATCTTCGTCACCGGGATGCCGCGAACCGGCACCACGGCGCTGCACCGGCTGCTGACCGCCGACCCGGCGCACCAGGGGCTGGAGCTGTGGCTGACCGAGGTGCCGCAGCCGCGCCCGCCCCGCGAGACGTGGGAGTCCGACCCCGTCTTCGCCGGGCTGCAGGAGGCCTACCGCCGCCACCACGTCGAGCACCCGGAGTTCATGGGGATGCACTACATCGCCGCCGACCAGCCGGAGGAGTGCTGGCGGCTGCTGCGGCAGTCCATGGCCTCGGTGTCGTTCGAGTCGCTGGCACACATCCCGACGTACTCCCGCTGGCTGGAGGGGTACGACTGGGGACCGGCGTACCAGCGGCATCGGGCCAACCTGCAGCTGGTCGGGCTTCCCGACGCGGAGCGCCGGTGGGTGCTGAAGAACCCCAGCCACCTGTTCGCCCTCGACGCGCTGATGGCGGCCTTCCCCGATGCGCTGGTCGTGCAGACCCATCGGTCGCCACGCACCGCGGTCGCCTCGGCCTGCAGCCTCAGCGCGCACGCCGCCGCGGGCTGGTCGGAGACCTTCGCCGGGGCAGTGGTCGGGCGCGACCAGCTCGACCTGCTCGGACGGGGGGTCGACCGGTTCCTGGCGCAGCGGCAGCGGTACGACCCCGGCCAGTTCGTGGACGTCTACTACGACGACTTCGTGGCCGACCCGGTGGGCACGCTCGAGCACGTCTACGCGGCCTTCAACCTCACGCTGAGTGAGCCCGCCCGGGCAGCCGTCGCCGACCTGCACCGGGAGAGCACGTCGGGGGGCCGGCAGCCGGCCCACCGCTATACGCTCGGTGGCTTCGGGTTGTCGCCCGAGCAGGTCGACGCGCGCTTCGGCGACTACCTGGACGCCTACCCGCGGCTGGGGACGTCCTCGTCCGGCGCCTCGCGGCGGCTCGCGTTGTGACGACATCGGGCTAGCATGCGCAGCATGGACGACTCCGCCCTGCGGCGACGCTACGCACTGGCTCTCGGCGCCGGGCGCATGGGCACGTTCGAGTTCGACGTCGCCACCGGCGAGGTCCTCTGGGACGACGCCTTCGAGCAGCTGCTGGGCGTGCTGCCCTCCGACTGTCCCCGGACCATGGCCGACTACGCCGAGCGGGTCCACCCCGACGACCTCAGCGGGACGATGCAGCGGGCCGAGGCCTGCGCCGCAGGCCAGCTCGGCGCGTACCAGCACGAGTACCGCATGGTGCGCGGGGACGGCACCACGTTGCGCATCCGCAGCAACGTCGTCCCGTACGCCTCGCCGGACGGCGGCCTGCGGCTGGTCGGTGTGTGCGCGGACATCACCGAACGCCACCTCGCCGAGCAGGCGGTCTCGGCGGCCCGCAACGCGGAGCGGGAGGCCCGCGTGGCCGCGGAGACCTCGCACCGCCGGCTGGAGCTGCTCGCGAACGTCTCGTCGCTGTTGGACGCGACTCCCGACGTCTCCTCGACCCTGCAGCGCGTGGCGGAGCTGGCGATCGACGTGCTCGCGGACTGGTGCGTGGTCGACATGGAGGACCCCGACGGCCGGCAGCGGGTGGCGATCGCGCACCGTGACCCGGCGATGCTGCGGCTCGCCGAGGAGGTCGGGAGGCGCTGGCCCGCTCGGCGTGACGACCCCGGGCGGATGGCCGTCCTGGAGACGCTGGACCCCATGCACCTGCCGGTGGTCGACGACGCGCTGCTGGTCGAGAGCGCCCGCAGCGAGGAGCACCTCGCGACCATGCGCCGGTTCTGCATCTCCTCCGCCGCGAGCGTTCCCGTGCAGGCGGGCGGCCGCGGCCTCGGCATCCTCAGCCTGGTGGCGACCCACGACCGTGAGATCAGCGCCGAGGACGTCGAGCTGGCCGTCGAGCTGGGCCGGCATGCCGGGAGTGCTGTGGAGCGAACCCGGCTGTACGCCGACCGCGAGCGGGTGACCACCGCGCTGCAGCGAGCGCTGCTGCCGCCCGCGCTGCCGACGATCCCGGGCGTGGAGCTGGCGGCCGGCTACGAGCCGGCCGGGTCAGGCATGAACGTCGGCGGCGACTTCTACGACGTCGTCAGCACCGGCAGTGGCCGCTGGTGGGTCGCGCTGGGCGACGTGCAGGGCAAGGGCCCCGAGGCGGCGGCGCTGACGGGCACGATCCGCCCGGTGCTCGCCGCGACCCTGCACGAGACCGACGACCCGGCCGACGCGCTGCGCAAGACCCAGGTGGCGCTGCAGCACCTCGGCCTGGACGAGCGCACGGTGTCGATGGTGGTGGTGGCCTTCGAGGCCGGGCGGACACCGCTGGAGATCCGTGTCGCCAGTGCCGGGCATCCCGCGCCGCTGATCCGTCGGTCCCGGCGTACCCCCGCCGGCGCGGTCGAGGTCCGAGAGGTCGACAGCGACGGGCTGCTGCTCGGCATCGGCGAGCCGGTGGAGGCGACCACGGCGGTGCACCGGCTCGAGGACGACGAGGTGCTGCTGCTCTACACGGACGGGGCGACAGATGCGCCGGTCGGGCACGGCCGGAGGCTCGGCGACGCGGGACTGCGTGGGCTCGTGGCCAGTGCGCCGCCGAAACCCCAGGCCGTCGTCGACACCGTGATGACCGCATTGCGTCGTGGCCCCGGCGGCCGGCGGGACGACATCGCGCTGCTCGCCCTCGGGCTGAGCCAGCGCTGAGCGCCTGAGCCAGCGCTGGTCGCCCTGGCCCCCGTCGATGCCGTACTAGCGCGCCTCGGCCTCGACCTCGGTGATCTCGCCGCTGCGGCGCTGGGCCATGTAGTCCTGCAGCTCGGCCTTGACGACCGGCAGCAGCAGGTAGCAGGCCAGGAGGTTGACGAAGGCGCAGAGGAACAGCATCGAGTCGGCGAAGTCGAGCACCGTGTCGAGGGTGAGCACGGTGCCGACCACCGTGAACACGCAGTAGACGACCTTGAAGGTCAGCTCCGTGCCGGGCGTGCGCCCGAAGAGGGTCGTCCACGCCTTCATCGTGTAGTAGGCCCACGTGATGAGGGTGGAGAACGCGAACAGTGCCACGGCGATGGCGAGGATCACGGGGAACTGGGGGATGAAGGTCTCGAACGCGGCGGAGGTCAGCACCACGCCGTCGCCCTCGGCGCCGCCGGCCTGCACGCGCTCCATGGACTCCTGGTAGAGCGGGGGAGCCGCGATGATGATCGTCAGCGCTGTCATCGTGCAGATGATGACGGTGTCGACGAACGGCTCGAGCAGCGCGACGAAGCCCTCGCTGACCGGGTGCCGCGTCTTCGCCGCGGAGTGCGCCGTCGGAGCCGAGCCGAGCCCGGCCTCGTTGGAGAACGCCGCCCGCTGGAACCCGATGACCAGCACGCCGATGACGCCACCGCTGATGCCGTCGGGTGAGAAGGCGCCGTCGATGATGCTGGCGAAGGCGTCCGGTACAGACCCCAGGTTGGAGAAGATCACGAACAGGCACGCACCCACGTAGACGAACGCCATGGCCGGGACCAGGCGGCTGGTGACGGCACCGATCGACTTGATGCCGCCGAGGATGACGGCTCCGACGAGGACGGCCATGACCAGGCCGAAGATGAACGCCGAGCCCTCGCTGCCCAGCGGGCCGTCGGCACCGCCGGTGACCTCGCGTGCCTGGGCGAACGTCTGGTTGGCCTGGAACATGTTGCCGCCGACCGCGCCGAACAGGAAGATCGCGATGGCGAAGACGCCGGTGAGGCCCTTCGAGGTCACGCCGCCGAACCTGGCGAAGGCGACCGGCAGGTACTTGAACGGGCCACCGGTCACGGTGCCGTCCTCATGGATGGTCCGGTACTTCTGGCCCAGCGTGCACTCGACGAACTTGGTGCACATGCCGAGCAGGCCGGCCAGGATCATCCAGAACGTGGCGCCGGGGCCACCGAGGGTGACCGCGACGGCGACACCGGCGATGTTGCCGAGTCCGACCGTGCCGGACAGCGCGGAGGCCAGTGCCTGGAAGTGCGTCACCTCGCCCGGGTCGTCGTGCCGGCTGTACTTCCCACGCACGCGGGCGATCGCGTGCGGGAAGCCGGTGACCTGGACGCCCTTGAAGTAGATCGTGAAGATCGCTCCGGCGATCACCAGCCAGGCCACGATGATCGGGAAGGTCACCGCCCCGATGGACACCTCGTAGAAGATCACCGACGTGGTGAAGGCGCTGATCGGATCGAAGACGGCGTTGATGGTCGATTCGACCTCTCCCAACCAGCTCCCCCCGCCGTCGTCGGTGGACGCGGCCAGCGGCAGTGCCATCGGGTTCGACATAGCGCACTAGGACAGCGGAGATTTCGCGCCGGCGCAACCCCGCCCTACTGTGAGGAAGCGTCCAGCGGGTGGAAGACGTAGACCTCGTCGGTCGTCTGCCCGTTGATCTGGCTCACCGAGCGGACGAACAGCGTTCCGTCCGCCTGCACGAAGCCGGCCCACTCGCCCTGCCCGTGCCGGCTCGCGGTGCTGAAGCCGAACACCGGTTCGTCGAAGGTCAGGTAGCCCTGGTCCAGCTCGTCACGCTCGGGCGTCAGGTAGGGCGCGATGGCGTCGGGCGCGCTCGCGGCCCAGGCGACGGTCACCCGCCCGTCGCGGTGGAAGCGCAGGTAGTTCCAGCCCGGGTCGCCGCTGGACCCGGTCACAGGGCAGGCGTACACGCCGTCGCAGCGTGGGCGGGCCGCCGTACCGTCGTCGAGTGCCATCGTCGTCCCCCCGTGGCCCTTCGGTGCCTGAGACGCCATACAACCATGAAGGGCATGGCAGTCTTGAACAGACCTGTCCGTCCGATCCCGCCATGGAAGGCGCTCACGCATGTCACTTACGGCACTTCAGACCCCGCTCGGACTCTTCCGTACCGACGCCCTGGTCGGGGAGGAGGACCGCGCCATCGCGGACACCGTGCGCCGGTTCGTCGAGGACCGCATCAAGCCGGAGCTCGCGGGCTGGTACGAGGCCGGGTCGGTCCCGGTCCGTGACCTTGCCAAGGATCTCGGTTCGCTGGGCGTCCTCGGCATGCATCTGGAGGGTTACGGCTGCGCCGGCACCTCGGCCACCGCTTACGGCCTGGCCTGCATGGAGCTCGAGGCCGGTGACTCCGGGCTGCGTTCGCTGGTGTCGGTGCAGGGGTCGCTGGCCATGTTCGCGATCCACAGGTACGGCTCGGAGGACCAGAAGGCCGAGTGGCTGCCACGGATGGCAGCCGGGGAGGCGATCGGCTGCTTCGGGCTGACCGAGCCCGACTTCGGGTCCAACCCCGCGGGCATGCGCACCCGAGCCCGCCGCGACGGCGACGACTGGGTGCTGAGGGGCAACAAGATGTGGATCACCAGCGGCTCGGTCGCCGATGTCGCGGTCGTGTGGGCCCAGACGGACGACAAGATCCGCGGGTTCGTGGTCCCGACGGACACCCCCGGCTTCTCCGCCCCGGAGATCAAGCAGAAGATGTCGCTGCGCGCTTCGGTCACCTCCGAGCTGGTGCTCGAGGACGTGCGTGTGCCCGCCTCGGCGATGCTGCCCGGCGCCACCGGCCTGTCCGCGCCGCTGTCGTGCCTGAACGAGGCCCGCTACGGCATCGTGTTCGGGGCGCTGGGCGCCGCCCGCGACTGCCTCGAGACCGCGCTCGCCTACGTCGGTGAGCGCGACATCTTCGACAAGCCGCTGGCGGCCTACCAGCTCACCCAGGCCAAGCTCGCCGACATGGCGCTCGAGCTCGGCAAGGGGATGTTGCTCGCGCTGCACCTCGGGTCGTTGAAGGACGCGGGCGAGCTGCGACCCGAGCAGGTCAGCCTCGGCAAGCTCAACAACGTCCGCGAGGCGATCTCGATCGCCCGCGAGTGCCGGACGCTGCTCGGTGCTGCGGGCATCACGCTGGAGTACCCGATCATGCGCCACGCCAACAACCTCGAGTCGGTGCTCACCTACGAGGGCACCTCCGAAGTGCACCAGCTCATCATCGGCCAGGCGCTCACCGGCCAGGCGGCGTTTCGCTGAGGCTGGGAGCCAGGGCGCTGCGATCCCGTGGCAACCTGGACACCGGACGGTTGCATGTAACATGCTAGCCACCGGTCCCCGATCGGAAGGCGACGTCGTGGCGATAGCACGAGTGTGGGCCCAGGCGGCCTCGGTCCCTGTGCACAAGACCACCCGGATGTCGACGAGAGCACTCGGCCGTCGCGACTACCTGCTCGTGCATGTCGAGACCGACGACGGCGAGCGTGGGCTGGGGTACGCCTATGTCGGGACGGCGGGCGGGGTGGTGGCCTCCCGGGCAGTGGCCGACCTCCTCGCACCGATGCTCGAGGGCGCCGATCCGGACGACATCGCGGCCCTGTGGGAGCAGATGTACCAGGAGACGCTGCTGACGGGCCGCCGCGGTGTCGTGGTCAGGGCACTGGCCGCCGTGGACATCGCCTTGTGGGATCTCTCGGCCAAGCGGCGGCAGGTGCCGCTCGCGGTGCTCCTCGGAGGCACCTGCAGCGCCCTGCCGGCGTACGCCTCCGGCGGCTACTACCGGCCCGACGAGGGGCCCTGGGCCGAAGCGGTCACCCGCGAGATCGCGGACAACCGGGAGCAGGGGTTCCGCGACCACAAGATCAAGGTCGGCGGGCTGTCGGTCCCCGAGGACGCTGAGCGCGTGGCTGCCGCCGCCGACGCGATCGGCCCGGACGGTCGGTTGGCGCTCGACTGCAACAACGCCTACAGCACACCCGCGGAGGCCCGTCGCGCCATCACGGCGTTCGAGGCCGCAGCGGGGCCGGCAGGACTGTGGTGGGTGGAGGAGCCGCTGTCGCCCGAGGACCTCGACGGGCACGCCCGCCTCGTCGACTCGGTGCAGAGCCCGATCGCGACCGGTGAGGTGCACCAGACCCGCTGGGAGTTCCGTGACCTGCTGCAACGACGTGCTGCCGACATCGTCCAGCCTGACGCGGGGGTGCTGGGCGGCGTGACGGAGTGGATGCGCGTGGCTCGTGCCGCGGAGGTCTTCTCGGTGCCGGTGGCGCCGCACTGGCATGCGAACCTGCACGTGCACCTCGCTGCGGCCACACCCGGCTGCCTGACCATCGAGTTCTTCGCCCTCGAGAAGGACATCTTCAACTTCGAGCGGCTGCTGAGGGAGGACACCCGGCTGACCAGCGAGAACGGACACGTCACCGTCCCGGACCGGCCCGGCCTTGGTGTCGAGCTGGACGACGAGGCCGTCCGGCACTTCGCCCTCGCCTCATGACTGCTCGGGGGATCTCGCGCAACCTCGTCTCCTACGGGGACGCGGGCTTCAGCCGCTTCCTCCGCAACGCGTTCCTGGCCTCAGCCGGATACGAGGCCGAGGAGCTGTCGCGGCCGGTCGTGGGCATCGCGGACCTCAGCTCGGACTTCAACCCCTGCCACCGGCAGATGGGCGAGCTGGTGGAGAACGTCAAGCGCGGCGTACTCGCGGCCGGGGGCATCCCCTTCGTCTTCCCGACGATCAGCCTCGGGGAGAGCTTTCTCCACCCGACCGCCATGCTCTACCGAAACCTGCTCGCGATGGAGACCGAGGAGCTGGTCCGGGCCCAGCCGATGGACGCGGCGGTGCTGCTCGGCGGATGCGACAAGACCGTGCCCGCCCAGCTGATGGCCGCCGCCGTGAGTGAGGTGCCGGTGATCCTCGATGTCGTCGGCTCCATGCTGACCAGCTCATGGCGCGGTGAGCGCCTCGGGGCGTGCACGGACTGCCGCCGCTTCTGGGCCCGATACCGCGCCGACGATCTGTCCGACGACGAGATCGGCGAGGTCGAGGTCAACCTCGCGAGTACGTCAGGCACCTGCATGGTCATGGGGACGGCGTCCACCATGGCGTCGGTCACCGAGGCGCTCGGCATGATGCTCCCGGGCGGGGCCACCCCGCCGTCGCCGAGCGGTGACCGGCTGCGCCACGGCAACGCGACGGGAGTGCGGGCTGTGGAGCTCGCCCGCGACGCGATCCTGCCGCGCGACGTCCTCACCGCCGAGGCCTTCGAGAACGCGCTGCGCGTGCTGGCCGCCCTGGGTGGCTCGACGAATGCTGTCGTCCACCTGCTCGCCGTGGCGCGACGCGCCGGCGTCGCCCTGAGCCTCGGCGACTTCGACCGGATCTCCCGGGAGACGCCGTTGCTGGTGGACCTCAAGCCCTCCGGTGTCGGCTACATGGAGGACTTCCACCGCGCGGGGGGAGTGCCGGTGCTGCTGAAGAGCCTCGAAGCGCGGCTGCACACGGGTCACGTGGGTGTCAGCGGCAGGACCCTGGCCGAACATCTGGTCGACGTCGACCCGCCGGCCGGCTGGCAGGACGTCATCGGGGCCCCCGACAGGCCGGTCGGCCCGCCCGGAGCGCTGGCGGTGCTGCACGGGTCGCTGGCACCGGACGGAGCCGTGATCAAGGCCTCAGCCGCCTCGTCGGACCTGATGGTGCACGAGGGGCCGGCGCTGGTGTTCGACTCGCCCGAGGACGCGGCCCGCGAGCTCGCCGAGCCGGACCTCGACGTGACCCCGAACCATGTGCTGGTCCTCCGCAACGCGGGGCCGGTCGCCGCCGGCATGCCGGAGGCCGGGTCGTTGCCGATCCCGAAGCGGCTGGCCGCCGCCGGGGTGAAGGACATGGTCCGCGTCTCCGACGCGCGGATGAGCGGAACGTCGTACGGCACCGTCGTGCTCCATTGCACCCCGGAGAGTGCCGTGGGAGGTCCGCTCGCCCTGGTCCGCGACGGTGACCGGATCCGCCTGGACGTACCGAACCGGACCGTCGACCTGCTGGTGGACGCCGACGAGCTCGGTCGGCGGCGTGCGGCGTGGCGCCCACCGGAGCCGCCGCAGCGCGGATGGCGTCGCCTGTACGCGCAGACCGTCCTGCCCGCGAGCCTCGGAGCGGACCTGGAGTTCTTGTAGGCCGTGTCCGTGGGTCAGTTCTGTCCCGGGGCCCCGAGCGCGGAGAAGACGTCGAGCCAGGGGAGATCGGCGCCGACCGCCTCGGGCAGGTCACCGGTCACCTGGGCGAGCAGCAGGCTCGCCGAGTGAGCCAGGTGTGCGCGCATGGCCGCCGCGGCGCCCAGCGCATCGCCGGCCTGGATCCGCTCGAACACCGCCTTGTGCTCGCTGTGGATGTCCGACAGCTTGCGGCTGCGACCGGCGGACGAGACGCCACGCATCTTCTGGATCGACCAGAGGTTGTCGACCACGTTGACCAGTCGGGTGTTTCCCGCCGCCTCGAGGATCACCCGGTGGAAGCCTGAGTCCATCTCCTGATGCGCCAGCATCGTCGTGGCCCTGGTGAAGTGCTCGATGCTGCCGAGCGCCTCCCGGAGTCGCTCGAGATCCGTGGGACCCATCATCTGGGCCGCCCGGTAGGTCGCCGGAACCTCGAGCAGCAACCGCAAGGAGAAGACCTCCTCGAGGTCGTGCGCGGTCGTCTGGAGGATGCGCACTCCCCGGTTGCGCTCGAACGCGACCATCCCCTGGTCGGCGAGCGAGATGAGTGCCTCGCGCACCGGGGACCTGGAGACCTGCAGCCGGTCGGCGAGCTTGGCCACCGAGTGGAGGCTTCCGGGCGCCAGCTCACCCACGGTGATCGCTTGGCTCAGGGTGCGATGAACCTGTGACGTCAGGCTCTCACCGCGGTAGGAGATGATCTCCACGTGCTCACCTCTTTCGTGCCTTGACCGAGGTTGCATGTAACACACTACACTTGCGGTCCCTATTCGACCTCCGTAAGGACCGCCGATGACCGCGACTCCCGGGCCAGCCGAAGGCCCTGCGGTCTTCGTCGCACCCGGGGCGGCTCCCGTCGTCGTCGATGCGGTGCAGGGGGGTGGTGGTCGGCTGGTGTCCGACCACCGGGCTGCCGAGGCCCTCGTGTGGTCGGACAAGGACGTGGAGGGTCTCTCGCGTCGCCTGCATGCCGGAGTGCGCTGGGTGCAGCTTCCCGATGCAGGCGTCGAGCGATGGTTGTCCGCCGGAGTGGTCACACGGGAGCCGGTGTTCACCTCCGCGCGCGGCTGCTATGGCCCACAGGTCGCCGAGCATGCGCTGGCCCTGCTGCTGGCCGGCGCCCGACGGCTGCCCGAGTGTGCCGCCCTCACCTCGTGGCCCACCGAGCACCGGCCGACCGGGCGCTCCTTGCGAGACGCCGTCGTCACGGTCGTCGGCGTCGGCGACATCGGTTCCTCGCTGATCGCGATGCTGGCCCCCTCGGCGCAGGTGCACGCCGTCACCCGCAGCGGTCATCACGTGGAGGGTGCCGTCGCGTCGTACCCGGTGACGCGGCTGGAGGAGGCGCTGCGGCAGGCCCACTTCGTGGTCCTGGCCGCTCCGTCCACGCCGGAGACGCGGCGGATGATCGCACGGCAGGAGCTCGGGTCGATGCGACCGGACGCATGGCTGGTCAACGTCGCCCGCGGCGACCTCGTGGACACCGACGCGCTGGTGGATGCGCTGGCTGCGAAGCGGATCGCTGGTGCAGCCCTCGACGTGACCGATCCCGAGCCGCTGCCGGACGGGCACCCGCTCTGGTCCATGTCCCAGGTGCTCATCACGCCGCACGTCGCCAACCCGCCCGAGGCGAAGGCGGCATCGCTGGCCGTGCGCGTGCGGGAGAACACGAGGAGGTTCCGCGACGGTCGACCGCTCGTGGGAGTCGTCGACCCGGCGAACGGCTACTGATGCACGCTCTTCAGCTCGGAGGTACTCGGTGAACGACTGGTTGGGCCTCAACCGCCGACGGGTGCTCGTGGCAGGCGCCGGCGGGATCGGCGCCGCCTGCGCGGCTGCCTTCGCCGACGCCGGTGCCGACGTGGCCGTCGCCGACGTGTCCTCCGAACAGCTTGCGTCACTCGAGGGGCCGACGGTCACGGTGGCCGCAGACCTCAGTACACCCGAGGGGTGCGAGCGCGCGGTGCAGCACACGGTGCATGAGCTCGGCGGACTCGAGGTCCTGGTCCACGCCGTCGGCGTCAACCAACGGGTGCCGATCCTCGAGGCGGAGGACGCGAGCTGGCGACGCATCATCGACACCAATCTCACCAGTGCGTTCCGGCTCGGGCGGGCGGCCGGCCGGCTGATGGTGGAGGCGGGCTACGGCCGCCAGGTCTACTGCTCGTCGGTGTCCGGGAGGCTCGCGCACCCCGAGCACGGTCCGTACGCCGCGAGCAAGGGCGGCCTGGACCAGCTGCTCCGCGTGATGGCCCGGGAGTGGGCCGTGCACGGCGTGACGGTCAACGCGGTGGCACCCGGCTACACCGAGACCGATCTCACCCGTGACCACCTCAACCGCCCGGGGGTACGCGAGCACTACACGTCGCTGGTACCCGCCGGTCGCCTCGGCAGTGTCGAGGACCTCACCGGGCCGGTGCTCTTCCTTGCCTCCCGGCAGGCAGCCTTTCTCACCGGCCATGTCATGTACGTCGACGGAGGGCGGACCCTTGTCTGACCATGCGGGACGACTGCCCCTGCTCGCGCCTGAGACGCTCGATCCGGACCAGCGCGCGCTGTACGACGCGATCCTTGGCGGTCCCCGAGGGACCGGTCCGTTCTCGGTGGCGGACGACCGCGGGCGGCTCCAGGGCCCCTTCAACGCTCTGCTGCACACGCCGGGCATCGGTGCCGCCGTGGAGCGCCTCGGCGCCGTGCTCCGCTTCGACGGCACGCTGGACGACCGCACCCGCGAGCTCGTCATCTGCGCGGTGGCCGCGCACTGGGGGTCCGACTACGAGTGGTACGCCCACAGCAGGATGGCCCGGGCCTCAGGCGTGTCCGCGGCCGAGCTCGAGTCGCTCCGCGGGCGCACGATCCCGGACGGCCTCACCCGCGCGGAAGACGCGGCGATGCGGTTGGCAACGGCGCTGCTGCGGGACAGGACGGTGGACGCGGGTGTCTACCACGACGCCGCCGAGCACCAGGGTCCCGGCCGGATCGTCGAGCTCTGCGCCCTGGTCGGCTACTACCAGCTGCTTGCGGGCGTCCTCGCGGCCGCCGACGTCCCCGCGCCCGCGGACGAGATCGGGGAGCAGGCGGGGTGAACCAGAGTCGGGTGGCCGTGGTCGGCGGCGGAATCGTGGGCGCAGCGGTGGCCCGCCGGTTGTTGGAGGTCGCGCCCGACCTTCGGGTGACGCTGTTGGAGAAGGAGGCGGCGCTCGCCCGGCACCAGACCGGGCACAACAGTGGTGTGGTCCATGCCGGTCTCTACTACACGCCGGGATCCCTCAAGGCGCGGCTGTGCCGGCGCGGCGTAGGGCTGTTGCAGGAGTTCTGTGCGCAGCACGAAGTCGCGTACGACGAATGCGGCAAGGTGCTGGTCGCGCTCGACGACGTCGAACGGTCCAGGCTGTCCGACATCATGCAGCGCGCGGTGGCCAACGGTGTCCCCGGCGTGCGCCTGCTCTCCGGAGAGGAGCTGCAGGAGATCGAGCCGCACGTCCGAGGGGTGGCCGGGCTGCACTCGCCGCACACGGCGATCGTGGACTTCCCCGGTGTCGCGCGCGTGCTCGCCGATGCCGTCACCGCCGCGGGAGGCGACGTGCGCACCGGCTACGAGGTGGTGAGCATCCGGGAGGCGGGCGCAGAGGTGGTCCTAGGGGCGGCCGACGGCCGCGAGGACGCGTTCGACAAGGTGATCGTGTGCGCCGGCCTGCACACCGACCGGGTGGCTGCCATGGCCGGTGACGAGGCGGACCCCCGGATCGTCCCGTTCCGCGGCGAGTACTACCTGCTCCGGGAGGATCGTCGCCATCTCGTGCGCGGACTGGTCTACCCGGTGCCCGATCCGCGGTACCCCTTTCTCGGGGTACACCTCACGCCACGCGTCGACGGCGAGGTCATGGTGGGGCCGAACGCCGTGCTGGCCCTGGCCCGGGAGGGCTACGGCTGGGGGAAGTTCTCCGCCCGGGACGTGCGCGAGGCACTCGCGTGGCCGGGCTTCCGCCGTTTCGCCCGCCAGCACTGGCGCACCGGAGTGACGCAGATGGTGGGCTCGGTGAGCCGGCGCCACTTCGTGGCTGCGGCCCGCCGCTACGTCCCCGAGCTCACCGTCGCCGACGTGGTACCCGGTCCCAGTGGGGTCCGCGCCCAGGCCATGGGCCGCGACGGCACCCTGGTGGACGACTTTCGAGTGACCAGGTGCGGTCACGTCCTGAGCGTACGCAACGCCCCGTCACCCGCAGCGACGTCGTCCCTGGCCATCGCCGAGCACGTCGTCGACATCGCTCTCGACCGAGAGGACGAGCTGCCCCATGCCTGAGCCCCGACCCGTCCCTCCGCTCGCACATGGCCTGTGGGGTGTTCTGGCTACACCGTTCACCGGGCCGGGGCTCGCCGTGGACGCCGAGTCCCTGCGCCGCGAGGTCGCGCTGTTCTGGCGCGTGCCGGCCACCGGCCTGGTGGTCCTGGGCGTCTTCGGCGAAGGCGCCGCGCTCGACTCCGCGGAGGCCGATCTCGTCGTCCGCACGGTGGCGGACGAGGCACCCGCGGCCCCGCTGGTGGTCGGGCTGTCGGCGCGGTCCACCGCGGTCGCGCTGGAGCAGGCCCGCACCGCATGCCGGGCGGCGGGCGACGGCCTCGCGGCGCTGATGGTGCAGGTGAACAGCCCCGAGCCCGACGTGCTGGTGCGCCACCTCACGGCGCTGCACGACACCACCGGCGCCGGCATCGTGCTGCAGGACTACCCGGAGACCTCCGGCGTGCGGATCGGCAGCGCGCAGGTGCTCGCGACGCTCGAGCGCTGCCCCTTCGTGGTGGCGGTGAAGTCGGAGGCGCCGCCGACGGCGGCCGCGATCGGCGAGCTCACCGCGCGGACCGACGTTCCGGTCTTCGGAGGGCTCGGGGGAGTGGGGCTGCTCGACGAGCTCGCCGCCGGCGCTGCCGGCGCCATGACCGGCTTCTCGCACCCCGAGGGGCTTCGGGCCGCGTTGGACGCGTGGCAGGACGGCGGGTACGCCGCCGCCCGGGCCGCCTTCCTGCCCTGGCTGCCCCTGGTGAACTTCGAGGCGCAGCCCCGCATCGGCCTGGCCTTGCGCAAGGAGATCCTGCGCCGTCGCGGGCTCTTCGCCGACGGTGCGGTCCGCCCACCCGCCCCGGGTGTGCCGCCCCGGCTGCTGGAGCAGATGACCGTCCACCTCGATGCCGTGGACGCAAGAGAGGTTGCCTGATGGACACAGCACTGCACGGACGCACCGCCGTGGTCCCGGGGTCCAGCACGGGGCTCGGCCTGGCCGTCGCGAGGGCGTTGGCGGCCGAGGGCGCGAACGTCGTCATGGCCGCGCGCAGAGGCGACGTCGTGCGGGCGGAGGCGCAACGGCTCGAATCGGCGGTCGGCCTCGAGGTCGACCTCGAGGATCCGCGCGCCCCCAGGACGCTCGTGGAGCAGGCCGAGCAGCACTTCGGACCGGTCGACATCGTCGTGCTCAACAGTGGTGGACCCGTTCCCGGCACCGCGACCGAGGTGACCGACGACCAGCTCGTGGCCGCGATGCACCAGCTGCTCCTGCAGCACCAACGCCTCGTTGCAGCCGTGCTCCCCGGGATGCGCGAGCGCAGGTGGGGGCGGGTGACCGCCATCGGGTCCAGCGGAGTGCAACAGCCGATCGAGCCACTCGCATTGTCCAATATCGGGCGCGCCGGCCTCGCGGCGTACCTGAAGTCGCTGGCCGCCGAGGTCGCGCGGGACGGCGTCACGGTCAACATGGTCCTGCCCGGGCGCATCTCCACCGACCGGGTGGCCGCGCTCGACCGTGGCGCCGCGGAGCGGAGCGGTGTGACCGCGGAGGAGGCCCGCGCCCGATCCGAGGCCGGCATCCCTGCCGGACGGTACGGCACGCCCGAGGAGTTCGCCGCCGTCGTCGCCTTCCTGTCCAGCCCGGCCGCCTCCTACGTCACCGGGGAGCAGATCCGTTGCGACGGCGGAATGGTCCGCAGCTTCTGAGCCGGTTCGCTCTCACCAGAAAGGTCCCCTGACATGCACCTCGCCTGCGTCCGTTCCGACTCCGACGAGGCACCGGCCGTGGTGCTGGCCGACCGGGGGGTTGCGCTGGTGCGAGACCTGATCCCCTCCTTCTCCGGTGACCTCCTCGCGGTGCTGACCACGGGTCTGCTGGGCCGCGTGGAGGAGGCCGCGGCGCAAGCCCCGGCGGACGTCTTCAGATCCCCCGACGAGGTGACGTTCGGTGCGCCGTACCGGCACCCCCGCCTGATCTGGGGCATCGGGCTGAACTACGTCGAGCACGCCGGCGACCTCACCGAGAGCGTCCCGGACGAGCCGGCCTCGTTCATCAAGGGCGACCACACCGTGATCGGGCCGAACGAGGAGATCCCCATCCCCACGCAGAGCGAGCGCACGACGGCGGAGGCCGAGCTCGGCGTGGTGATCGGCCAGTACTGCCGCAACGTCGAACCCGAGGACGCTCTGTCCTACCTTGCCGGCGTGTGCCCGGTCCTCGACCAGACGGCGGAGGACATCCTGGAGCGCAACCCCCGGTTCCTCACCCGATCCAAGAACTTCCCCGGGTTCTTCTCCTTCGGTCCCGAGATCGTGCCCCTGGAGGAGGCGGTGGGAACGGCGGGCTCTCTGGCCGACGTGGAGGTTTCCACGGTCATCAACGGCAGGGCGCACCGCACGAACACGGTCTCGCACATGCGCTACGACCCCGCCTACCTGATCAGCTTCCACAGCAAGGTCATGCCGCTGCACCCGGGCGACATCATCTCGACCGGCACGCCGGGAGCCGTGCACATCCGGCCCGGGGACGTCGTCGAGTGCCGTATCCCCGGCGTCGGCGTCCTCACCAACCCCGTCCGCAGCGACAGCTGACCGCAATATGGGAGCCGGCGGCTGTGACGCTGGACACACCGATGTGATGTGTGACATGTTGCTGTCACTCCGAGCAGAGAGGGTTGCAGACGATGACGACACGGAAACTTCTGCGAGTCGGCGCCGTGGTCATGGCCAGTGCGCTGTCGGTCGCCGCCTGCGGCGGGGGGCCGAGCAGCACCGGAGAGGGTGGCACCCCGGAGTTCGTCTCGATCGCCACCGGCGGCACGGGTGGCGCCTACTACCCGATCGGCGGGGCCATGGGCAGCGTGCTGGCCAACCAGATCGACGGGATCAACAACGCGACTGCCGAGACCACGGGGGGCTCCGTCGAGAACCTGCAGCTGCTGGCGAACCAAGACGTCGAGCTCGCGATGGCGCAGAACGACGCGGTCTACAACGCAATCAACGGCGAGGGCGACTTCCAGGAGCCCGCGGACATCCGGACCATCTCGATGATGTACGTGAACGTGCTGCAGATCGCCACGACACAGGACCGCGGGATCAAGAGCTTCTCCGACCTCGCCGGCAAGAACGTCTCCGTGGGCGACGCCGGTAGCGCGACCGAGCTGTTCACGCGCCAGGTGACCCAGACGCTGGGCATGAGCTACGACGACTTCGGTGACACCCAGCGGCTGCCGTTCGACGACCAGACGACAGCGATCCGCAACAACCAGCTCGACGCCGGTTCGTGGGTGGTCGGCCCCGGCGTCTCCTCGATCCAGGACCTGGCCTCCAGCGAGGACCTCCAGCTGGTCTCGTTCAGCGACGCGGAGGTCAAGAAGATCACCGACAAGTACCCCTACTACATCGAGTTCGAGATCCCCGCGGGGACCTACCAGGGCCAGGACGAGCCGGTGCAGACACTGGGTACGTGGAACACGCTGGCGATGCACGCCGACGCCGACCCCGAGTTCGTGCGCGAGGTGACTCGCGTCGTCCACGAGAACGTCGACCAGCTCGAGGGCGCGCACCCGTCGGCCGGCGACATCGCGCCGGAGAACATCGAGCACGCGTTCGCGCCGGTGCACCCCGGGGCGATGGAGTACTTCGAACAGGCCGGCGTGGAGGTCCCGCAGGAGCTCCGTCCGGAGTAGTCGCACGAGCAACAGCGCAGAGCCCGGTCCCGCCCGGACCGCGGCGGCGGTCAGGACGCCGAGGAGACCACGGTGGCAGAGTCGAGACGACCCGAGGACGACGACGCTGCGGTGAGCGCCCCGCACCGCTCCGACGACGCACCCACGGACGCGGTGCACCCCCACCGCGAGCTGGGCGGGATCATCGGCAAGGTCACCTCGGCGATCGCCGTCTCGTACTCGGCGTACTACCTGTTCACGGCACAGTTCGGCATCACGTCACCGCAGGCGCACCGCGGCTTCTACTGGGGCTTCGCCGGTGTGCTGATCTTCCTGCTGTACCCGTTGCGCACGCGCAGCCGCCAGGAGGGTGACCAGCGGGTACCGGTATGGGACATCGCGCTCTCCGCCGTGGTGGCGGTGCTGGCCTGCTACTTCGTGTTCCAGTACCCCGCGATCGTGTCGCGCGGCGGCGTCCTGACCCAGGCCGAGGTCGTGATGGGTGCGTTGGCGGTGATCCTCTCCCTGGAGATGACCCGGCGGGTCGTGGGATGGATGCTCACCGGCATCGGCATCGTGGTCATCGTCTACTCCTACTACGGCCCGCAGATGCCGGGCATCTTCGCGCACGGCGGTTACGAGATCGATCGGTTCCTGTCGAACGCGTACGGGTCGTTCAACGGCATCTTCGGGTCGGTCGCGGACATCTTCGCCACCTACGTCTTCATCTTCATCGTCTTCGGCGCGTTCATGCAGAAGAGCGGGGCGGGCCAGTTCTTCGTCGACCTCCCGTTCGCCATCGCGGGGAAGACGCGCGGCGGCCCGGCCAAGGTGGCCGTCATGGTCAGCGCCATCATGGGCTCGGTCAACGGCAGCCCGGTCGCCAACGTGATGACCACCGGCACGTTCACCATCCCGCTCATGCGCCGCGTGGGCTACAGCAGGGAGTTCTCCGGGGGTGTGGAGGCCGCGTCCTCCGTCGGGGGGCAGATGCTCCCGCCGGTCATGGGTGCCGGGGCATTCCTCATCGCGGAGTTCACGCAGACGTCGTACACGACGATCGTGCTGGTCTCGATCGTCCCCGCCCTGCTGTACTTCCTCTCGGTCTACCTGCTCGTGGACTTCCAGGCGCTGAGGCGCAACCTGCAGGGGCTCCCCGCCTCGGATCTGCCCGACTGGAAGAAGGTGCTGAAGCAGGGCTGGTACTTCCTGATCCCTCTGGCGCTGCTGTTCACGCTCGTGGTCATGCGCTTCAGCCCGGCGTTCGCGGGCTTCTGGGCAGTCATGGCGGTGATCGTCATCGGCGTGCTCGTGCCCTACCGCGGCCACCGCATGGGCATCCGCGACATCGTCGCCGCCCTGCGCAGCGGTGCGGTGGCGTCGCTCACGGTGGGCGCCGTCGTGGGGACGATCGGCATCGTCATCGGGGTCGTCGACCTAACCGGCCTGGGCCTGCGGTTCTCCGACCTCATCGTCGACATCTCCGGCGGCAACCTGCTCGCCGCGCTCGTCCTCGTCACGCTGGTGTCCTGGATCCTCGGTGCCGGCCTGACCGTCACCTCCTCCTACATCATGGTGGCGATCCTCGCCGCGCCCGCGTTGACCGAGATGGGCGTCTCCCTGCTGGTCGCGCACCTCATCGTGTTCTGGGTCAGCCAGGACGCCAACGTCACGCCGCCGATCGCGCTCGCCTCGTTCGCGGCGTCCGGCATCTCCGGTGGGAAGCCGATGCGCACGGCATGGGAGTCGTGGCTGCTGGCTCGGGGCCTCTACATCGTGCCGTTCCTGATGGCCTTCACC
>DATABY010000159.1:0-8831 GCA_036259355.1 Nocardioidaceae bacterium
GTGGAGAAGGAGCAGGAGCTGAGGGCGTTGTTCGCCGACGTGGCGAGGTTCTCCGACACGGCCCGGGACTTCCTGGAGGTCAACGAGGACAACATCATCCGGCTGGGTGAGGTGTCGGTGCCGACGCTGGCGCTGCTGGAGAAGTACTCCCCGGAGTACCCATGCCTGCTGCAAGGGATGTCGAACTGGATCCCCCGGATGAACGAGTCCTACCGCGGCCACACCCTGCACATCATGCTGGAGACGATCCCGCACCAGCCCACCGGCTACGGCCCGGCCGACGAGCCAGAGTACGGCGCCGACTACGGCCCGACATGCACGACGCTGCCCAGCCCTCCGTACTCCCAGGCAAACCCTGCGCCGCAGCCGGCCTTCATGAAGAACCGGGAGTCCGACGACGGCATCGACGGCTCCCACGGCAAGTACCGCACGGCACCGGGGTTCGCCGGTGGCACGGGCGCGCCGGTGACCAGCGGCTGGGCCGGTACCGCGGCGGAGCAGCGTGTGGTCGACGCGCTGGCCGCACCGGTGCTGAACGTGCCTGCCGACCGGGTGCCTGACGTGGCCACCCTGCTGCTGGGCCCGGTCGCTCGCGGAAACGAGGTGAGCGTGCGATGAGGATCCTCGACGCCAAGACGATGTCCGCCGCCGTCAAGCTCGTCATCTTCATGGTCGTCACGACACTGGCCACGAGCGTGCTGGTCGTGACCATCGGCAACATCGGGTTCGGCGAGAAGAAGCAGTACGAAGCGGTGTTCACCGACGTGACCGGCGTCAACACCGGTGACGACGTCCGGGTCGCCGGCGTGAAGGTGGGCACGGTCGACGAGATCGCGATCGAGAACCGCGACCTCGCCCGGGTGGCGTTCAGCGTCGACGCCGAGATGGCGCTCGACCAGAGCACCGAGGCGATCATCCGATACCGCAACCTGGTGGGCCAGCGCTACATCGCGCTCACACCCGGGGCGGGGGCGTCGGGCGTTCTCGAGGAGGGCGCCACCATCCCCTTGAGCCGGACCGCGCCGGCGCTCGACCTGACCGTGCTCTTCAACGGCTTCAAGCCGCTGTTCCAGGCGCTCTCCCCCGAGGACATCAACAAGCTGTCGTACAAGATCGTGCGGGTGTTCCAGGGCGAGGGCGGCACGATGGAGAGCCTGCTCGCGAGCACCGCCAGCGTCACCAACACGATCGCCAACCGTGACCGTGTGATCGGGGAGCTGATCGACAACCTCAACGACGTGCTCACGACCCTGAGCCGCCGCGACGACGAGCTCTCCTCGCTGATCATCGAGCTGCAGCAGTTCGTCTCCGGGCTGGCTCAGGACCGCAAGCCGATCCTGGACTCGCTGGACGCGGTGAGCCAGCTCTCCAGCGAGACCTCCGACCTGCTGGTGGACACCAGGCCCGCCCTGGTGGCCGACATCGAGCAGCTGCGCCGGGTGACCAGGGTCCTCGACGACGGCAAGGAGCTCCTCGACAAGAGCCTGCAGATCCTGCCGCTGAAGCTCAAGAAGGTGGGCCGCACGGCGACCTACGGCAGCTGGTTCAACTTCTACATCTGCAACTTCCAGGGCGGCGTGAAGGTGCCCGGCATCAACCGCATCATGCGGGTCAACTACGACGTCAACTCCCCGAGGTGTTCGCTCGGATGACCCCGTTCAGAGAGAGAAACCCCGCGATCATCGGCGCGGTCAGCCTCGCGGTCATCGCGGTGCTGATGATGGCCGCGTTCCGGGCCGAGGACCTGCCGCTGATCGGTGGCGGCGACACCTACTACGCCGCCTTCGAGGAGGCCGGTGGGCTGAAGGCCAACGACGAGGTGCGCATCGCCGGGGTCCGGGTCGGCCAGGTCCGCGAGATCACCCTCGACGGCAACCGCGTGCTGGTCGAGTTCCAGGTCGACCGCGGCGCCGAGTTCGGCAGCCAGACCGAGATCGACATCAGGGTCAAGACGCTGCTGGGCTCCATGTACCTCGACGTCAACCCGGCCGGGTCCGGACAGCTGGACGCCGAGTCGACGATCCCGGTGGCGCGTACCACGGCGCCGTACGACGTCGTGGAGGCCTTCAGCGGTCTGGCCGACACCACCGAACGGATCGACACCGGCCGGCTGTCCGACTCGCTGGACACGATGGCCGCACTGATGAAGGACACTCCCGAGGAGGTCCGGGCCTCGCTGCGCGGGCTCTCCCGGCTGTCCAAGACGGTCGCGAGCCGCGACGCTGAGCTCAACACCCTGCTGCAGAACGCCGAGAAGGTCACCCGGGTGCTCGCCAACCGCGACCAGGAGCTCTCGAAGCTGTTCGCGGACGGTCAGCTGCTGTTCCGCGCCGTCTACGAGCGCCGCGAGGCCATCCACCGGCTGCTGGTGACGACACAGACGCTGTCGCAGGAGATCTCCACGTTGGTCGCCGAGACACGTGCGGACCTCAAGCCGGCGCTGCGTCAGCTCGACAGCGTGCTCGACGTACTGCGCAAGAACCAGGAGAACCTCGACAACAGCCTTCGGCTGATGGCGCCGTTCTACCGGGTGTTCGCCAACACGCTCGGCAACGGGCCCTGGTTCGACACCTTCATCCAGAACTTCCCGCCCGCACCCAACCTCGAGGGGACCCTCCGGCAAGGACTGCCGAACCTGTCCGGGCCCTCGGGACAGGGACGATGACGAGGATGCCGATGCTCGATCGTTTCTCCGGAGTGATGCGCACGGTCGCGGCCGTCGCCGTGGTGGCGCTGCTGGCCGCCATGGTCATCGTGATGTGGCCGAGCGAGGACAAGAAGTACCTCACGGCGACGTTCCCACGGACCATCGCGCTGTACGAGGGCTCGGAGGTCAAGATCCTCGGCGTGCCGGTCGGCAAGGTCGAGAGCGTCGACCCGCAGGGCACGCAGGTCAAGGTCCGGCTGTGGTACGACGCCGCGACCGACGTGCCCGCCGACGCCAAGGCCGTGATCATCAGCCCCTCGGTCGTGGGCGACCGGTTCGTCCAGCTCACGCCGGCCTACAACGGCGGTCCGACCCTCCCCGACGAGGCCACGCTCGGCCAGGACCGGACGGCCGAGCCGCTCGAGCTCGACCAGATCTACCAGAGTCTCAACGACCTCAACGTGGCGCTCGGTCCCAAGGGCGCGAACAAGAACGGCTCGCTGTCCCGGCTGCTCAACGCCACCGCGAAGAACTTCGACGGTCAGGGCAAGCAGTTCCACCAGACGATCACCGACCTGAGCCGGTTCACCGGCACGTTGGACAACAACAAGGAGGAGATGTTCGCCAGCCTCCGGCAGCTGGCCCGGTTCACCGCGGTGCTGCGGGAGAACGACCAGAACGTCCGCTCCTTCAACCGCAACCTCGCCCAGATGTCGGAGTTCCTGGAGGGCGAGCGCGACGACCTCGCCGGCGCGCTGAGCAACCTCGGACGGGCGATGGACGACATCACCACGTTCGTGCGGAGCAACCGGCGCCTGATCAAGGAGAACGTCAACGGGCTCACCGAGATATCCGGCGTCCTGGTCAAGCAACGCGAGGCGCTCAAGGAGATCATGGACGTCGCACCGCTGGCGCTGAACAACCTGGCCGTCGCCTACAACCCGCTGACCGGCACGCTCGACCAGCGCAGCAACTTCGGCGAGAACGTCGCGCAGCTCGAGCACGACCCCGCGCTGTTCCTGTGCACGCTGGTCAACGAGGCCGACGACTCCGGCCGGGCCTGCGGCGCCATCCAGGATGCGGTGGGCGCCCTGGACGGGCTGCCCAGGCCGCGCAGCAGCCCCTTCGGCGCCCGGGGCTCGGACCGGGCGGTCGACGTGGAGCGGGTCGACAAGACGCTCGGCGGAATCCTCGACGGAGGTGACCGATGAACAGGCGACCCGTGCGCGCCGCCGCGCTGGCCACCTGCGCGGCCGTGCTCCTCGGCGGATGTGACTTCTCCATCTACAAGATGCCGCTGCCCGGCGGCGCCGACCTCGGTGACGAGCCCTACACCGTCACCGTCTACTTCGACGACGTGATGGACCTCGTGCCGCAGTCGGCGGTCAAGGTCTCCGACGTGACCGTGGGGAAGATCGAGGACATCTCGGTCCAGGGCTACACCGCCGAGGTGGAGCTCGCGATCAGGGGCGACGTCAGGCTGCCGGACAACGCGGTGGCCAAGATCCGGCAGACCAGCCTGCTGGGGGAGAAGTTCGTGTCGCTGTCCCCGCCGGCCGACGGCACCGCCACCGGCCGGCTCGAGGACGGCGAGGAGATCCCGCTCGAGCGCAGCGGACGCAACCCCGAGGTCGAGGAGGTGCTCGGTGCCCTGTCGCTGCTGCTCAACGGCGGCGGCGTCGCGCAGCTGAAGACGATCACGCAGGAGCTCAACAACGTTCTCGCCGGCAACGAGGGCGGCATCAAGAGCCTGCTGAGCCAGCTCGACGAGTTCATGGGTCAGCTCGACTCCAACAAGCACGACATCATCCGGGCGATCGAGGCCCTGAACCGGCTGTCGAAGTCGGCAAAGGAGCAGACCTCGAGCATCACGCAGGCGCTCGACCGGATGCCGCGTGCACTCGACTCGCTGGACAAGCAGCGCGACGACCTGATCAGGATGCTCGACGCGCTGGGCCGGCTCAGCAAGGTGGGCACCAGGGTCATCCGCGCCTCGAAGGAGAACACCGTCGACAGCTTGGAGTCGCTGGCGCCGATCCTGTCCCAGCTCGCCGACGCGGGCGAGTCGCTGCCGAAGGCGATGCAGGTGTTCCTCACCTACCCGTTCGTGGACGCCGTCGTCGGCACCACGCCGGCCGAGGCACGCAACCTGCACCAGGGCGACTTCACCAACCTGTCCGCCAAGCTCGACGTCGACCTGCAGCACCTGCTCGCCCAGCAGCCGGGCCTCGGCCCCAAGGGCGGCAGCAACCCCGCCGACCAGCTGCAGGGGGAGATCGAGAAGAACCTTGAAGATCTCCGGAACGGCGCCGACGGCGGGGCCGGTCAGGCCGAGAACGAGCTGCGCCGCCGTCGGCGGCAGGTCGAGGACGGCCTCCGCAACAACCCGCTCGGCGGCGCCCTGGGCGGCACCCGGCAGCGGTCCGGGAGCGACGACAACACCCGACCGCGTCGGCGCCAGCGCCAGGGCGGCTCCGGTGGTTCCGGCGGCGGCTCCGACGACGACTGCCTGCTGGTGCTGTGCCGCACCGGCCCGGAGTACCACGGCAACGTCTCGACCAGCCCGGCCGACACCGCACGACTGGGCTACGACCCGGACGTCGTGGCACTGCTGCTGCAGGGGGTGACCGTCCGATGATCTCCCGCACCACCAAGGTCCAGCTCGTGGTGTTCGCGATGATCACCCTGCTCGGGTGCTCCTACGTCGGTGCCAAGTACGCCCAGCTCGACCGGTACTTCATCGACGAGAGCTACGAGGTCACCGCGAACTTCGGGCAGTCCGGCGGCATCTTCGTCGGCGCCGAGGTCACCTACCGCGGCGTCGGGGTCGGCCGCGTCGACGACATGGTGCTGTCCGAGGACGGCGTCGACGTGCAGATGCGGATCAACCACGACTCCGACCCGATTCCCCGCGACGTCGAGGCCGTCGTCGCCAACCGGTCGGCGGTCGGCGAGCAGTACGTCGACCTGCAGCCCACCAGGACCGGGGAGCCGTACCTGGAGGAGGGCTCGCAGATCCCGCGGGCCGACACCCGCACGCCCCTGCCCACGACGACGCTGCTGACCAACCTCAGCGAGATGGTCAACTCGGTCGACCGTGACAATCTGCGCACGGTCGTCGAGGAGATGGGTGACGCCTTCGGCGGCACCGGCGACGACATGGGCCGCATCATCGACACGTCCAACTCGTTCATCGAGACCGCCGACAACCACTTCGACCTGACCGCCCAGCTGATCCGCGACGGCCGCACGGTGCTGCAGACGCAGGTCGACTCGGGGAGCGCGATCCGGACGTTCTCGACGAACCTGGCGCTGCTGTCGGACACACTCGTGCGCAGCGACAAGGACATCCGCCGGGTGATCGACAGCGGAGGCACCGCGGCCAACGTGCTGCGCGACTTCATCGAGGACAACCGCGCCAAGCTGAGCCAGATGTTCAGCAACTTCGTGACCAACGGCGAGATCACCGTGGCGCGCCTGCACGGCCTCGAGCAGGTCCTGGTGCTCTACCCCTACGTGGTGGAGGGCGGCTACACCGTGGTCGCCAAGGATCCGGTCTCCGGGCTGTACGACGCCCACTTCGGGATGATCATGACCAGCGAGCCCCATGTCTGCACCGAGGGGTACCAGACGACCGACAAGCGACCTCCGCAGGACCTCTCCGAGGTGCCGCTCAACACCGCCGCGCACTGCGCCGAGCCGGCGTCCCAGTCCAGCGCCCGGGGGGCCCAGCACGCCCCTGCGCCGCTGAACC
Organism: Nocardioidaceae bacterium; assembly: GCA_036259355.1. Lineage (GTDB taxonomy): Bacteria > Actinomycetota > Actinomycetes > Propionibacteriales > Nocardioidaceae > JALZDI01. Next base: position 6,402 of record DATABY010000159.1, read on the forward strand.
GCGCCCCTGTGGTGGCGACGTACGATCCGAAGACAGGAAAGCTCACCTCGGCGGAGGAGGACCCGATGTCTGACGTCGTGTCCAGCGGGAGCGGTGCTCGGGCGCTGGGCAAGGACTCGTGGAAGTGGCTCCTGATGGGGCCGCTGGCGGGCCGGCAGTGACGGGACGGAACCGGCGCCACCTGTCCTACGGGCTGTCGGCGGCGCTGCTGGTCGCGCTCGCGTTCGCGGTGGTCCTGACACTCGTCGACCCGGGGTCGTCCGCCGCTAGCTCCACCCAGGAGTCGGCGGCGCGCAAGGAGGTCCAGCGCGTGGCCTCGTCGTTCGCCGCGAACGTCAACACCTACTCCTCGAGCAAGGTCGACGGCTACACCAAGCGGGTCCGGCCGCTGCTCACCGACAAGTTCGAGAAGTCGTTCAGCCAGGCGATCGAGGGCATCCTGAGCCAGATGCGCAGTGCGAAGGTGCAGTCGAAGGGCGAGGTGCTGGTCACCGGCGTGTCCTCGCTCGACCAGGACTCCGCCACGGTGCTCGTGGTCAGTGACGCCGACGTGTCCACCTCCGCGGGCGACCGGGCCCGGCACTTCCGCTGGGAGGTGAACCTGGTGCGCCAGGAGGGCAAGTGGCTGGTGAACGGGTTCCAGCCGAAGTGAGAAAGGACCTGATGGATTCCCCGTCGAAGCGACCGACTCGTCGCCGTATCGCCGGCGAGCGTACCCGGCCGTCCGGCAGCGCGCCCCCGGCATCGGCTTCCCGGGAGACCGTGGCTCCGGAGCAGCCCTCGCAGCCGGCCGTCGCTTCGGAGCACACCGCGGCCCCGGAGGAGGCCGCCAGGACGGCCACCGACCCGGGCGAGCCGGACCACTCCGCACCGACGCAGCGTCCCGACCGCGGCGGACCGCCCAGCTGGGTGCTCGCGGTGCTGGCCGGCCTGCTGGTCGCCGCACTCGCCCTGGACGGGTTCGTGGTGTGGCGGGAGGTGAGCCAGCACCGCGCCCAGGAGGAGGCGGCCCGCGCCATGCACAGCGCGGTGATCCAGGCACCGGCCGTAGCCGAGCGTTCGGCCGAGGCCCTGCTGAGCTTCCAGCACGACACCGTGCAGCAGGACGTCGCCGAGGCCCGGAGGCTGCTCAGCGACAGGTACGCGCCCGACTACGTCAGCTCCATCAAGGCCAGCGAGGGCGTCGCCGCCCAGACGAAGGCGACCGTGTCCGCCGAGGTGCTGTCCTCCGGCGTCGTCGAGGCCAGCGGCGAGCGCGCCGACATCCTGCTGTTCGTCAACCAGACCACGAAGGCCCCCGGCCAGGAGTCACGCACCGCCCTGAACCGCGTCGTGTTCACGATGGTCCCCCGCGAGAGCGGGTGGCTGGTGGACGAGATCAAGGCGTTCTGAGGCTCCGACCCGGCGCAGGTGCTTGACGCGTCCCCCTCGGGCGGGTCATGCTTCCGGACAGTTCCATACGACGTCAGTCGTCAGGTCCGGGGGAGAGCGGGGCGACATCGTGAGATGTGACGCAGTCCTCCCGATATCCCGGCTCGACAGCGGTCGGCCCGTGGGCTAGACTGCTCTTTTGCGCTGCCATCTTATCGTCTCCAGTTCTGCTGTAGGCGACCTTGGTATGCATTGGGATGAGTCCGTGAGCCCCCGGAAGGACCCCTGTTGGCCGCCTCGCGCAACGCCAGTAAGAGCAACAACCGCACCACCAACCAGCGCCGTGTCTCCTTCGCCAAGATCCACGAACCCCTCGAGGTTCCTGACCTCCTCGCCCTCCAGGTCGACAGCTTCGACTGGCTGAGCGGCTCGGAACCGTGGAGGGAGCGCGTCGACGCCGCCCAGGCTGAGGGGCGCAACGACGTCTCCAGCAAGTCCGGCCTCGAAGAGATCTTCGAGGAGATCTCCCCGATCGAGGACTTCTCCGGCACGATGTCGCTTTCGTTCCGCGACCACCGCTTCGAGCCTCCGAAGAACACCGTCGAGGAGTGCAAGGAGCGCGACGTCACCTACGCCGCGCCGCTGTTCGTGACCGCCGAGTTCATGAACAACGAGACCGGTGAGATCAAGAGCCAGACGGTCTTCATGGGCGACTTCCCCCTGATGACCAACAAGGGCACGTTCGTCATCAACGGCACCGAGCGTGTGGTGGTGTCCCAGCTGGTTCGCTCGCCCGGCGTGTACTTCGAGCGCTCGGCCGACAAGACCAGCGACAAGGACATCTACTCCGCCAAGATCATCCCTTCGCGCGGCGCCTGGCTGGAGTTCGAGGTCGACAAGCGCGACACGGTCGGCGTACGCCTGGACCGCAAGCGCAAGCAGAACGTCACCGTGCTGCTGAAGGCACTGGGCTGGAGCGACGCCCAGATCCTGGAGGAGTTCGGCGACTACGAGTCGGTGCGTCTGACGCTGGACAAGGACCACACCTCCGGCCAGGAC
>DATABY010000160.1:0-3318 GCA_036259355.1 Nocardioidaceae bacterium
TGGCGCGACCCGTAGCGGGCCGCGACCACGCGCATCTCGCGCGCGCCGCGCCCAGTACTCGGGGAACCGTGCCGGTGTTGCATGCCGCGCGCACGGGCGCCGGAGCGTTCACCTGACGAGGCGTCAGACCGGGGCCAGCCGGCGGGCCGGGCCGGTCGGGAGCTCGAGCCCGATGGGGTCGTCCGGCCGGACCACGCCGCCGCGGGCCACGATGCCCATCACGCCGGCCTTGCGGACGACTCGGCCGCGCTCGTCGCGGTCCAGGACGGCCCTGAGCATGCCGCCCTGGAAGCGGTCGATCTGCCAGCAGGGGTTGCGCAGGCCGGTCAGCTCGACCACGGCCTCGGCCCCCAGCAGCAGCCGGGCCCCCGTCGGCAGGGCGAGGAGGTCGACGTCTCGCGTGGTGACGTTCTCGCCCATCTCCCCCGCCGCGACGCGGTAGCCCTGGGCGGCGAGCTGGTCGAACAGCTCCGCGTGGAGGAGGTGGACCTGTCGCAGGTTCGGCCGGGTCGAGTCGCGCCGGTAGCGCGACCGGTGCCGGACCATGGCACCGGCGTGCACGTCGCCCTCGACGCCGAAGCCGGCCCGCAGCGTGATCTCGCGCCGGTTGTGCTTGCTGAACCGGTGCGCGTCGTCGGTGCTGACCGCCACCACCCGCGCCGCCGAGCTCATGCTGCGGACGCTAGCAGGGCGGACGCAAAGGGGCGGGCGCCGGTTGCCCGGTGCCCGCCCCTCGCGGCGCTGGTACGCCGGTCAGTTCTGGAACGACCCGAAGTCGAAGTCGTCCAGCGCCACCGACTGGCCGGAGCTCGGTCCGAAGTCATAGTCGTAGGACTCGTACGACCCCACCGAGTAGGCCTGCGCCCGCGCCTCCTCCGTCGGCTCCACCCGGACGTTGCGGTAACGCTCGAGACCGGTGCCGGCCGGGATCAGCTTGCCGATGATGACGTTCTCCTTCAGACCCATCAGCGCGTCCGACTTGCCGTTGATCGCGGCGTCGGTGAGCACCCTGGTGGTCTCCTGGAAGGACGCCGCCGACAGCCACGACTCGGTGGCCAGCGACGCCTTGGTGATGCCCATCAGCACCGGGCGGCCGGAGGCGGGGGTGCCACCCTCGGACACGACCCGACGGTTCTCCTCCTCGAAGCGCACCCGGTCGGCGAGCTCACCGGGCAGCAGCGTGGAGTCGCCGGACTCGATCACGGTCACCCGGCGCAGCATCTGCCGGATGATGATCTCGATGTGCTTGTCGTGGATCGACACGCCCTGCACGCGGTAGACCTGCTGCACCTCGTCGACCAGGTGCTCCTGGGCCTTGCGTACACCGAGCACGCGCAGCACGTCCTGCGGGTCCGGCGTACCGGCGGTCAGCTGCTGGCCGACCTCGACGTGGTCGCCGTCGGCGACGAGCAGCCGGGACCGCTTCGACACCGGGAAGGACTCCTCGTCCGACCCGTCGTCGGGCGTGACCACGATCTTGCGGGTCTTCTCGGTCTCTTCGAGCTTGACCCGTCCGGCGGCCTCCGAGATCGGCGCCTTGCCCTTGGGCTGGCGCGCCTCGAACAGCTCGACCACACGGGGCAGACCCTGGGTGATGTCGTCGGCCGAGGCCACACCGCCGGTGTGGAAGGTCCGCATCGTCAGCTGGGTGCCCGGCTCGCCGATCGACTGCGCGGCGATGATGCCGACCGCCTCGCCGATGTCGACGAGCTTGCCCGTCGCCAGCGAACGGCCGTAGCACTTGGCGCAGGCGCCGGTACGGGCGTCACAGGTGAGCACGGAGCGTACCCGGACCTCCTCGATCCCGGCTGCCACCAGCTCGGCGATCTTCACGTCGCCCAGGTCGCCGCCCGCCTCGACCAGCACGTCGCCGGTGTCGGGGTGGGTGACCTCGGTCGCCGCGGCACGCGCGTAGGCCGCCGTCTCGGCGTTCTCGGCGTGCACCATGCGCCCGTCGTCGAGCCGCTGTCCGATCTTCTTGATCAACCCGCGCTCGGTGCCGCAGTCGGGCTCGCGGATGATGACGTCCTGCGACACGTCGACCAGACGCCGGGTGAGGTAACCCGAGTCGGCCGTCCGCAGCGCGGTGTCAGCCAGACCCTTGCGCGCGCCGTGCGTCGAGATGAAGTACTCGAGCACGGAGAGGCCCTCACGGAAGTTCGACTTGATAGGCCGCGGGATGATGTCGCCTCGCGGGTTCGCCACGAGACCACGCATACCGGCGATCTGCCGGATCTGCGTCATGTTCCCGCGGGCCCCGGAGTGGACCATCATGTAGATCGGGTTGGTCTTGTCGAACGACTCCTCCATGTCGCGCGCGACATCGTGGGTCGCCTGGGTCCAGATCTCGATGAGCTCCTGACGGCGCTCGTCGTCGGTGATCAGACCACGCCCGAACTGCTGCTGGACCTTCGACGCCTGCTTCTCGTACTCGTCCAGGATGGCCGGCTTCCCGGCGGGCTTGATCACGTCGTCGATCGAGATCGTGACCCCGGAGCGGGTGGCCCAGTGGAAGCCCGTGTCCTTGAGCGCGTCCAGGGCGTTCGCGACCGCGACCTTCGGGTAGCGCTCGGCCAGGTCGTTGACGATCTGGCCCAGCTGCTTCTTGCCCACCTCGTAGTTGACGTAGGCGTAGTCCACCGGAAGCGCCTCGTTGAACAGCGCCCGGCCGAGCGTCGTCTCGAGCAGCAGCGGCTGCCCCGGCTCCCAGCCCTCGGGCACGTCGTAGCCGGCCGGCGGCACGATGACGCCGGGCAGGCGCAGCCTGATCCTGCTCTGCAGCTTCAGCTCGCCGCGGTCGAACGCCATGACGGCCTCGGCCACGGAGGAGAAGGCGCGGCCCTCGCCCTCCAGCCCCTCGCGCTCCATCGTGAGGAAGAAGATGCCGATGATCATGTCCTGGGTCGGCATCGTCACCGGACGCCCGTCGGAGGGCTTCAGGATGTTGTTGGTGGACAGCATCAGGATGCGGGCCTCGGCCTGCGCCTCCGCCGACAGCGGCAGGTGCACCGCCATCTGGTCGCCGTCGAAGTCGGCGTTGAACGCGGTGCAGACCAGCGGGTGGATCTGGACGGCCTTGCCCTCGATCAGCTGCGGCTCGAACGCCTGGATGCCCAGCCGGTGCAGCGTGGGCGCCCGGTTGAGCAGCACCGGGTGCTCGGCGATGACCTCCTCGAGCACGTCCCACACCACCGGACGGGCCCGTTCCACCATGCGCTTGGCGCTCTTGATGTTCTGCGCGTGGTTGAGGTCGACCAGGCGCTTCATCACGAACGGCTTGAACAGCTCCAGCGCCATCTGCTTGGGCAGGCCGCACTG
>DATABY010000161.1:0-3417 GCA_036259355.1 Nocardioidaceae bacterium
CCGGGGCCTTCTTCGCCGTCGTCTTCTTCGCTGGAGTCTTGGCGGCGGGCTTCTTGGCCGCCGGCTTGGCTGCTGCCTTGGTGGGCGCCTTCTTGGCTGCGGCCTTCTTCGTGGTGGCGGACTTCTTCGCCGCGGGCCGACTGGCCGCAGCGGTCTTCTGCGCTGCGGGCTTGGTGGCGGTCTTCGACGCCGAGCTGCTCGACGTCTTGCGGGAAGCCGTGGGCTTCTTCACGGACTTCTTCTCGGCCGACGCCTTGGAGGCGGCAGTCTTGTTCGCCGGTGCCTTCGGCATCGCGCGATCCCTTCACGTTGGATGTGGAGTGATCACCACCACATGGTGCGGAGAGGATATGCCTCCCCAACACGCCCTTCAACAACCGGACCCGAACTTTTCGAACAGGCGTGCATCTGTTCCGCGACCGTTACCGAACCGACATCTCGAGTGTGCTCCGCGTGGCCGTTCCTCTAGACTCGCTACGCCGTACAAGGCGCTGATGGGGCCGAGTAGCCGCCGCAGAGCGACCACGAGCGAGCCGGGGACGGTGGAAGCCCGGCGGTGCGCAGGGCGCGTGAACATCACCCCGGAGCCGCCGGAAGAACGGGAGGGGCGCACCCGCGCACACACCTCCTCACTAGACCCGGCTGCGGCGACCCAGAGCGGGTCACCTCCGCTCGCCGGCACCGGCGAGCGGTTGTGGTCAAGGAGGGTGGTACCGCGGGGGCGTGTCACCGACGCGCCGTCGTCCCTTCGCCCGAGACCCGCCCACGGTGGGTCGCCGCGATGGAGGAGCACGAGACCTACATGACCACCCCCGGCTCCGGACCGGGCTACCGCCCGGTCGCTCCCCAGGTGGATCTGCCCGCGCTCGAGCGTGAGGTGCTGCAGCTGTGGGCACAGCAGCGCACGTTCGACAAGTCGCTGGAGCAGACCCGCGACGCCCCGCGCTGGACGTTCTACGAAGGACCGCCCACGGCCAACGGGATGCCCGGCACCCACCACGTCGAGGCGCGTGTGTTCAAGGACGTCTTCCCCCGGTTCAAGACCATGCAGGGCTACCGGGTGGACCGCAAGGCCGGCTGGGACTGCCACGGGCTTCCCGTGGAGCTGGCGGTGGAGAAGGAGCTCGGCTTCTCCGGCAAGCCCGACATCGAGGCGTTCGGGATCGCGGAGTTCAACCAGCGGTGCCGTGAGTCCGTACGCCGGCACGTCGGCGCGTTCGCCGAGATGACCGAGCGGATGGGCTACTGGGTCAACCTCGACGAGGCGTACTGGACCATGAACCCGTCCTACGTCGAGAGCGTGTGGTGGGCGCTGAAGCAGATCCACCGGGCCGGGCTGCTGGTCGAGGACTTCCGGGTCGCGCCGTACTGCCCCCGCTGCGGCACCGGCCTGTCCGACCACGAGCTGGCGCAGGGATACGAGACCGTGGTCGACCCGTCGGTCTACGTGCGCTTTCCCCTGACATCGGGGCCGTACGCCGGCAAGGCGTCGCTGTTGGTGTGGACGACCACACCCTGGACCCTGGTGTCCAACACCGCGGTCGCGGTGCATCCCGAGGTCGACTACGTCGTCGCCACCGACGGCACCGAACAGCTGGTGGTCGCGGCGCCGCTGGTGCAGCAGGCGCTCGGCGAGAGCTGGGAGGTCGTCGACCGGGTCGCGGCCCGCGACATGGAGCGGTGGACGTACCAGCGGCCCTTCGAGCTCGTCGCCTTCCCGAAGGGATCTGACGGGCACAACCAGGCCGAGGCGCACTTCGTCGTGCTGGCCGACTACGTCACCACCGAGGACGGCACCGGGCTGGTGCACCAGTCCCCCGCCTTCGGCCAGGACGACATGCTGGTCTGCCGCGCCTACGGCCTGCCGGTGGTGACCCCGGTGCAGGCGAACGGCCGGTTCGAGGAGGACCTGGCGCTGGTCGGCGGCCAGTTCTTCAAGCACGCCGACACCGACCTGGTGAGGGACCTGGAGCGACGCGACCTGCTGTTCCGCCACGTCGCCTACGAACACGCCTACCCGCACTGCTGGCGCTGCCACACGCCGCTGATGTACTACGCGCAGCCGTCGTGGTACATCCGCACCACCCTGATCAAGGACGCGCTGCTGCGGGAGAACGAGCGCACCAACTGGTACCCCGACACGATCAAGTGGGGCCGCTACGGCGACTGGCTGGACAACAACGTCGACTGGGCGCTGTCACGCAACCGGTACTGGGGAACCCCGCTGCCGATCTGGCGCTGCGCCAAGGGGCACCAGACCGTGGTGGGATCGCTGCGGGAGCTGTCGAAGCTGACCGGCGCCGACCAGGGCGCCCTCGACCCGCACCGGCCGTACGTCGACGAGGTGACGCTGCCGTGCCCCCATCGCCCGGCGGGCGTTCCGACACCGTGCGGTGCCACGGCCACGCGGGTGCCCGAGGTCATCGACGCGTGGTTCGACTCCGGGTCGATGCCGTTCGCGCAGTGGGGCTATCCGCATGCCCGCGGCTCGGAGGCCCAGTTCGCCCAGGCCTACCCGGCGCAGTACATCTGTGAGGCGATCGACCAGACCCGCGGCTGGTTCTACACGCTGATGGCGGTCGGCACGCTGGTGTTCGACCGGTCGTCGTACGAGAACGTGCTGTGCCTGGGGCACATCCTCGCCGAGGACGGCCGCAAGATGTCCAAGCACCTGGGCAACATCCTCGAGCCGATGCCGCTGATGGAGGAGCACGGCGCCGACGCTGTGCGCTGGTTCATGGCGGCGAGCGGGTCGCCGTGGGCGGCGCGGCGGATCGGCCACGCCACCATCCAGGAGACCGTGCGCAAGGTGCTGCTCACCTACTGGAACACCGTGGCGTTCCACGTGCTGTACGCCCGCACCAACGGCTGGTCCCCGGGGCCCGACGTGCCTGCTCCGGCCGACCGTCCGGTGCTGGACCGGTGGGTGCACTCGGAGACCCACCGGCTCGTACGGGACGTGACGGCGGCGATGGAGAACTTCGAGACGCAACGGGCGGGCTCCCTGATCGGCCAGTTCGTCGACGACCTGTCCAACTGGTACGTCCGCCGATCGCGGCGACGGTTCTGGGCCGGCGATCCGGCGGCCCTGGCCACACTGCACGACACGCTCGACGTCGTGACCCGGCTGATGGCACCGCTGACGCCCTTCATCACCGAACGGGTGTGGCAGGACGTCGTACGGCCGGTGACGTCGGGCGCCGCCGAGTCGGTGCACCTGGCCCCCTGGCCCTCGCACGACGACAGCGCGGTCGACGCCGAGCTGGCCGACCAGATGGCGCTGGCGCGCCGGGTCGTGGAGCTCGGCCGCGCCGCCCGGGCGGAGGCGCGGGTGCGGACCCGGCAGCCGTTGCGGCGGGCGCTGGTCGGCTCCGCCGCCTGGTCGCGGTTGTCGCAGGACCTGCGCGCCGACGTGGC